>DIHF01000049.1:0-27927 GCA_002420015.1 Micavibrio sp. UBA5703
GTCGTCAGCAAGATTGTTGAGTAGGGCGAAAGACAATGGAAACGCAAAACATACGGATCACACTGAAGGCTTTCGATCACCGCATTCTGGACGTTGCGGCGGCGGAGATTTTGAATACCGCCCGCCGTACCGGTTCGCAGGTGCGTGGCCCGGTGCCTTTGCCCAACAAGATCAAGAAGTTTTGCGTGATCCGCAGCCCACACGTGGACAAGCGTTCGCAGGAACAGTTTGAAATGCGCACGCATAAACGCTTGCTGGACATTCAGGATCCGGCGTCACAGACGATCGAGGCGCTGATGAAGCTGGATCTGCCGGCGGGTGTGGACGTTGAAATCAAAATCGGCCAGATGACGGCTGCGGCATAGTTTTGGAGAAGAAAAGATGAGAACCGGATTGATCGCACGGAAAGAGGGTATGACCCGCGTCTTTGACGAGGACGGACGTCACACGCCCGTAACGGTGCTCAAGGTTGACGGGTGCCAGGTGGTAGCCGTCCGCAACAAGGACAAGGACGGCTATGTCGCCGTTCAGCTCGGCGCGGGCAAGGCCAAAGCGAACCGTACATCCAAAGCCAATCGCGGCCATTTCGCAAAAGCCAAGGTCGAGCCGAAGAAGAAGCTCGCGGAATTCCGTGTATCGGACGAGAACGTCCTGACGGTCGGCGCTGAACTCGGCCCCAACCACTTCGTCAAGGGCCAGTTCGTCGATGTTACAGGAACGACGACAGGTAAAGGTTTTGCCGGCGTTATGAAGCGCTGGAATTTCGGCGGTTTGCGCGCTACCCACGGCGTGTCCGTGTCGCACCGTTCGCACGGTTCGACAGGTCAGCGCCAGGACCCCGGCAAGGTATTCAAGGGCAAGAAAATGGCCGGGCATCTGGGCGTTGAGACGGTTACGACGCAAAACCTCGAAATCGTCGGTGTTGATCTTGAAGACGATCTGATTTTGGTCAAGGGCGCCGTACCGGGCACTGACAAGGGCTGGGTTCTGATTGTGGATGCCGTGAAAAAAACACGCCCTGCCGAGGCTCCGCTGCCCGCAGGATTGAAGGTTGATGCGAAGGCACTGGCCGAAGCCAAGGCGAAGGAAGAGGCCGAGGCTGCTGCCAAGAAGGCCGAGGAAGAAAAAGCTGCTGCTGCTGCGGAAGCGCCGCAAGAAGAGAAAAAGGACTAAACCATGAAGCTCGCCGTTAAAACGATCGATAATAAGGAAGCAGGCGAAATCACGCTTGATGACGCGGTTTTCGGGTTGAAAGAGATCCGTACGGATCTACTTCATACTGCTGTGAATTATCAGCTGGCCAAGCGCCGCGCCGGAACTCACAAGGTTCAGACCCGCGCCGAAGTGACCGGTACTGGCAAAAAGCCCTGGAAGCAAAAGGGTACGGGCAGCGCCCGCGCCGGCGACCTTAAGCGTCCGCAGGATATCGGCGGCGGTGTCGCGCACGGTCCGGTTGTTCGCTCGCATGCGCGGAGCATGCCGAAAAAGATGCGCCAGCTCGCGATGAAAACGGCCCTGTCCGCCAAGGCGAAGGACGGCAAGTTGATCGTTATTGATGAAGCAAAGGCCAAGGACCACAAGACAAAGCCGATGGCGGTTGCGCTGGCCAAGTTCGGCTTTGAATCGGCGCTGATCGTCGGCGGCAAGGAAATCGATGCGAATTTCGCCCGCGCGACGGCCAATCTGCCGCGTATCGATGTGCTGCCCTCGCAAGGTGCGAATGTGTACGATATTTTACGTCGCGACGTTCTGATTTTGAGCAAGGACGCCGTGAACGATCTGACGGAAAGGCTTAAAGGATAAGACCGATGGCTGCGAACAAGAAAGAAGTTAAAAAGAAAGTCGGCGTGCAGGAATGGATGTATGAAATCATCCGTGCGCCGCACGTAACGGAAAAGGCGACGATGGGCTCGGAACATGGGCATGTTACGTTCCGCGTTCCGCTTTGTGCTACCAAGCCGCAGATCAAGCAGGCCGTTGAAACGGTTTTTAACGTGAAGGTTAAAGGCGTCAACACGCTGATCCTGAAGGGTAAGACCAAGCGCTTCAGAGCCGATCAGGGCAAGCGCGGCGACATGAAAAAAGCGATCGTGACGCTCGAAGAAGGTCATAACATTGATGTTGGAACGGGCGTTTAAGACCGAGGCAAACAGATAAGATAAGAGAAGAAAATGGCACTGAAAAAATATAAACCGAGAACTCCAGGCACGCGTCAGCTCATCAGCGTTGACCGCAGCGGCCTTTGGAAGGGCAAGCCGGAAAAGGCTTTGACCGAAGGCAAAAAAGGCACCGGCGGCCGCAACAACCAGGGCCGCGTGACCTCGCGCTATATCGGCGGCGGCCACAAGAAAAGATACCGCCTGATCGACTGGAAGCGCGACAAGTGGGATATGGAAGGAACGGTCGAGCGTATCGAGTACGATCCGAACCGCACGGGCTATATCGCCCTCATTAAGTACAAGGATGGTGAAAAGCGTTATATCCTCGCGCCGCAGCGTCTGGCCGTTGGCAGCAAGGTTATTGCCGGCGAAAAGACGGACGTAAAGCCGGGTAACGCCATGAAGCTTGGCAAGATGCCGGTCGGTACCATCATTCACAATATCGAGATGAAGCCCGGCAAGGGCGCGCAGATGGTGCGCAGCGCCGGGACGTTTGCCCAGCTCGTGGGCCGCGATCAGGGCTACGCCCAGATCAGGCTGGCTTCTGGTGAATTGCGGATCGTGTCCGGTGAGTGCATGGCTACGGTCGGCGCGGTGTCCAACCCGGATCACATGAACATCAATATCGGCAAAGCCGGACGTAACCGCTGGAAGGGTAAAAAGCCCCATGTTCGCGGTGTGGTTATGAACCCGGTCGATCACCCGCATGGCGGCGGCGAAGGCCGCACCTCGGGCGGACGTCACCCGGTCACGCCGTGGGGCAAGCCGACCAAAGGCAAGAAGACACGCAAGAACAAGTCGACGGATAAGTATATTATCCGCCGCCGTAAGAAATAGTAGGAGATAGGAAACGATGGCTCGCAGTGTATGGAAAGGTCCGTTTGTAGACAAAAGCGTCCTGAAAAAGGTGGACGAGGCTCGCAATTCCGGCAAGAGCACCGTCATCAAGACGTGGTCGCGCCGTTCGGTTATTTTGCCGAGCTTTGTGGGTCTGACATTCGGCGTTCACAACGGCCACAAGTTTATTCCTGTGCTGGTAACCGACCAGATGATCGGTCACAGACTGGGCGAGTTCGCGCCGACCCGCCTGTTCAAGGGCCACGGTTCGGCAGACAAGAAGGCCGCAGAAGGCGCAGCAGCAGCGCCGTCCGCGCCGCCGAAAAAAGCAGCGTAGTGAGATAAAGATATTATAAAGCAAGCGAGATAAGATTATGGGACAGAAGGCAAACAAGAAGAGAACCAAGGAAAACGAAGCCCGCGCTTACGGCAAGTATCTCCGTACGTCGCCGCGCAAGCTGAACCTTGTGGCGCAGATGATCCGGGGCAAAAATGCCGGGCGGGCGCTGATTGACCTTGATTTCAATGCGCGCCGCATTTCCGGCGAAGTGAAAAAGGTTTTGCAGTCGGCGATCGCCAATGCCGAAAACAATCACGGTCTTGATGTCGACCGTCTTGTTGTGGCCGAAGCGACCGTGGGCAGCACGCTGAAGATGAAGCGCTACCACGCCCGCGCCAGAGGCCGCGCCGCCCCTGTGGTCAAGAAATTTTCCAACCTGACGATTGTCGTCAGGGAAGCTCAAGAGGAAGCATAAGTATGGGACAGAAAGTCAATCCGATAGGCCTTCGGGTCGGTATCAACCGCACATGGGACTCGCGCTGGTACGCGGGCCGCGACTACGCCAAAAAGCTGGTCGAGGATCTGCGCCTGCGCGAATACATCACGGAGCGTCTGAAGCCGGCCGGTATCAGCAAGGTCATCGTCGAGCGCGCCGCCAAGAACACCAAGGTTACGGTCCACACGGCCCGTCCCGGCGTGATCATCGGCAAGAAAGGCGCCGACATTGAAACATTGCGCCGCGAGCTTTCCCGCCGCGCCGGTGGCGAGGTTTCGCTGAATATCGTTGAGATTCGCAAGCCAGAGATGGATGCGCAACTGGTTGCCGAAGGCGTTTGCCAGCAGCTCGAGCGCCGCGTTTCGTTCCGCCGCGCCATGAAGCGCGCCGTGCAAAGCGCACAACGTCTGGGCGCGGGCGGTATCCGTATCAACGTATCGGGCCGTCTGGGCGGCGCGGACATTGCGCGGACGGAATGGTACCGCGAAGGCCGCGTGCCGCTGCATACGCTGCGCGCCGACCTTGATTACGGCTTTTCGGAAGCGTTGACGACCTACGGGATTATCGGCGTGAAGATCTGGATTTACAAAGGCGAGATCCTTGAGAACGACCCGCTGGCCCGCGACAAGAGAATGGCCGAAGGTCACGGCGGCGGACAGAGGCAGTAATTAAGAGAACGTACAGGAAATAGAAAATGTTTAGTCCAAAGAAAACGAAATATCGCAAGCAGCACAAGGGCCGCATCCACGGTAAAGCCAAGGGCGGCACGCAGCTTGCATACGGGTCTTACGGTCTGAAGGCTTTGACGCCGGACCGCGTGACGGCGCGCCAGATCGAGGCGGCCCGCCGCGCGATCGCCCGTCACATGAAGCGCCAGGGCCGGATCTGGATCCGCATTTTCCCGGACGTTCCGGTTTCCAAGAAGCCGCTTGAAGTGCGTCAGGGTAAAGGTAAGGGTTCGGTCGAATTCTGGGCCTGCCGCGTCAAGCCGGGCCGGATTATGTTCGAACTGGACGGCGTGCCGAAAGAGCTGGCGCGTGAGGCCTTCGATCTGGCTGCGATGAAGCTGCCGATCAAGACGAAATTTGTAAGCCGCATTGGTGAGGATGCTTAAGATGAAAGCGGAAGATTTGAAAACGAAAACGCAGGATGAACTGAAGAAGGTCATCATCGACACGCGCAAGGAACAATTCAACCTGCGCTTCCAGAAGTCCGGCGGCGCGTTGCAGAACACAGCGCAAATGCGCAAGGCCCGCCGCACGATTGCGCGCGCGAAGACATTTTTGAACCAGAAGGATGCCGGTGTTGCGGCTCCTGCCGCCAAGGCAAAACCGGTAAAGGAAGCTGCTAAAAAGCCTGCGGCTGAAAAAGAAACAAAGGCCAAGAAAACCAAGAAAACGGCCGCTTAATCAGGATAAGGAAGTAGAAAAATGCCAAAACGTATACTTGAAGGCGCAGTGGTGAGCGATAAGGCAGACAAGACCGTAACGGTTCTGGTCGAGCGCCGCTACCGTCACCCCGTTTATAAGAAATACATCAAGAGCAGCGATAAATACGCCGCGCACGATGAGAACAACCAGTTCAAGGTCGGCGACCGCGTGCAGATTATCGAGTGCCGCCCGATTTCCAAGCGCAAGCGCTGGATGGTTGTCGGCGGCGGTGAGATTCCTGCAGCGGGCAAAAAGGCTCCTGCGAAGGCATCCGCCCCGAAAAAGGATGAGGCAAAAAAGCAGCCGGCTGCCGCCGCTAAAAAAGAGGCAGAGAAAAAACCGGCCGCCAAGAAAGCCAAGAAGAAGGAAGATTAAGCCATGATACAGATGCAAACACGCATGGAAGTAGCCGACAACAGCGGAGCCCGCACGGTTCAGTGCGTCAAGGTTCTGGGAGGCTCGCACCGCCGCACGGCCAATATCGGTGATGTCGTGATCGTATCCGTGAAGGATGCAATTCCGCGCGGCCGCGTGAAAAAAGGCTCGGTCCAGCGCGCCGTTATCGTGCGCACCCGTCAGGGCCTGAAGCGCAAATACGGCGAAAAAATCCGTTTCGACACCAATGCCTGCGTTCTGATTAACGCGCAGGGCGAGCCGGTCGGCACGCGTATTTTCGGCCCCGTCACCCGCGAGCTGCGCGGCGCGGGCTATATGAAGATTATTTCTCTGGCGAGCGAGGTGCTTTAGTCATGGCGCAGGCAAAAAAGATTAAAAAGGGCGATCAGGTTATCGTCATCACCGGCAGGGACAAGGGTGCCAAAGGTGAGGTAATCAGTGTCGACGCCGTGAACAAAAGGGTTCTGGTGCAGGGGATCAATATGGTCACCAAGCATGAAAAGCCTTCGCAGGTTACGCCCGGCGGCAAGGCGAAAAAGGAAATATCGATCCATATTTCCAACGTTGCTCTGGCCGATCCGAAAGGCGGCAAGGCGACCCGCGTAGGATTTAAAGTTTTAAAAGACGGAAAGAAGGTCCGCGTGGCCAGAAAATCCGGCGAAACGATTGGATAAGCGAGAAGCAAGATGAAACCGCGTTTTAAAGAATTATACGAAAAAGAAATCGGCCCGGCTCTGGATAAGAAGTACGGCTACAAGAACAAGCACGAGCGCCCGCAGATCACGAAAATCGTGCTCAATATGGGCGTGGGCGAAGCGACCCAGGACCGCAAGTTCATGGAAAATGCCGTGAACGATCTGGCCCAGATCGCCGGTCAAAAGCCTGTTGTAACGAAAGCGCGCCAGTCGAACGCCTCGTTCAAGATCCGCGACGGTCAGGCGATCGGCACCAAGGTGACGCTGCGCCGCGACCGCATGTATGAATTTCTCGACCGGCTCATTACGATCGCCCTGCCGCGCGTCCGCGACTTTCGCGGCGTCAATGGCCGGAGCTTCGATGGACGCGGCAATTATGCGCTGGGCATTACCGAGCACATCATTTTCCCGGAAATCGAATACGACAAGGTCGATAAAATCCGTGGTCTGGATATCGTGATCTGCACCTCCGCCAAGACGGATGCAGAGGCAAAAGAATTACTGCGCGGCTTCAAGATGCCGTTCAGAAACTAGTTTTAGGAAGGAAACTTTATAATGGCAAAAACCTGTACGTTAGAGCGAGACAAGAAGCGCCGGAAGTTGGTCAAGAGCAAGGCAAGCACGCGCGCCAAGCTCAAGGCGATCATTCATGACCGGAACTTGCCGCAGGAAGAGCGCTTTGCCGCTGTCCTCAAGCTCGCCGAAATGCCCCGCAACTCGTCCAAGACGCGCATCCGCAATCGCTGCGCTCTCTCGGGGCGGCCGCGCGGCTATTACAGGAAGTTCAATCTCTCCCGCATTGCATTGCGGAATCTGGCATCTCGTGGTGAGCTGCCGGGCGTAACGAAATCAAGCTGGTAGGAAAGGAGGATATCGCAACATGACAATGAGTGATCCCCTTGGTGATATGCTGACCCGTATTCGTAACGGTCAGGCTGTGAGAAAAACAAGCATCGAATGCCCGTATTCGCGTCTGCGCGAGTCCGTCTGCAACGTGCTGAAGGACGAAGGTTTTATCCGCGCTTTCAAGGCGGAAGACCGCGGCAACAACAAAAAGGTTCTGGTGATCGAGCTGAAATATGACGGCGGTCAGGGCGTTATCCGCCAGATCGACCGCGTGTCGAAGCCGGGTTGCCGGATTTACAGCTCGGTCAAGGATATGCCGCGCTTTTACAACGGACTTGGCATTCTGGTCGTCTCAACGCCGAACGGCGTGATGGCCGACCACAAGGCTCGCGACGAAAATGTCGGCGGCGAGATTTTGTGCCAGGTGTTTTAAGTTTAGGAAAGTTTGGATAGTAACATGTCACGTATTGGAAAAAACCCGGTTAAGATCCCCACAGGCGTTGAAGTCAACGTCAACGGTCAGGATGTCAAGGTCAAGGGCAAGCTCGGCGAGTTGTCGCTGCGCGTGAACGACGAAGTGTCCGTTGCGCTCGAGGATTTTGCCAACGACGACGGCAGCAAGAGCAAGATCGTGCGCCTGAACCCGCGCTCGAACAGCCGGATCGCAAGGCAGGTCTGGCCGACCATGTGCAGGCTGATCCAGGGCATGATCGTCGGCGTCAGCAAGGGATACGAGGAGCAGCTTGAGATCAGGGGCGTCGGTTACCGCGCCAATATGCAGGGGCAGACTCTGGTGCTTTCACTCGGCTTTTCGCACGAAGTCAGGTTCCCGGTGCCTGCAGGCATCAAGATTGAAGTCACCGAGCAAACCGCCATCAAGGTTTCCGGTATCGACAAGCAAAAGGTTGGCCAGACGGCGGCAAATATCCGCGGTTTCAAACCGCCGGAGCCGTATAAAGGCAAGGGCATTCGTTATGTAAGCGAGTATGTCCTGAAGAAGGAAGGCAAGAAGAAATAGAAAGACAAGATCATGGCTAAAAAGAAACAATCATTAAGCGCGGCTCAACGCCGCAACTACAGAACAAGAAACAAGATCCGCCGGGTCAATCTCGAGCGTGTCGCCGCACGTGAGACGCGTCCGCGCCTGTCGGTCTTTCGTTCTGGCCGTCAGATTTACGCGCAGGTCATCAATGATCTGGAAGGCAAGACGCTGGCTGCAGCTTCGACGCTTGACGCGGATCTGAAGGAAAAGGTTAAAGGCGGAGCAAACAAGGATGCCGCACAGGCTGTCGGCAAGCTGGTTGCCGAGCGCGCCAAAAAGGCCGGTGTCAGCAAGGTTGTTTTCGACCGTGGCCGTTATCTGTATCATGGCCGGGTGAAGGCTCTGGCCGAGGGCGCACGTGAAGGCGGCCTGGTGTTTTAATTGGTTTGATTTAAGAAAGTTTTTTTAGAGAAGGATGGATTGAATGGCTCGCGGAGCAGAAAATCAAGAAGGTGAACGCAAAGACGGCGAACGCGAACAACGTGGGCGCGGTCGTGGGCGTGGACGCGATGGTGAGCGTGGCGAACGCGGCGGCAACGAGCGCGGACGCGACAATGATCGCGAGCGCGGCGAAGAATCCGATATGATCGAACGCCTCGTCGGTATCAACCGCGTGGCCAAGGTGGTCAAGGGCGGGCGCCGTTTCGCTTTTGCGGCTCTGGTTATCGTCGGCGACGGCAAGGGCCGTGTAGGTCACGGCCACGGCAAGGCCCGCGAGGTTCCCGAGGCCATCCAAAAGGCAACGCAGCAGGCGCGCCGCAACATGATCCGTGTGCCGCTCCGCGATGGCAGAACGCTGCACCATGACGTTTACGGCAAGCATGGCGCCGGCAAGGTGTTTTTGCGCTCGGCCAAGCAAGGTACGGGCATTATCGCCGGCGGTCCGATGCGTGCCGTGTTCGAAGCAATCGGCGTGCAGGACGTTGTGGCCAAGGCTTTGGGTTCGAGCAATCCGTACTCGATGGTGAACGCAACCTTCGCGGCGCTGCAGAATATTCAGAGCCCGCGTCATATCGCATCCCGCCGCAGCAAGAAAGTCGGTGAGATCGTTTCGAGCCGCGAAGTCGGCAAGTCGCAGGTCGAAATCGACGCTGATGCGGCTGCAGGCGAATAATTTATAAAGGATAGGTATCATGGCTGAGGACAAAGAAAAGAAAGCACCGGCGGCAAGCAAGGCACCCGCCAAAAAGGCTGCGCCGAAGAAGGAAGCGGCCGCGCCTGCTGCTGCGAAGAAAAAGCCTTCCGGCAAGACGATCGTTGTGACGCAGATCGGCTCGCCGATCGGCCGTCAGGATTACCAGCAGCAGACTTTGCTCGGCCTTGGGCTGGGCAGGATGCACAGAACACGGGAGCTGGAGGATACGCCTGCGGTGCGCGGGATGATCAACAGCATACCTCACCTCGTGAAGGTCGTTGACGCGGCATAAGAATTAAGCATAAGGAAGAAGGCTATGAAACTGAACGATATACAACCCAAAGACGGCTCCAAGAAAAAGCGCATGCGCGTTGGCCGTGGCATCGGTTCCGGCAAAGGTAAGACCTGCGGTGTCGGCGTGAAGGGCCAGAAGGCGCGCTCCGGCGTTGCCATCAAGGGATTCGAAGGCGGTCAGATGCCGCTTTACCGCCGCATGCCCAAATTTGGCTTCACCAATATTTTTCGTGGCGAACTGGCCGAACTGAGCCTTGGCAAACTTCAAAAAGCAATCGACGCGAAGCAGATCGACGCCAAGAAGCCGATTGACGAAGAAACGCTGGTCAAGGCCGGTGTCGTTCGCCGTAAAAAGGGCGGGATCAAACTGCTTTCGGGCGGTGCATTGAAGGACAAGGTCGAGCTGACCATTTCAGCAGCTTCCAAGTCGGCAATTGCCGCCGTTGAAAAAGCAGGCGGCAAGGTCAACATTATCGTTGTCGAGGTTGCTCCGGTCGTCCGGAAGCCTGAAAAGGCCAAGGCCGCGAAGAAGTAGACAATAGGGCCGGTATCGGTTGTGAGTAATATGCGTAGCCCCGGAGATCATTCGGGGCTTTGCTTTTGGAGGGAAGTTTTATGCCGATAACGCGCCTTATGCTTTTATCGCTTACACTTTTGGTGTTTCCGCTACAGGCTTTTGCGATTGAGTGCCTTCCGGAGGAAGCGCCAGTCGTGAAGCTCCGGTCTGCAATTGCCGATACGAAATTCGTGCGCAGCAACTCAATCCGCGACCTTACGAAAGTCCACGGCAGCCCGCAGCAGAAATCCAAAAAGGTTCTGGGGACCGGCGGCGGCGCGATGAGCATAAAGGCAAATCTGCGCTTTAGAACGGCTACCCAAGGAAGAAAATCGTGTGTATCGCTTAAAGAAATAAAGGCCGAATATGTCAGCTATCCTGAAATTCATATCGCCAGCAATTTCAGGAAGGGGAGCTGCGCATATAACGCCGTTCTGGAACACGAAGAAAAACACATAGCGATTCTGAAGGAATTTCATAATGAATATTCGCAAAAGCTGAAGGCGGATATGGAGAATCTGGCAATGCAAATCAATGTGACGGGGCCTGTGGCGGCAAAGGATGTGCAAAAGGTTCAGGATGAGGCCAGCGCGGACTTATACAGGTGGATTGATAGCTTTACCCGGCAAGCATCATTGATCCTTGAGCAAAGACAGGCCAAAATCGACACGGAAGAGGAATATAAAAAGATGTCGTCTTTATGTAAAGATATGGGGCGGAGTTTATGATCGTCAGCGTCCTTCGCATCGCTTTTTTTATCGTTGTGTTTGCCGCTATGCCTGCAATGGCGCAGGAGCCATGCCCCAAGGTCGAGCCGAAAGTCTCGGTCAAGTCGCTGACCAAGGAAACGAAAAAATACAACAATCAATCGGCCTTTAACCTCACGATGCTGCATAGCCAGGGGCCGCGCGCGCAGGGCACAACGCTTGGGCTTCATGTTTCCCCGTTCATCATGACGGCGGACTACAAGTACAAAACGAAGGAAATCGGCGAAAAGGTTTGCGTTTCTCTGGATGCGATACAGGTGAAATTCTATTCGCAGCCGGTGTTGCTGGTGGCTTCGAATTTTCCCGAGGATAGCTGCGAATTCAAGGCGATTCTCGAGCATGAAAAAGGCCATGACAAGATATTGCGCGGGGTGCAGAGAGAATACAGCGATAAAACCCGCAGTGAAATGAAGGGGTTTGTTAAAAAGTTTCGCGGTGCCGGTGCCGTATCGCCAGAGCGTGTCCCTGAAATCAAGAAGAGAATTGAGGGGCAGATCGAGCGTAAGTTCGAGGAGATCATCGGGGAAGCCGGACGCGTACTTAACAGCCGTCAGAAGGGCCATGATACAAGGCAGGAATACAAGCGCGTCGAAGCCAAATGCGATGGCTGGGAAAAAACCCTTAAAGGCGAATAATATGGCTTTGGGGGCTTGTTTCCCGGTGATCTTTTCTCTATTTTCCGGGATTGGTAGCACTTTAATAAAGGATTGATTTTTATGGGATCTGCCGTCGAACAGCTTGCGAAGAATGCCAATTGGGGCGCTTTGGCCAAGGCCACGGAACTTAAGCAACGCCTGATGTTTGTGCTCGGTGCGCTTCTGGTTTACCGCCTCGGGACCTATATCCCGGTGCCGGGAATCGATCCGAATGTATGGAACGAGATTTTCACCCAAAAAGGCGGCGGCATTCTGGATATGTTCAATATGTTCTCCGGCGGCGCGTTGCAGCGTATGACGATTTTCGCGCTCAACATCATGCCGTATATTTCCGCTTCTATTATCATGCAGCTCGGCACGGCCATGTCGCCGAAGCTCGAAGCACTCAAGAAAGAGGGCGAGCGCGGACGTATGAAGATCAACCAGTACACGCGCTATTTCACGGTTATTCTGGCCGCGATTCAGGCTTACGGATTATCGGTTGGGCTTGAGAGCATGCAGGGGACGCATGGTCCGGCCGTTTTGGATCCGGGCATATTCTTCCGTGTCTCGACCGTCATTACAATTGTCGGCGGGACGGTGTTCCTGATGTGGCTGGGTGAACAGATCACAAGCCGCGGCGTGGGCAACGGGATTTCCCTGATTATCTTCGCGGGGATCGTCGCCGAATTGCCGCGCGCAATTGCCTCGACCCTTGAGCTTGGCCGTCAGGGGCAGTTCAGCTTTATCGAATTGCTCACGCTGACCCTTATGGTGGTTGCGGTTATTTTCTTCATCGTTTTCATCGAAAGAGCCCAGCGCCGCGTCGTGGTGCAATATCCCAAGCGCCAGCAGGCAGGCCGGATGATGGGCGGCGAATCGAATCATATTCCGCTGAAGATGAATACATCGGGCGTGATTCCGCCGATTTTTGCGTCATCGCTGCTGCTCTTGCCGCTGACGATCGTCGGGTTTACAGGGGCGACCGGTGGTGATTTTACCGCTGCGGTCGCGCAATTCCTTCAGCACGGCCAGCCGGCTTATATGTTTTTGTACGGCGGTTTGATCGTATTTTTTGCCTTTTTCTATACTGCAATCGTATTCAATCCGGAGGAAAACGCCGAGATGCTCCGCAAGTATGGCGGCTTCATTCCCGGTATCCGGCCCGGCAAGAACACGGCGGATTATCTGGATTACGTGCTGACCAGAATTACCACAATAGGTGCCGGGTATCTGGTTATTATCTGTCTTCTGCCGGAATTCCTGATTGCCAAATATGCGATGCCTTTTTACTTTGGCGGGACAAGCCTTCTGATCGTGGTCAGCGTTACGATGGACACGGTGGCGCAGATTCATTCGCATCTGATCGCGCATCAGTATGAGGGCCTTATCAAGAAGGCAAATCTTCGCGGCAGGCGCGGCTAGATAAAACCAAGACGGGGAGAGAAAACCATGAATTTGATTTTGTTTGGTCCGCCCGGTGCCGGTAAGGGAACGCAGGCACAACGCATTCAGCAAAAATACGGCGCACGCCAGCTTTCGACGGGCGATATGCTGCGCTCTGAATGCGAAAGCGGCAGCGATCTCGGCCAGATGTTGAAGTCAATCCTTGATGCCGGACAGCTTGTCCCGGATGAGGTTATGGTTAAGCTGGTGGCTTACGCCATACAGGACGATGCTTGCGCCGAAGGGTTCATCCTTGACGGTTTTCCCCGTACGCTGGGTCAGGCCGAAGCGCTCGATGAGATGCTCCGTGAAATCGGCAGGGCCATCGACCATGCGATTATTCTTGAGGTCGATGACGGCATATTGCTGGACCGTATCAGGAACAGGGCGGCGCAGACCGGCGGCGCGCGCAGCGACGACAACGCCGAAACCCTTAAAAAACGGCTGGAAGTCTATCATAAACAGACAAAGCCGGTTCTGCCTTTCTACGAGAAAAAGGGGATTTTGCGCCGGATCGACGGTATGGCACCCATGGACGATGTGACCAGCCAGATCGATGCTGTTTTGGGCAAAAAAGCTGCGGCCTGATCCATTCAATAAAGTTCTTGACGCCCCCCGATAAATGCCTATAATCCCGCCATCTTCAAGGATTTGGGCTGTTTTTGGCGTTTTTCTTCGAAGATTGTTGGTTTACAAACCGGCCGGTGGAAGCTTAACGCGCAGAGCCGATTACGGTTTGGCCCGAGGGACTTTCGGAATATTTCCAAAGCCCGAGGATAAATTGAAAGGATGAAGTTCTATGGCACGTATTGCTGGTATTAACGTACCTGATAAGAAGCGCGTTCCGATTGCGCTGACCTATATTCACGGCATTGGCCGCACCACAGCCGAAAAAATTTGCAAAATTCTGGGCATCGACACAAGCCTTCGCATGGCTGAAATCGATGAAGCGACGCTGAACGCGATTCGCTCCGAGATCGAAAAAGACGAATACAAGATCGAGGGCGATCTGCGCCGCGAAGTTTCGATCAACATCAAACGTCTGACGGATATGAAATGCTATCGCGGCTTGCGTCACCGCGCCGGGCTGCCTGTGCGCGGCCAGCGGACATCGACCAACGCCCGTACCCGCAAAGGTCCGGCCATTGCGATTGCCGGCAAAAAGCAGGTCACCAAGTAGAGGGTAGAAGAAAATGAATAAGCCAGTAGCAGCAGTAAAAGTTAAAAGAAAAGAGAAAAAGAACATCGTATCGGGCGTTGCGCACGTGAACGCGACGTTCAACAATACGATCATTACAATCACCGATGCACAGGGCAACGTTGTTGCCTGGTCCACGGCCGGGACGATGGGTTTCAAAGGTTCGCGTAAATCGACGCCTTATGCCGCCCAGGTTGCCGCCGAGGATGCCGGACGCAAGGCCAAGGAGCACGGCATGCGGGATCTCGATGTTCTGGTCAAAGGGCCGGGTTCGGGCCGCGAGTCGGCATTGCGCGGTTTGCAGTCTGCGGGCTTTACGATCAGGGCGATTTGCGACATTACGCCGGTGCCGCATAACGGTTGCCGCCCGCGCAAGAGACGCCGCGTTTAGGTTGATTAGAGATACAAGCACAAGACCATTTTAGAGAAACAGGAGCTGACCTTGATACATAAAAACTGGCAGGAATTGATTAAGCCTTCGAAACTGGATGTTTCCCACAGCGATATGCCGCACACCGGCAAGGTTGTCGCCGAACCGCTGGAGCGCGGTTTTGGTTTGACGCTCGGTAATGCGCTGCGCCGTATTTTGTTGTCCTCGCTTCAGGGCGCGGCCGTGACGGCTGTGCAGATCGAGGGCGTTCTCCATGAATTCTCCTCGATCGAAGGTGTTCGCGAGGATGTGACGGATGTCATCCTCAACATCAAGGCTCTGGCCGTGCGCATGCACGCCGAAGGCCCGAAGAAGATGCGCCTTGCGGCGACGGGTCCGTGCGTTGTCACCGCCGCGATGATCGAAGCGGGCGCCGATATCGAGATCATGAATCCCGAACTTGAGATCTGCACGCTCGACAAGGGTGCAAAGATCAACATCGAGATGACGGTCGACACCGGCAAAGGCTACCGCCCCGCCGCGCAAAACCGTCCGGAAGAAGCGCCTGTCGGCCTCATTCCGGTGGACAGCGTGTTCTCGCCTGTGCGCAAGGTTACGTACGAAGTAACCGATACCCGCGTCGGCCAGATCACCGACTACGACAAGCTGACTTTGGCTGTTGAAACCAACGGTGTTATCACGCCGGAAGATGCCGTGGCTTTTGCCGCGCGTATCATGCAGGACCAGCTCAATATCTTCGTCAACTTCGATGAGCCGGAAGAGATCAAATCGCAAGAGGAATCCTCCGAGTTGCCGTTCAACAAGAACCTGCTGCGCAAGGTCGATGAGCTTGAATTGTCGGTGCGTTCGGCTAACTGCCTCAAGAACGACAACATCGTTTACATTGGCGATCTGGTCCAGAAATCCGAAGGCGATATGCTGCGTACGCCGAACTTCGGCCGCAAGTCGCTGAACGAAATCAAGGAAGTTCTGACCACGATGGGTCTGCATCTGGGTATGCAGGTCGAGGGTTGGCCGCCTGAGAATATCGAAGACATGGCAAAAAGAGTGGATGAGCCGTTTTAATAACGGAGATTTAGGAAGCGTAATATGAAACACGGTATCAAACAGCGTAAGCTCGGACGCGACAAGTCGCACCGCAAGGCCCTTCTGGCCAATATGGCGGCGGCACTGGTCAAGCACGAGCAGATCGTCACGACCCTGCCCAAGGCGAAGGAACTCAAGCCTTACGTCGAAAAGCTCATCACCATGGGCAAGCAGGCCAACGACAACCCAAAGGTCTCTCTGGCCAAGCGCCGTCAGGCGATTGCCCGGATGCGCGATGCGGATCAGGTCAAGAAAATCTTCGACGTTCTGGCCGAGCGTTATGCGGGCCGCGCCGGGGGCTACACCCGCATTATGAAGGCGGGTTTCCGCTATGGCGACAATGCGGCGATGGCCGTCATTGAATTGGTTGACCGCGACGTGTCCGCCAAGGGCAAAGACAGCGGCCCTGTCCAGTTCGACGAGGATTTCGATGCCGGACAGGAACCTGAGGCTAAAGAAGAAAAGGCCAAGGAAAAAACCAAAAAGGAAAAGGTTGAAAAGCCCAAGGCCGACAAGCCGAAAGCCGATGTAAAAGGCTCCAAGAATCAGGCACCGAAGTCGAGCGCCAAGAAAACAACGGGCTCCCAGCGCGGCGGTTGATGTTTTCTTGCGATTGGAATTGAAAAAGCGGCCTTTGGGCCGCTTTTTTATTGCTTATTGTTCGGGTGGGGTAGGTACGAATTTTTCTATCCCGACTTCGCCTCTATCCACGAGAGAGGCTGCCTTGGCCATACCTACTCCTTTTGGATAGCACGTCCGGTACAATTTCGTCTTTCCACTTTTCTCCCATGCAAGCTGCAGAGTTGGTAGCAGGGCCTGCGAGACGGACATCACATATTTCCAATCTCCTTTGACTTGTGATCCTTCGGTTTTCTTTGTGCTCATGCAGTATTACTCCATATTGTCGATTAAACGTGTTTTCCCGATCCATGCGGCGGCCAGAAGGCGGCCCCAGCGCCGTTCGATGTAATCGATTTTTGTGAACCCGGCGGCGAGGACTGCGGATTTGGCGGCCTGTATGTTGCCGCCCTTTGTGGTGGCGCTTAAAATCAGGTTCAACTGCCGTGCTGCATTTAGTTCGTCGGCTGATAGATAGGCGTTGCGTGAGGATAGGGCCAGCCCGTAGGCATCGCGGATGATCGGCGCGCCGATGATTTCAACGCCCATGTTATGCGCTGCAACCATTTCCCGGATGACCTGCAATTGCTGGAAATCCTTTTCGCCGAACACGGCGATGTCGGGCCGGACCTGTTCAAACAGACGGTGGACGACTGTTGCCACGCCGTCGAAATGCGTGGGGCGAAAATCGCCCTCAAGCCCCTGCGCGGCCTTTCCCGCCTTGATCGTGCTGACGGGCCCATCCGGGTAAATTTCCTTGGCTTCCGGCATGTAGACAAGATGCGTGCCCGCGCCGGCCAGTTTGGCGGTGTCGCCCACTTCGTCGCGGGGGTAGCGTCCAAAATCCTCGTGCGGAGCGAATTGCGTGGGGTTGACGAAGATGCTGACGATGCAGCGGTCGGCGTTTTCGAGCGCCAGTTTGACCAAAGACAAATGCCCGTCATGAAGCGCGCCCATTGTGGGCACAAAACCGATTTTGAGGTTTTCGGCTTTCCAGCTTTCTGTCACACGCGACAAATCGGCGGCAGTGCGGACGATCTGAATGTCATTTTTCATCAGGAGGCTTTTTTGTTTGCATCCACGGCCTTGGGGCGCGTGTAGGTTTGCTCGGCAGATGGAAAAGCCCGTGTGCGAACGGCTTCGGCATAGGCTGCTGCAGCAGAATCAATAACTTCGCGGACCCGGGCGAACTCCCTGACGAATTTGGCAGGCTTTCCGTCCAGCAGGCCGATCATATCTTCGGTTACCAAAATCTGGCCGTCGCAAGCGGGCGAAGCGCCGATTCCGATGGTGGGGATGCCTATGATGCGCGTGATATCAGCGGCAACGTCTTCAACCGTGCCTTCGATGACGACGGCGAAAGCGCCTGCGGCTTCGATAGCTTTTGCGTCCTCGATAATTCTTTGCGCTTCATCCGCCTGACGGCCTTTTACTTTATAACCGCCATCCTTCACCACCGATTGCGGCAACAGGCCGATATGGGCCATGACAGGGATGTTGCGGGAGGTGAGGTATTTGATCGTCTCGGCCATTTCCGCGCCGCCCTCTAACTTAACGCCGTCGCATCCGGTTTCTTTCATCACGCGCATGGCGCTCCGCAGGGCATGGGCGGGGCTTTCCTCGTAACTGCCAAAGGGCATATCGACAATGACGCAGGCGTTTTTGACTCCGCGCATGACGGCCTGCCCGTGGCGGATCATCATTTCAAGATCGACGCCCAGCGTATTTTCCATGCCGTAAAGCGCCATGCCGAGGCTGTCGCCCACCAGCAGCAAATCCACATGCGGATCAAGAATTTTTGCCATCGGCGCGGTATAGGCCGTCAGGCACACTAGCGGCTTTTCGCGGTTTTTATGCGCGGCGATCTGCGGAACGGTTATGCGTTTGCTGTCCATAGTTCTAATCCTACAGGGCTTGAGATTTATATAGGCCTGCCCTAAATTGTTGTCCATGATTACCAGAATTATCATAATACTGCTAGTCTTATTGATAGGGCCGACCGGTCCGGTAATGGCCCAGGAATCGGCGGTTCCCGCCAGCCGGGAGGAGGTCAAGTTGTCCTTCGCCCCGGTGGTTCGGAAAGTCTCCCCGGCGGTGGTCAATATCTATACCAAGCGGGTTGTGGCGCGGCGCAGCGGCCATCCTTTTCTGGATGATCCTTTCTTTGGCGAACTTTTCGGCAATCAGGGTTTTGGCGGGCGTATGCGTCGTCAGGTCGAAAGTGCGCTGGGTTCCGGCGTGATTGTCCAGCCGGACGGGCTGGTCGTGACCAACGCGCATGTGATCAAGGGCGCGGAGGAAATCACGGTCGTTCTGAATGACGGGCGGGAATTCGATGCGAAACTGGCTCTGATTGATGAGCCATCGGATCTGGCGCTGCTGCGCGTCAATGCGAAGGGGGAATCGCTTCCACATGCCGCTCTTAAACCCAGTGAATCGCTGGAGGTCGGCGATCTGGTGCTGGCGATCGGCAATCCGTTCGGCGTCGGCCAGACGGTCACCAGCGGCATTGTTTCTGCGCTGGCGCAATCCTCGCTTGATATCAATGATTTCAATTTCTTTATCCAGACCGACGCGGCGATCAATCCGGGCAATTCCGGCGGGCCGCTGGTGGCGCTGGATGGCGGCGTGGTGGGAATCAATTCGGCAATCTATTCGCGCAGCGGCGGTTCGCTCGGCATCGGGTTTGCGATCCCAAGCGAAATGGTAGCTACTGTCTTGGCGGCAGAAAAATCCGGGCAGGCCGGGCAGAACGGCGTGACGCGGCCCTGGCTGGGCGTAACGGCGCAGCTAGTGACGGCTGATATTGCGGCCTCGCTGGGGCTGGGCAAGCCGGGCGGGGCGCTGATTTCAAGGTTGCATCCGGCCAGCCCGCTGAAAAAGGCGGGGCTTGCGGTGGGCGATGTGGTCACAAGTTTCAACGGCAAGGCAATTCGTGATCCATCCGAGATGAAATTTCGCATGGCCACAGTCCCGCTGGGGCAGAGCGCGGCGATTGAAGTGCTCCGTAAGGGGAAAAAGGAAACTTATAGTGTCACGGCGATGGCGCCGCCCGACGAGCCGACGCGCCAGGAAACGAAACTGGAAGGCCCGCATCCGCTGAACGGCGCGACGATTGCAAATTTGAATCCGGCTGTGGCCGTTGAGCTTGGGCTGGATACGGAGGAGCAGGGCGTTGTGATCCTGAGCGCGCCGCAAAGATCGTTCGCGGGAAGCGTTGCTGCGGCGGGGGATGTTATTGTCGAGGTCAACGGCCAGAAAATTGAAAAAGTCGGCGATGCGGTGAAGGCATTCCAAAAACCGCCCGTTGCCAATGGCTGGCTGCTCGTTTTGCGGAGTAATGGTCGTCTGCGGCAAGTGTTGATCCGGTAGTTTTTTCAAAAATACGCGTGTAACCGTCACCCCGGAAATGCCGCAGGCATTATCCGGGGTTTGTGCCTGTGGTTTGTATTATCGGCATAAATCCCGGATAAGCGCTTTGCGCTTTCCGGGATGACGCCCAAGAGGAGGATGAAACGGTGACGGCAAAACAAAAGGCGCTGTTTTCGCAGCGCCTTTATTAATTCATATAATGATCAGGACTTACGTCTGCGCGTAGATGGGTTCGCCTTCGGAGGCCATTCTGGCTTCAATCACCCAAGGTGCCTTATTGAGCGAATCCATCAGCAACGCATCCCAGAGTTCCTCTTCCTTTTTCCTTTTTCCAAGAGTCCCATTTTGAAGTTCTCTTTTAACCTCATTCGTCCAGTTTCTAAGGAAACCGCTCATCTTCCCTGGCTCAACGCCCGGAGCGCTAACGCTCTCGATGCTGCTGATATCGCCATCATGGTCATTCATTTTTCTCTACCTCCAGTATTACGCGCATTGTACGCAAAAACCCGCAAAAATACAAGGAAACCGCGATTCATGGCTTATATAACAAGGGGTTATGGGGTGCGATTTGCCGTGTTCTATCCCTTGTTTTCGCGGCGGAAATACGTATGATAACCGTTTGATTTTAAGGAAAAGGCTGACCGATGACCGTGGACATGAAAGATATTGTGGCGCTGTGCAAAAGGCGGGGATTTATTTTCCCGGCTTCGGATATTTACGGCGGCATTAACGGTTTCTGGGATTTTGGTCCGCTCGGCGTTGAGCTCAAAAACAACCTGCGCGATTTGTGGTGGAAAGCCATGGTCATCACGCCGCCTATCGGCCCGGACGGTACGCCGGTTGAAATCGTCGGCCTTGATTCCTCGATCATCCAGAATCCGAAAGCGTGGGTGGCTTCTGGCCATGTCGGCGGGTTTTCCGATCCGATGGTGGATTGCAGGGAGACGAAGAAAAGATATCGGCAGGATCATCTTGTTGTTTGTTGGATTGGTGGACAACATGGAAAAGACATGCCGGGGATAGCTTTCCATGAAGATGAGGAAGAACAAGAGATAGAAAAGCGTCTGAAGAAACTGGGCTACAAAGAATACTATAAAAAGCAGCCGCTTACAGAAGTTCCGGTAGAAAACTACATGTATATTATTGGTCCCGATGCCAAAGAACCCGGAACACTCACCGAGCCAAAAGCTTTCAACCTCATGTTCGAATCCCATGCCGGGCCGATCCAGAGCGAGGAGAACAAGGTCTATCTTCGCCCCGAAACGGCGCAGGGGATATTCCTGAACTACAAGAACGTCCTTGATTCCAGCCGCGTGCGCGTGCCCTTCGGCGTGGCGCAGATCGGCAAGGCGTTCAGGAACGAGGTCAATCCGCGCAATTTCATTTTCCGCAGCCGCGAGTTCGAGCAGATGGAAATGGAATGGTTCTGCCATCCGGACGAAGTGAAAATGTGGCGCGATTTCTGGTTCGAACAGCGCAAGAATTTCTGGACTTCCGTAGGGCTTCGCAGCGACAACATCCGCTTCCGCCAGCACGGACAGGACGAGCTTTCGCACTATGCCAAGGCGGGCCTTGGCACGGCGGATATCGAATACCGCTTCCCGTTCACCGCGCCGGATTTCGGCGAGCTGGAGGGCATCGCGCATCGCTGCGATTTCGACCTTACGGCGCATCAGGAGCATTCGGGCGTGAAGCTGGAATACATGGACCCGGTCGATACGTCGAAGCGCTTTATGCCGCATGTCATCGAGCCGGCGGCGGGGTTGTCGCGCGGTGTATTGGCGCTGATCTGCGAGGCGTATACGATAGATAAAGAGCGCCCGTCCGGCGTTTATCTCAATTTCCATCCGGCCCTCGCGCCCAAGAAGGCGGCCATATTGCCGCTGACGGCGAAAGAGGAGCATGTGCCGCTGGCCACGAAATTGTATCTGGAGCTGCGCGAGGAGTTCCCGGTCGATCTCGATATCAAGCAGAATATCGGCAAACGCTATGCCCGTCAGGATGAGGTCGGCACGCCGTATTGCTTTACGATTGATAATGACACGATACAGGACAAAACCGTTACCGTGCGCGACCGCAACACCATGAAACAGGAGCGGATCAGCATGGATAAGGTTGCCGCGTATTTGCGTGAGAAGATGAAGACTGCGGATGCTGTGAGGAAGGCCGCCTAGGGTTGCTAACCTTCCAGATCCAGATTGTTTCCGATTCCTTCGTGCCTTCTATCGTCCTTAGGTAGCGGGCCTCTGCCGCGATCATCGCCGGGATGTTCCTCCGGTTTGTCCTGCCCGATGGCATGCTTTTCATCCGGCGGCTTTACGCGCGGCCAGATTAATTTGGCAAGGATGTTTCGTATCTCGTCCATTTCCCCCAAGATACCATAAAGATCACGAAATGGGCAAAGCCCGGCGCAGAATGTCGTCTGCCTCGTCGGTGTAATCGCCGTTTTCCTTGTGCAGAACGAGGCCCGGATGGATAGTGGCGGGGGAGCGGCTGTCCCGGCAGGCACGGATAATGACGCGCTTTGCGGGTGTGTTTTCCCTTGGCCATAGCGGGATAATTTCCGTGCCGCCGAAGCGCCCCTCCAGGCTTTGCAGGATTTTATCGGCCTGATCGGCGCGGTGAATGACGGTAAGCGAGCCTTTGGCCTTGAGGTTGCGTACGGCGCAATCGATCCAGTCATGTAATGTTATATCTTCACGGTGGGCGTGCGCGGTTTCTTTTTTTGAAGATGGTGATTGCGTGCGCTCCCCCGTTTCCTGATAGGGCGGGTTGCAGATGATATGATCGAATTTTTTCCCGCCGTTGTAATCGCAAACGTCCGAGGCAAGAAATTCCGTGCGGTCCTCCATGCCGTTCAGTGATGCGTTGCGGATTGCAAGGTCGATATGGTCATCCTGAATGTCGATCCCCGTAAGTTGCGCATCTGGAATGCGTGTTAAGACGCACAGGCCCGCTCCGCCGACACCGCAGCCCATATCGAGGATTCTGTCCCCCCTCTGTGCGGGGCAGGCGGCGGCCAGCATGACTGAATCGAGTGACGTGCGAAAGCCCTCCGGCGGCTGCAAAAGCCGCACGCGTTTATCGAGAACGAAGATTTCCTCCGGCGCGCTCATGACCGCAGGCGCTTTGGCGAAAGGGTTTGCGCCGTGATGCCGTAGGCGGAAAGTTCCGGCGGGAAGTTGCTTCCGGTTATGAGGGATTCGGCAATACGCGCCATGATGGGTGACGTTTTGATTCCCGCGCCGCCCTGTCCGGCAAGCCAGAAAAAGCCGGGAACTGTATCGTCAAAACCTGCCACTGGCATGCGGTCCTTCACGAAATTACGCAGCCCCGCCCATTTGTGCTCGATGCGCCGGATCGGGAAGATAATGGCGTTTTCGATGCGGTCGGCGGCGATGGCGATGTCGATTTCATCGGGCTGCGCATCGCAGGGATCGCACGGCGTTTCATCGGCGGACGAGCCTAAGATCTGGGTCCGGCCTTCGGGGCGGAAATAATACGATGTATTAATATCCCGCGTGAAAGGGATTTTGGTGATGTCGATATGATCCGGCGCGCCGCCGAAGGTAATCACGGTGCGGCGCATTGGTTGCAGGCCGATGGTGCCAGCCCCGGCCAGTTTGCCGATTTCATCGGCCCATGCCCCGGCGGCGTTGACGACGATGTTGGCTTCAACGTTTCCAGCCTTCGTTTCAACCAGCCAGTTTTTGCCATCGTGTTTCATGGAAATAATTTCGGCTTCCATCAACAGTTCACCGCCACGCGCCTTCATATTTTTAAGATAGGCTTGATGCAGCGCATGAACGTCGATATCGGCGGCATCCGGCTCGAGGACGCTGCCCGCGATGTGGGCCGGGTTCAGTATCCCCGTGCCGGGCAGGGACAGCGTTTGCTGTCTGTCGAGGCGCTGAAGCGTTTTGACGATGGGGGCGTATTTTGCGTGGTACTGGTTGAGTTTTTCCAGACTGGATTCATCGCTTACTGAGAGCGTGCCGCGTGATGACAAAAGGGGTGTGGGTGAAAATTCGCTTTCATGCGCCGTTTCAAGGAACGAGACGCTGGCGGTGATGAGCGAGCTGACAATCGGGTTTTCGTAGGCGCGGGTGAGGGTTGCGGCGCTGCGCCCTGTGGAGTGGTGGTCCGGCGCGCTTTCGCGCTCGGCAACAATAACTTTACCGTGGGTGGACAGCATACAGGCGGCGGAGGCCCCGGCAATGCCGCCCCCAATCACCAGAAAATCACAGGTTTTGTTTGTCATTCGGGCAGATTACAGCCCGGCAAAGGCTAAAACAACGATGTTTTATCGTTATTTTCCTGCAACGGGTTATCCAGTTGTGTCAGCAGCATGAGTTCGACCGGGTTGGCCATCATCCGCTGGAACGGGATGCGGTTATAGTCGTTTTGCGCGGGCCTGCCGATGATTTCAAGCGCCAGGTCGCGCCCGGTTCCAAAGGCGCTGCGGCGGTAATCGGAGGACGCGTAAAGCGAAGCGCGCTGCGCCGGGATTTCTTTTTCCGTTGAGGCAACTGTCAAAGATTCATTGCCCGATGTATCGCCGAATTTTTTATCGAACAGGTTGTAAACTTCCTGCATCGTTCTGGCGCGGCCTGTTTTGGAATCATAGAACACATTGCGGTTGGCGGCGGCTTCTTTTGGGAACAAAAGCGCGGCTTCCTGTAAGGGGGTTTCGGCAAGGCCGTTCAGGAACGAGGCAGCTTTGGGTGCGCCTAAAAAATGGGCGAAGTATAATTCTGTCTCGCCGATATCGGCTTTGGTGTGCGACTTTAGAAATCTTTCATTTTCCCCCGCAAATTCCGCCGCCATCAACGAGGCCGTTTGCGGGTCCTTGCGCATCTCAAGGATTTCGGTGCGGGATTTTCCTTCGGTGGAAAGGCCATGCTTGTCGCCATACTTGTCAACGATCGACAGCCATGTGCTTTCGATGAACTGATACAGCCCTGTCGCTGAGCTGGTTTTGGCCTTTATGTCGGGCTTAAAGCTGCTTTCAGCGGCGGCCTGTTTGACGAGATAGGCAAAATTGACCCCCGTACGGACACTGGCCTGTTTTATGGCATTCAGGACGCCCTGGGGCGCGCCGCGTGTGAGGGAGGCTAATACATTGTTCTGTATAACGTTTTCAAGGCCGGACATAGGACATACCGTAGAGATTGAAAATACACTATCCTTGGGAGTTGCAACGTCTGTGCCACTTCACGAGGATTTTCTTTAATGATTCCCTATGTTCCCCCCGTTCAGGATATGCATTTTCTGCTGACGCAGGTGCTTGGCTTTTCCCATCCCGATCTTGACGCCGATACGGTCGAGGCGGTTCTGGGTGAGGCGGCAAAACTGGCGACCGATGTTCTGGCACCGCTTAACCAGATAGGTGACCGGAATGATGCAAAGCTGAACGGCGACAAGGTAACGACCGCGCCGGGATTTAAAGAGGCTTACAAGCAATACTGCGAGGGCGGATGGAATGCCGTGCCCTTCGATCCGGCTTATGGCGGGCAGGGGTTGCCTTGGGCGCTGGCCTTTCCGATTCAGGAGATGTGGCAGGCGGCGAATATGTCCTTTGGACTTTGCCCGCTTTTGAATCAGGGCGCGATCAAGGCGATATCCTTTCACGGGTCGCAGGAGCAAAAGGATTTTTACCTGCCGAAGCTGATTTCCGGGGAGTGGACCGGGACGATGAATATTACCGAGTCGCAGGCCGGAAGCGATCTCGGGCTTCTGCGCGCCAAAGCGGAACGGCAAAAGGATGGAAGCTATAAGATATCCGGCCAGAAGATTTTCATTACTTATGGCGAGCATGATTTCACGGGCAATATCATCCATCTTGTTCTGGCACGGATTCCGGATGCGCCAGCGGATGTGAAGGGGCTTTCCCTTTTTATCGTTCCTAAAATTCTGGAAGGCGGCAGCCGCAACAAGGTGAAATGCATCGGACTTGAACATAAGCTCGGCATTCATGCCTCGCCGACCTGCACGATGGAGTTCGATGGCGCGACAGGTTATCTGATCGGCGGGGAAAACGAGGGACTAAAGTGCATGTTCACGATGATGAATAATGCAAGACTTTCCGTGGGGCTTCAAGGCGTAGCGATCGGCGCGCGTGCGTACCAGACGGCGCGGGACTTCGCGGCGGCGCGCGTGCAGGGGAAATCGTTCGTGAGCGGCGACCGCGTGGCCATCGCGGCGCATGCGGATGTCAGGCGGATGCTTTTGACCATGCGGTCCTTGACCCAGGCCGGGCGCGCTCTGACCTATGAGGCTGCCATTGCGCTGGACAAGGCGGGCGCAGGCGATAAAAAAGCGCAGGAGCGCGTGGGGCTTTTGACACCCGTGGTCAAGGCGTGGTGCACGGACAATGCCGTCGAGGTCGCTTCGATCTGCGTGCAGGTCTATGGCGGTATGGGATTTATCGAGGAAACCGGCGTGGCGCAGTATATGCGCGATTCACGTATTCTGCCGATTTACGAGGGTACGAACGGCATTCAGGCGCTCGACCTTGTGTTCCGCAAGGTTGCGGATGACGGCGGCAAGGCGGCACATGAATATTTCGATGCGCTGGAGGCGCGGTTGCTGCCCGATGACAAGAAGATTTATGCGCCGGCGCTGGCGGATTTGCGGGCGGCGACGAAGGCGATTTTGGATCGCGTCAAGGCAAAGGACATGGACGGCGTTGCCGGAATCGCAACGGCGTATCTTGGCGGGTTCGGCGTCGTCGCGGGCGGGGTTCTGCTGGCGCATCACGCGGCCGTTGCAAAAGAAAAGGCCGATGCGGCTTATGCGGAAAGAAAGAGTGAAACCGCAAAGTTCTATACAGAGAATATCCTTCCGAGAGCGACAGGCGCGCTGGCCATTGCGAGCAGGGCGTAAAATCTACCGTCCCGGTTTATCCGGATAGGCGAGGTTGGGGAATTTTTTCCCGCCGGGAAGCTGCGTACACATCAGCATCGCCGAGCTTTGCAGGCTGGTGTATTGCTGCGACCCGGCCGTTATATGCGCCGTTTTGTAGAGCTTGGCGAATGTGTTGGCAACGCAGGTACAGAATTTTTCCACGGTCATATTGGTTGGCAGCAAGGCTGCCTGCGAAACGCATTGGCTGTAGAAGTGTCCGGCGGCACCCTCGACATTGGGGCATTCGGTTGCAAGGCGCACCATGATCTGGCTTTCCGGCGTTTCGGGGCCCTCTTTAATCCGCATATCGAGGTATTTCGTGGACAGGCATTCGCAATCGTAATTTGTGCTGCGATCGTAAGAGGCGTTGCATCTTTCGTAGAAATCATTGGCTTCCTTCAGGTATTCATCCGGGATGGCGCCGTAATCGGTGCCGGGTTTTCCAGTATCCGTGGCAAGCGCGCCGGAGGTAGGCGGTGCCGCGTTCTTATCAAAGAGGCACTGTTCTTTTTTCATTTCCTTCAGAATTTCCGAAGACTTCAGGTGCGATCCTTTTGCCGTGCGGATGTCGATGTATTCCACTGACAGGCAGCGGCAATCGTAATTTTTCGAGAGGTAATCATCATCCTTGCAATAGGCAAAAAACCTTTCCATCTCCACGATGTATTTGTCGGGCAGGGAGGAAATAGCGTCTTTTTGCGGTTTTGACTGCGCGGGTGCTGGCTGGGTTTGAGTCACCGGAGTAGTCGTATTTTGGTCTGCGGCCAAGGCGCAAACAGGCGCTAGGCCGGCAATGAATACCGCTATCAAAAACAAACCCGCCGTTATCCGCCAATAATTGCGCATCGCATTATCCCGTTGTGATGATGTTACCGCCCACGTTCCCATTGTAACATTTTGCAGGCATAAGCAGAATTTTTGATATTGCAGCAACTTCGCCCGGAAATTCATATCTAACCATCTGATTTTGTTCATATATGTTCATTTCCATTAGTTCGTTCGTAATTTTTTTGTTTTGGGGTGGGTTATGTCTTCTTTTATTGTTTGTTTCCTTTCCCGCCTTTTCTTTTTTGGACAATTTTCCCATGGCGACATTTTAGGATAATATTCCTCTTTTGTCAAGGGGGGATTTTACCGCGGAGACGCGAAGGGCGCGAAGAGGCTTTATCTCTTTGTCATCCCGAACGCGCAAGCGGAGGGATCTGGCCAAGTTCGCCAAGATCCTTCGACTTCGCCACGCCAAAGGCGTGGCTCCGCTCAGGATGACAAAGGGGGGCATTGCGTTCGTGGTGGTTCAAAAAACGAGATCCTTCAGGGCATGCGGCCCTTCAGGATGACAAGG
>DIHF01000049.1:28176-67983 GCA_002420015.1 Micavibrio sp. UBA5703
AGGGGGGGGGGGAGAGGCGATACCCCGTCCTTAGCGGGAGCCTTTTACCCGTTTCCAGAGGCTCTGGAAGCCGCCGGATGCGGTAGCCTGCGCGTTTTCGTTCTCGGGGCGGAGTTTTTGCATTCTCTGCTCCATGATCTGCTGGCGGCGCGCCTTGGCTTTTTGCTCACGAATTCTGAGTTCCTCGCGGAGTTCTTCGGCCTGTTTCTGGTTGTACTGGCTGGTGATGAGAACCTGCGTGGCCTGACGCTGCCACTGGTCGCGCTGCTCTTTCAGGTCGGCGATTTGTTCGTTGGCGGTGTGGAGTTGCTCTTCGAGCATTCTGATTCGCATCTGCATGCGCTCGACCTCAAGCATAGCGGAGGCTTTTTGCAATTCACGTTCGACGGAAGCGGAGCTGTCTTCGGTTTCGTTGGGAGAAAATCCGAAGGCGCGTTCGAGTTCGGATACGTCGATGACCCGGCGGCCATTCGCATCGAGTTCAAAGGAAATCTTGCCGCTATTCATTGAGCGCTGGATCGTAGACTTGGACCTTCCGGTCAACTCGGCAGCTCGTTGTGCGCCTACTTTTGCCATAGCATATCCCCCATGATCGTTCGATGATGATGGAACCTGAGTAGCACGGACACAGCGCAAGAATCAAGGCACCTTAGGAAATATCCACAGACGGTTACGCGGCTTCCTTGGCCAGGCGGTCGTTGAGCAGCTTGGTCAGGCGTTGCCATTGCGCGCCGGAGAACAGATGCGCGTAGATGAACGGTAGCCATCCTTTTTTATGCCATTCAAGGATTTCCTTGTCGGGCAGGGCAGCCAGTTTTTTCTCATCGACGATCTTGAATCCGGAGAAATTAATGCGCTTGCCGCCGGAAACGTTAACCTGTGCTTCGCGGTCGACCAGCAGGCCACTTTTCACGAGAGCCTTGCTGAACTCGACGGTTTGCTGCGCTGCGGCGTGGTAGGACTTGCAGAACTCAAGCGCGTTCTTCGACAGCTCGGTCGGTTTCCCGTCCTTGTCGAAGAATGGCTGGTCGCCCTTCTTGCCGACGACTTCATCGTCCATGTCGATGCAAAGAGTGAGCTGGTCGCTATTGGGCATTTCCGAGAAAATAAACGGATAGCGGCGGATATAGGCGGGGATATAGGCATCGGGTTCCCATTCCTTCGCGCCCCTCAGGAACAGGTTTTCATTGTCGCGCAGGCCAAGGATCGCCACCGGCGTTGCATTGCCGTCCGGCGAAAAGGCGATCGGGTAGAAATGGCAGACCTGCGGCATTTCGATCAGGTTGACCGGAATGGCGTTGACGCCCTCGGTGAAGCCGAAGCCGAAATTTTTCTTCAGGGAAAGATCGGCATGCGCCTTGGCATCCAGCGGTGCGGGCTTTTTGTAGAAAAGCGGAAGCGGGGAAGCTGCATCGTTGCCGTTGCCATTTGCCTGTTTTTTGTCGTCTTTCTTAGCCATGATCTTTCCTTTGCGCTTTACTTGAGGGTATTCCCAGTTCCCGGAGTTAACCAAATTTTCCCTGTAGTTGCAATGGTTTTCCCGTGGGGCCGGAGAGGGAGGCAGGGATAATATAATAATATATGGAAATATATTAATATCTTGTATAAATATATTGCGCCAGGGGGGCGCAAGGGATAGTGTCCCCCCGGATGGCGATGGTTTTACCCCTGATTTATAAGGAGTTTTCGCAATGCGCATAGGAGTGGTCGGTACCGGCTATGTCGGGTTGGTTTCTGGTACGTGTTTCGCCGAATTCGGCATCGAGGTCGTTTGCGTCGACAAGGACAAGAACAAGATCGCGCGTCTAAAGAAGGGCGAAATTCCCATTTACGAGCCGGGGCTTGAGGATCTGGTCGCCAAGCAGGTCGAGGCCGGGCGGCTGTCGTTTACCACCGATCTGGCAGAAGGCGTCAAAGGATCGGCAGCCGTATTTATCGCTGTCGGCACGCCGCCGGGCGAAGACGGGCAGGCCGATCTGACTTATGTTCGCGCTGCGGCCCGCGAGATCGCCGGGCATTTGAGCGGCTATACCGTCATCGTGACAAAATCCACCGTTCCGGTCGGCACGGCCCGCGAAGTCGAGCGCATCATCCGCGAGGAAAACCCGAGCGCCCAATTCGATGTCTGCTCGAACCCCGAATTTTTGCGCGAAGGCGCGGCGATCAACGACTTCATGCGCCCGGACCGCATCGTCATCGGCACCGAAAGCGAGAAGGCGGCCGAGGTCATGAAGGCTTTGTACCGTCCGCTTTACATCAACGAAACGCCGATGGTGATTACGACGCCCGAAACGTCGGAGACCATTAAATATGCGGGTAACGCTTTTCTGGCGACCAAGATCACGTTCATTAACGAGATCGCCAATCTGTGCGAAAAGACCGGCGCAAACGTGCAGGACGTTGCACGCGGCATCGGGCTGGATGGGCGCATCGGCAAGAAGTTTCTTCATGCCGGGCCGGGCTATGGCGGCTCGTGCTTTCCCAAGGATACGCTGGCGCTGACCCAGATCGGGCAGAAATACGGCGCGCCGCAAAATATTGTGGAAACAGTTGTATGGGTGAACGCCGAGCGCCAGAAGTCGATGGCGCTGCGCATCATCAAAGCCTGCGGCGGCGATGTGGAGGGCAAGCGCATCGGCATTCTGGGCGTTGCCTTCAAACCCAATACGGATGACGTGCGCGAAGCGCCGAGTTTGGAAATCATCCCCTTGTTGCAGGAAGAAGGGGCGAGCATCGCGGCCTTTGACCCGGCGGCGATGGAAGAAGCGGAAAAGCATCTTGAGAATGTTCAGTGGTGCCAGGACCCCTACGAGGTGGCAGAAGGCGCGGATGCGTTGGTTATCATCACGGAGTGGAACGAGTTCCGGGCGCTCAGCCTTGAAAAACTGGGCAGCATCATGAAAACGAAAACCCTTGTGGATTTGCGCAATATCTACAAACCCTCCGATATGAAAGGTACGGGCTTTCAGTATATATCTATCGGCAGACCCGAATTGCGGCCTGACGGCAAGCCCGTGTTGAGGGCCGTTTCGGGGAGTTAGGAATAGTCATGCACGATTATCTCGACGAGCTTGAAAGCAAGAGCATCTATATCATCCGGGAGGCTTACAACAGGCTCCACCCGATGGCGATGCTGTGGTCGATCGGCAAGGATTCCACGGCGATGCTGTGGCTGGTACGGAAGGCCTTTTTCGGGCGCGTGCCGTTTCCGGTGGTGCTGCTCGACACCGGGATGGAGATGCAGGAGGTTTACGATTTCCGCGACCGCCTGATCAAGGAATGGAATCTTGATTGCATCAACCATATGTGCCCGCCGGAAGAGGAAATGGATAAGACGCTCCCGCCCGCCACGCGCAGCGCCATGAGAAAGACCGAAGGGCTTAAAACGCTTTTGGCGGAAAAAGATTACAAGGGCATCGTGTGCGGTATTCGCCGCGACGAGCAGGGATTGCGCGCCAAGGAGCGCGTCTTTTCGCCGCGTTCGATGGACGGGGCCTGGGACTTCAAGGACCAGCCGCCCGAATTCTGGGACCAGTACAAAACCGAATTCCCGGAAGGCTGCCATCTGCGCATCCATCCGATCCTGCACTGGACGGAAGTTGATATCTGGCGTTACATCCAGCGCGAAAAAATCCCGAGTTGCGATCTGTATTTTGCGCGCAAGGACGAAAAAACCGGCAAGATGATGCGGTATCGCTCGCTGGGGGAAAAGAATATTACGTTCCCGGTGGAGAGCGCGGCTTCGAATATCGAGGAAATCATTCACGAGCTGGAAACGACGAACACGTCCGAACGTGCTGGTCGCAGCATGGATAAGGAGACGGAGGACAGTTTCGAGAAACTTCGCGCCAGAGGATACATGTAAATAAACCGTCATTGCGAGGCCGTCAGGCCGAAGCAATCCAGAGAGGCAAGAAATTTTTGGATTGCTTCGTCAGCTTCGCTTCCTCGCAATGACGAAAGGGAATTAAACCGCAGAGGCGCAGAGAACGCGGAGTTTTGAACGCGAAGAATCGAAGATACGAAGAACATGCACGAGTTAAAAAGTCCGGTAACGGGAGATGAATGGGAGAAATACCACGGGATCAGGCGCGTTTCTTTGTTTGAAGAAAGAGGGCGTGGTGAAGTTTATAACGACAAGCATCCTGATGATAAAAAGGAAGGAAATTATCCCTTTGTGTTTCTTCACGATGGAAAAATAATAGGGTCCATTAGAATTGACATTTTAAATCGTCGGGATGCGGCAACAAGGCTGGTGTCTATAAAAAAGAGTGAAAGAGGCAAAGGGCATGGTACAGAAATGCTGAGGCAGGCCGAAGCATTCATAAAGGAAAAGGACCGTACCAGAGTTGTTGTCAATGCGGCACCGGAAGCCGTAGAGTTTTACAGGCGCAAAGGATATTCCGAAGAAATATGGGATGCAGAAGAATTAAAACAACCGGGTGCGCAGGATTGTATTCAAATGACCAAGAAGATTTAAAAATGACAAATAAAAACAACAAAGAAAAACTCAAAAAGCAAGGTGCGGGGACGCAACTCCGCGTGGTGATTGTCGGGCATGTGGATCACGGCAAAAGCACGCTGATCGGGCGGTTGCTGTATGATACGGATTCATTGCCCGAGGGGAAATACGAGGAATTGCAGGCGATCTGCAAGCGGCGCGGCACGGATGCGCTGGAGTGGTCGTTTGTGCTGGATGCGTTTCAGGCGGAGCGCGATCAGGCGATCACCATCGACACCACGCAGATATGGTTTTCAACCGCGCAGCGCGATTACGTGATTATCGACGCACCGGGCCACCGCGAGTTTTTAAAGAACATGGTTTCGGGCGCGGCCGCCGCCGATGCGGCCATTTTGGTGGTGGACGCGACCGAAGGCGTGCGCGAACAGACGAAGCGTCATGCCTATATTTTGCATCTTTTGGGGATGCGCCAGATCGCCGTCGTCGTCAACAAGATGGACGTGGCCGGGCACGATCCGGAAGTGTTTGAATCGGTTTCGCGGCAGGTCAACGAATATCTGGATTCAATCGGCCTGTCGGCCATGCATATCGTGCCGATTTCCGCCCGTAATGGTGACATGATCGCGGGCCGTGACGAGCATATGGACTGGTACAAGGGCAAAACGCTGATCGAGGTTCTGGATAGTTTCGAGCTGTCCAGCCCGCCGATTGCGCGCCCCTTGCGCTTTCCGGTGCAGGACGTTTACCGCTATAACGAGCGGCGCATCATTGTGGGCCGCGTTGAGACAGGCATTCTGCGCAAGGGCGACAGGCTGATGTTTTCGCCGGACAATGAGGAGGCCGAAGTTACATCTATCGAGGTCTGGCCGCAGGACGACGCGAAGGTCGAGGCGCGGGCCGGGGAATCCATCGGCATTACGCTGGATGAGCGGATTTTCGTCGAGCGCGGGCATATCGGCTCGCATGTCAAAAACCCGCCGATGCTCTCCAACGTGTTCCGCTCGAATATTTTCTGGCTGTCGCAAAAGCCTCTGAAGGTGGGCAATTCGTACAAGGTACGCTACGGCACGCACGAGGCGATGGTGACGGTGCAATCCATCGACAAGGTCATCGACACGAACGATCTGGGCGAGGTGGAAAAGGCCGGGGAAGTCGGCAAGAACGCGGTGGCGGAGATTACCCTGCGCGCGCGGGAATTGCTGCCTGTCGACCCCTATGGCGACAATGCACGCCTCGGGCGGCTGGTGATGTATGAGAATTACGACATCGCGGGCGGCGGCACGATCAGCATGGAAGGCTATCCGGATCAGCGCGCTTCGGCCAAGCCGAAATCGGAAAATATTTATGCGGTGAATTATCTGGTCAACCGCGACATGCGCGCCGCGCGAAACGGGCATCATGGCGGCGTGTTCTGGTTTACGGGGTTGTCGGGCGCCGGGAAATCGACGCTGGCGATGGCGGTTGAAAAGGCGCTGTTTGAAAAGGGCTATCACACCTATGTACTGGACGGCGACAACGTGCGCCACGGGTTGAATGTGGATCTGGGCTTCTCGCCGGAAGACCGCGCGGAAAATATCCGCCGTGTGGGTGAAGTTGCCGCGCTGCAGGCGGATGCGGGCTTGATTGTGGTGAGCGCCTTTATCTCCCCCTACCGCGCCGACCGCGACAAGGCAAGGAAGGCGGCCCCGGCGCATTTCCATGAAATTTACGTCAGCGCCGATCTTGCGACCTGCGAAAAGCGCGACCCGAAGGGGCTGTATAAAAAGGCGCGGGCCGGGAAGATTGCCGAGTTCACCGGGATCGACAGCCCGTACGAAGCGCCGGAAAACCCCGAGCTGGTCGTCGACACCCAGGCCAATGACATCGAAACATGCGTGGAGCAGATTATCGGCTACGTCGAAAGCCAGGTGAAGCTCAAGGATACGGCGACTGTTGCCGCAAAGAGGGAAAAGGCTCTGGCGGTTTAAATGTCCAAAATCCTCCAGCACCGCAAGGCGCTTTGCAATCAGGTCCGCCGCGTGGCAATCGGGGCGGGGGAGATTACGCTGAAATATTTCGACGAGCTGGGCTTTGAGGGCGCGGACGAAAAGGGCGACGGCTCGCCGGTAACGATTGCGGATCAAGAGGCGGAGGCCTATATCGAGAAGGCGCTGGCAGCTATCGCGCCCGAGGTACCGATGATCGGCGAGGAAGCCGTCGCGGCGGGGCGCATTCCGGATTTGTCATCGTCCGAATATTCATGGCGCGTCGATGCGCTGGACGGCACCAAGGAATTCATCCGCGGCGGCAGCGATTTTACGGTCAACATCGCGCTCATCCATAAGGGCGATCCGGTTCTGGGGGTGGTCTTTGCGCCCGAAAAAGGCGAGCTTTACGCCGGATACATCAACGACAACGGCGAAGGCGAGGCCGTCAAGTGGACCGAAGAAACCGATCACGAAAAGGAAATCCATGTGCGCCGCCCGCCGAAAGCGGGCCTGACGATTGTCGCCAGCCGCAGCCACGGCAGCGCCGAAAAGCTGGAGAAATTCCTGTCGGGGTTCAAGATCGAAAAACTTTTCAAATGCGGCAGCTCGCTCAAAATCTGTGCGCTCGCGGCGGGTAAGGCCGATTTGTACCCGCGTTTCGGGCCGACCTGCGAATGGGATACGGCGGCGGCGGATGCGGTTTTGCGGGCCGCAGGAGGTCTGGTGACGGATACGGACGGCAAACCGCTGCGCTATGTCGGGGCCGATCCGAAATTCCTCAATCCAGAATTTATCGCGTGGTCTTCAAAGACGCCGGAATTATAACCGCAATATTCAGCCTTCAATCCTGAACGATTTTAAGTAGATCAGGGCGTGCTCGACGCCGGAATGGAAGGGGTTTGTGTTGCGCTCGATTTTGGACAGGAGCGCCGTACCCTGAATGACGCTGACGCAAAAAGTTGCGAGGCTGTCCGGGTCGGCGCTCGGCTTTAATTTGTTTTGCGTTTGTTGCGCCATAAAAAACGCATGGGGTTTTGATTTGATGGTTTCAAAGATCAATTGGATATCCTGCCGGATCGCTTCGTCTTCGGGCGAAAGATTGGCGGCGATGGTGCCAACGGGACAACCCCGGCGGCAGGAGCAGGATTCCTGTATCTGCGCCGGAGCCTTTAGCCATAGTTCAAGATCGGACCAGCTTTCGATGGCGGGGTTCAGCGATATATCTCTTTTAAGCTGCTCGTGCATGTCAGCGAGTATGGCGCGCACGATGCCTTCTTTGCTTTTGAAGTAATGGTAGAACTGGCTTTTTCCGGTGCCGGATTGGCGCAGGATGTCGTCGACGCTGGTGGCCTGAATGCCCTTTTCGTGAAAAAGGTCGAAGGCGGCAAAAAGAATCTTTTCGCGGGAGGAGAGTTTTTTCTCGTCGGAACAACCGTTACCCATAATGTACTATATAGTACATATGCCATTTGCAGCAAGGGTTTCAGCGGAGGTTCAGCTTTTCGACCAGGTATTCCGAGCCTTTGAATGAAAGATGGTCTTTGTCGCGGTATAAGGGCGCTCCGTCGATTTCTATGGGGCATGTGTTTTTGTCGCATATCGCCTCGACCGGGAGGTAAATTTTAACCCGTGGGAAACCGCTTTTAATTTTGCGTAGTTGCTCGTGCGAAAACTGGCTGTCGGAGTCTACGTCCTGCCGTGAAAGGGTTTTGCATGACAGGTTCCGGTACAGGGGGCTTTTGGCTTTGGCCAGGCAGTCGGGGACGCGGTAGCCGGGTTCCGGCACGGGTCCGATAAGGATGACTTTCTTTCCTGATTTCACCAGTTTTTTCACGGTGCCATTCAAGGACTCAGAAAACACATCGCGTGAATTTTGTTTGCCTGGTTCTTTGAAGTTTTCGTTTGTGAGATAGGCGAAGTCTCCTGCGTTGCTGCGGTTCTGCCCTTCCGTATATTTTGTCCATCTTGCGGTCATGACGACGGTTTTTATGTGGGCATCGTTCAGAATGAGGTCCATGACGCGATCATTGAATTTTTTGCAGTCGTTTCTTTTTTCTCCTGTTGCTTCAATACGTATGGCCCCGAGTAAAGGCGGGCAGCTCGATTTGGTGATCCTGCGACCGGATATCCGCTTTTTTGCCCCGTATTTCTCAAGGCCGGAGACTAGCTGGTCGGCGTGTGAATCACCCCATAAGACTGTGTCGTATTTTCCCGTTTTTTTGCGGCCAAACAGGCAGGGTTCTGCGGGTGGCAGGTCGATCTGGCCGCGCTGCAAAAGGCACGTATCCCGGTTGGCGGTAATTTCCCTGCCAACGGAGATGGTCGTTTGAACGTCCGGTGTGAAGCGGTTGGGGAACCCCTTGGCAATATGCAGGATCACGCCGGTTACGCCAGTCATCGCAACGGCCAGAAAGGCGAAGACAAATATTTGCCGCCGGTAGAAGAATGATTTAGAGCCTCTGAAAGGCTTCTCGATAAAATGCCACGATAGGATTGAGATTGCTGCGCTGATGAAAATGATGACGAATATTTCGGCGGCAGATAATGGCCAGACATTGTAATAGCGGTAGAGCGCAAAGATCGGCCAGTGCCACAGATAGAGGGAGTAGGAAATCAGGCCGGTGAAGACGATGGGCTTTTGTGAAAGAAGTTTGTGTATGGCGGTTTGTCTGTGGATGCCAGAATGGATAATCAATCCGGCGCCGAGGCAGGGTGCCAGCGCATTGAAGCCCGGAAAAAGGGTTGATTCCGAATACAGGAAGACGGGCGCGAGAACGCCGACAAGTCCAGCGAAAGCGAAGGCATTATTCGTAACAGTGTTTCTGATTTGCGGGAGGCGGTTCAGCGCGATGAGGCCGCCGAGCATCAATTCCCAGCCCCGTGTTACCGGCAGGAAAAAGGAGAATTTCGGGTACAGGGGCGTGGACCAGATGGAGATCAGTAGTGAAATTAAAAATACGCCGCCAAAGAAATATGGCATTTGGGACTGTTGTTTGAATCGATAAATAAGAAAAATGAGCAAAGGGAAGAAGATATAGAATTGCTCCTCCACGCCCAGCGACCATGTGTGGAGCAGGGGCTTATAGCGGGAGTCCATGTCGAAATACCCTGCTTCGCTCCAGAAATGGACGTTAGAGAGGGGGGTGGCGGATGCGGCCAGGCTTTGCCCGTAATCTTTCAGGTCGGGCGGGAGCAGGATAATAGCGGAGACTCCTGTGACAATCAGGAGCATAAAAAAGAGCGCCGGGAAAATGCGGCGTATGCGCCGCTCGTAGAATTTTACGAGCGAAAACTTTTTTGCTTTTGCATCGTCCAGCAAAATCGAAGTGATAAGGAATCCCGATATGACGAAGAAAACATCAACGCCTATAAAGCCGCCGGAAAAAAACGCAAGGTCGGCGTGATAAAGGACAACAGCCAGAACGGACAGGCCGCGCAGTCCGTCAATGTCACGTCTGTAGGGAACCATTTAAGGGGCTTAGCTGGCGCCGGAGCGGGATAATACAACCTTGAGCGTCTTGAGGATGATGACGATATCACCCCACAGCGACCAGTTGTTCACGTACCAGGCATCCCAGGAAACGCGGCGCTGGAAGCTGACGTCGTTGCGGCCGCTGACCTGCCACAGGCCGGTAATGCCGGGCTTGACGGACGTGTATTTGTCGATGTTGGCGCCGTAATCCGCGATCTGGTTTTCAAGGATCGGGCGGGGACCGATAAGGCTCATTTCGCCTTTCAGCACGTTCAAAAGCTGGGGCAGCTCGTCGATGCTGGCCTTGCGGATAAACCGGGCGATACGGGTTTTAACACGCGGGTCGTCGTCGAGTTTCTGATACTTGTCCCAATGCGCCTTGGCGGCAGGATTTTTGGCAAGGTAGTCCTCCAGAAGGCGGTCGGAATTCGGCTCCATCGTCTGGAACTTCCAGCAGCGGAAAAGCTTGCCGTTTTTGCCCACGCGCATCCCTCTGAAAAAGATATCGCCTTTGTGGCCTTCGAGTTTCATCATGACTGCAACGGCAGTCATTGGAATGGCGAACAGGGTAAGGGCAACAACGGCCCCAAAAAAGTCCATGCCCTCTTTCAACACAAGCGACAGCGGCGAGGCAAAGGAGCTTTTGTTGCGCAGGAGCACAACATCGTTGCCGAAGAAGTGCAAAGGCTCGCTCTGGCAGATGCTTGCGCGGGAAATGTTTTGAATAAGCGCATATTGAATTTTATTCCGGTTCAGAAAATCGACGAGGTGGTCGCGCCTGTGGCCGCGGAAACTATCGATCGAAATAATATAAAAATTGCCGGGGTTTTCGCGGATGTAGTCCTCGCAGCCGTGGTTGCCGTCGAGAACCGGGACTTTCTTGCAGGAATCCGGGAAGTCGTTGCGGTCGTAACGGTCCGGGTTTTTGTCGCGTATCAGGACGGAGGCGGGGCTAAGGCCCATGCCGGGGTCCGCGTTCAGCGCGAATAAGGTGTCCGTGACAACGTCAGCGTCGCCGATGATTGTCGTTGGGATTTTCCATGCTTTCGATCTGCTTTTGACGCCGTTGGCGACGAGGCGGGTCACGATAAGCATGCCAAATGCAAAAACCCAGTTCGTTATGATGAGGATACGGGAATATTCCATGTCCAGGGCAAAATTGATGAAGCCTTCGGCGAGGAATGAATAGGCCGTGACCTTTGTGATGGTGCGCACCTGGCTCCACCACGGGATGCGTTTTGTGTACTGGCCGTTTGCGAAGAAGAGAAACAGAAGCGCCAGCCCTTGACCCAGGAAAAGGATTTTGCGGCTGTCGGCTTGTGCGTAGAGTTCCTCAAGCGGGTACGCGTTAAAGAAGTCCACGATTGAAGCTGTCACGGAAAGAGAAAAGTAGTAAGACAAAATCAGAGCGAGAACATCAAAAGCCAGCACCGCCAACTGAACCTTTTTTTCAATTGTCGCACTGTTGATTCCAAATCTGGTCGATGTTACCGGACGACCGAAACTTAGATGCTCGTTCAATGATAAAAACATAGAGGCTGTCTCCCAAACATACGCAGCGACTAAAAAATATCCTTCACACGCGGGCTTTTAAAAAACCCGCAGATATATAACAGCGGATAGCTCCATATTGCAACGCAATAAAAGTATATGTTATGGCAATAATAGATAGCAGAAATGGCCCGGAAGGGAAAGAAAATTATACATAACGCAAAAATGTCTTATTTTTCCGTTAGTTAACCGGCAATTAAGGTTTTTGCGGTTAAATAGGTAAGCAAATTTTTTTGCCAAACAGGTTGTAATTGGACAGGAAATAAACAATTATCCACGGATACCCGGCAATTATATTACATAAAACTAACACAGATTGGTTGTGCATGAACACCGATACTCTGAAACTGGCGTTGTGTGTTTGCGGTTTGCTTCCGCTGGCGGCTTGCAGCTTTTTTCCTGCGTCCGGCCCACAAAGTTTCAATATGGACGATCTGGCCTCTCTGGTTGTGGAGCCACCCAAAGCGCAGGAGACTGTTTCTGGTGCGCCGCAGGAGTTCAAATATGCTCTCGTCGATATTTCAAGGCCGGTTGTCGATTATCTTTCTTTGCAGGACGGCGAGCGCGCTTTTTCGGGTGAATGGCCCGTCGGTGCGGAATCGAAAGCAATTCGCATAGCTGTCGGCGATACGGTGCAGGTCACCATTTATGAATCGCAGTCGGGCGGTTTATTCGTTCCGGCGGAGTCCGGCGTCCGTCCCGGTAACTTCGTGCCGATACCGGCGCAAACCATCGACAAAAGCGGCACGATCAATATTCCGTTCGCAGGGACGATCTCTGTTGTCGGGCGCACGCCTGATAGCATTGCAAAGGAAATTTCCGAGAAGCTGAGCGACCGGGCAATCGAGCCGCAAGCGGTGGTATCCATCACGGCCAGAGGCGGTTCCGAGGTCAGCGTAATCGGCGAAGTGGGCGCGCCGGGACGTTTTTCACTCAGCTTTGAAGGCGAAAAAATTCTGGATGCCGTTGCACGCGCCGGCGGGCCGCGTTTCCCCGGCTATGAGACATGGGCAACCCTGCAAAGGAAGGGCCGGGAATGGTCCATTCCTTTCGAGCTTCTGGTTCAGAAGCCCGAGAACAATATCGGCCTGCAGCCCAGCGACGTGGTTTATCTCTACAGGGAGCCGGAGCTGTATCAAATGTTCGGCGCTTCCGGGTTTAACGGCGCGTTTCCGTTCATCAAGCGGGACATGACGCTGGCCGAGGCGATCGGTCAATCCCGCGGGCTGGCCGATTTGCAGGCTGACCCTGAGGAAATTTATCTCTACCGCCTCGAAAAAAGAGCGCATTTGAGAAGCATTGGTTCGCAAGCTGTTTTGCCGGAAGGCGAAAAATTCGCCAATACGATCCCGGTTATTTACAGGCTGGATCTGCGCAATCCCGAAGGGTATTTCTTTGCTCAATCCTTCCCGGTCAACGACAAGGATGTGATCTATATCGCCAATGCGCGTTCGGTCGAACTTACCAAGTTTCTTGATCTGATCGGCTTGTCTTCAACAACCAAGATCGGCACGCAGGACGCTGTTGAGCAGTAGAGCTTAGCGGTCCTTCTTAGGAAGGCCCGTTACGAGAGCCTTGATGGCTTCGCCGTTGTTTTTATCGGCAATCAAAATGGCATCGCCCGTATCGATCACCACAATATCTTTCAGTCCGGCCACGGCGATCAGGCGGTCTTTTGCTTTGATAAGCGTGTTTTGGACACCTGAAAGCGCAACGTTTCCTTCGGTGGAATTGCCGTTTTCATCTTTTTCCAACAACTCCCACAGGCTTTGCCAGGAGCCGATATCGGACCATTCCGGGTCGCAGGGAACCACGGCCACATGGCCGCTTTTTTCCATGACGGCCTTGTCGAAAGGCTCGGAAGGGATGGCCAGATAGGCATCCGGCGATATCTTTCCGCCAGCGGTCATTGATTGCGAAACCTTCGAAAGAATTGCCGGGGAATATTCTTTGAATTGTTCCAGCAGCGTTGACGCTCTGAAAAAGAACATGCCGCTGTTCCAGAGATAGGTTCCGGCATCAAGGTAGGATTGCGCGGTTTTCAGATCGGGCTTTTCGACGAATTTATCTACTTTGTGCGCGAGAGGATTTTCTAAAGGGCTTCCCTGCAGGATATAGCCATAGCCGGTTTCCGGCCGTGTCGGTTTGATGCCGAAGGTTACGAGATATCCGCCATCTGCCGCACCCTGGGCCAACTGACAGGCTTTTCCCAGAGCCGCTATGTCGCCGACGAAATGATCGGAAGGCAAAACCCAGAGAAAAGCATCCGTGCCAAAATTGGCGGCGACGTAGTGTCCCGCCAGCGCGATAGCGGCGGCGGTATTGCGTGCGTGTGGCTCTGCCAGAATATGCGCGCTTTTGATGCCGATTTCGGCGAGTTGTTCCCTGACGAGAGTATCCTGTGACTGGTGCGTGACAACGACAAGGTTTTCGCTCAATGCCCCAGAAATATCCAAGGCCCGCTTTACGGTATCTTGCAGGAGTGTATTTTCACCCGCCAGTTTCAGGAACTGCTTGGGGGTTTTCTCCCGGCTGGCGGGCCATAGGCGTGTGCCCGATCCGCCGCAAAGGATGACTGGAATTACCGGGAATGTCATGTTGCTACCTGCAAAGAGTTGTTATTGAAAATATCGCAGATATTGTGATAGCAAGAAGGAGCCAAGCTAACAAGAACAACTTATCGGACTTTAGGATGGGAAAACAGGTTTCTTTCCCTTATAGTCTGCGGAAAAGATTTGTTGGATTTTATGAAAGTACAAAGTTCGGATTATAAACCGGGGGATTCCGATATCCGCCCCTGGGGGTCTTACGAAGTTACGGGGGTGGGGAAAACTCCGGACGGCGCGGATTATTGTGACAAAATCATCGTCGTGAATCCTGGACAGATTTTGTCCCTGCAATCGCACAAGCACAGGCAGGAGCTTTGGCGCGTGACGGAAGGGGTTCTTACGGTCATCTGCGACGGCGAGCGCAAAACGCTGAAACAGGGCCAGAGCGTTTCCATCCCCCTTGGTGCGGTACATTGCATGGCTAATCTGGAGGATGTTCCCTGTGTGGTTTCCGAACATCAGGAAGGCATTTGCCGCGAAGATGATATTATCCGGTATATTGATGCCTATGGCCGGGGGGTTGCGCAGGGCGGCGACAAGGTGCAGGCAAGCATTGCGCTGTACGAGCAGATTTTGAAGGAAGCGGAAGCGGGCAGATCCGATGGCTAACGAAAATTTAAAAGTCGCAATCATCCATGACTGGCTGCCCCTGATCGGCGGGGCGGAGCGGGTGCTTGAGCAACTTTTGAAGGTTTATCCCGATGCGCATGTTTACACGCTGTTTAATTTTCTGAGCGATTCAGAGTTAAAGAGCCTTGGGATCAAAAACATTACCGTCAGTAAGCTGAACAAGTTGCCGGGCGTTAAGAAATACTACCGCAATCTGCTGCCGATCCTGCCGATGGCGATCGAGGATTTTGATCTCTATGATTACGATCTTGTCCTGTCCGCAAGCCATATCGTGGCCAAGGGCGTTATCACCGGCGCGCACCAGACGCATGTTTCCTATGTTCACAGCCCGGCGCGCTATGCCTGGGACATGATGCATAAATATTTGCGCCAATCGAATTTGCAGCGCGGGATTAAGAGCTTTGTCGCCAAGTGGATGCTTACGAATTTCAGGGTGTGGGATTACCGCACGGCGAACGGTGTCGACCGTTTTATCGCCAATTCGGGCTATATCAAAAAACGCATATGGAAGGTTTACCGCCGTGAGGCCGATGTGGTTTATCCGCCGGTGGATGTCGATGCGTTTGATTTTTGCGGCGAGAAGGAGGATTTCTATCTGACGGCTTCGCGTATGGTGCCGTACAAGCGCATTGATCTTGTCGCCGAGGCTTTCGCCGGGATGCCGGATAAGAGACTTGTGATTGTCGGTGACGGCCCGGAGATGGGCAAGGTGCGCGCTTTTGCGGATAACGCCAAGAATATTGATATTGTCGGGTATCAAAAGACCGAAGTTCTTAAAGATTATATGCGCCGGGCGAAAGCCTTTGTCTTTGCCGCCGAGGAGGACTTCGGAATCGTTCCCGTCGAGGCGCAGGCTTGCGGCACGCCGGTTATCGCCTACGGGGCCGGGGGCACGCTGGAGACGGTGATCGATTTTCGTGCCGACAGGAAGAACGGGACGGGATTGTTTTTCGAGGCGCAGACCGCCGAAAGCATCAGGAACGCGGTGGAGATTTTTGAACGGGAAAAAGGCAGCATTTCGCCCGAGGCTTGCCGCAGGAATGCGGAGAGTTTTTCCGCCGATATCTTTAGAAAAAATATTTCCGCTATCGTGAACGATGAACTTGCCGCAAGAGCAAAAAATAATATCAGGATCGCAAATGTTGTAGGCCGGAATGAGGCTGCATAATCTTTTTCATCATCATCTGTCCCGCTCTTTTATCATCATGGCCCTGAGAAGTGTTTCTCTGGGCGTGAAATTCCTCCTTACGCTTTATATAGCGCGCTTTATGGGCTTTGAAAGCCTCGGCCTTTACGGACTGATCTCGGCGGCAAGCATTATGGCCCCGAGCATCCTTGGGTTAGGGCTTATGCACGTCATCAGCAGAAAGGCCGTCACGCAGAGCCTTGATGAGATAACGCACGCCCTTGTTCGTTACGGGTGCTGGATTGCACTTGTGTATTTGCCTCTGATCGCCGTTGCGGTTGTGAGTGGGCTGGCGCTGGATAAGGCATTCCTTTTTAGCATTGTAGCGTTGATCGTCCTTGCGGAGCACGTCAATCAGGATCTTTATGCGTTGGTCCTGAACCTTTCCAAGCCTTTTTTCGCAAACTTCCTGCATTTCATAAGGTCGGCTTTGTGGGCCGTTATTTTTATGGCGCTGGCTTTTTTTGAGCGTTCGTTTTTGACGATGGAATATTTGCTCATCTTTTGGCTTGGCGGGTCTGTTCTGTCCCTGTTCGGGTTTTTTATCATGGCGCGGAAATGGCCGTGGCCTTCGGATGTGAGCTTTTCCACATTCAGGAAGTGGATCGCGGAAGAATTTCGCATTTCCAGGGTGAACTACATGACCGGGCTGGCCTCTACAGGCAGCCAGTATCTTGATCGCTATATCGTCACCATGTTTTTAGGGCTGGAGCTTACGGGGGTGTATGTATTTTTCATGCAGGCCACCAGCGCTATGGCCAATCTTTTGAACACCGGGGTCATTCAGATCGCACGGCCAAAGATGGTCAGGGCGTTCAAGAACAAATCCGGCGATTACATGACGATTTACAGGGACTGCCTGAAGCACGCGGTATTGTTCGCTATTGCAATGGCTGTGGCGGGTTGGGTTGCCATGTATCTTCTAATTCCCCATATCAACAGGCCGCTTGCGGCGGAGTGGTTTCCGGTCTTTTGGGTTATTCTTGTTGCGTTTGTTATGGGCGTCATAGAGGCCACCCAGCAGCTTATTTTCTACAGCCAGTACCGCGATGATATTACGCTCAAAGTCTATATCGTTGCGTTGGTTTCAATTGTAGCGGCCAATTTTGTTCTCATACCATTCCTTGGATTGTGGGGCGTGGCTTGTTCCTTGGTCGTCGTTGGGGCGCTCAAGATGGGTGTGCAGAGATTTTACATCAGGTCGTTGGCGGATAAAAAATGAAGATCGTGCATATTCTTAACTCTGTCAGCGGCAAGGGCAACGGCATCGTTTGCGCCACGGTCGATCTGGCGTGCGAGCAGGCAGCTTTGGGGCATCAGGTCTATGCTATATCTCGCGGCGGCGAGTTTCTTCCATTGTTGGAAGGGCGCGGCGTAAAGCACATTGTTGTCAATCAGGCGCGGCATCCGTTGACAATACTGAAAGCGATTTTCAAAATTAACCGCGCCATAAAAGAGATACAGCCCGATATCGTTCACGCGCATATGATGACCGGTGTCGTTCTGGCGCGGATTTTAAAAATAAAAAACGGAATACCGCTTGTCGCTACGGTTCATAATGCATGGCAACGGAGTTCTTTTGTCATGGGGCTGGCGGATCGCGTGATCGCCGTTTCCGGAAATGTAAAGGAAACCATGATAAATCGTGGCGTTCCCGGAAAGAAGATCGAGGTCGTTCGCAACGGAACGGTGGGAAGCATCCGTTTGAACGATAACGATGCTCCCAATCTGTTTTTGCAAAGGCCGTCGATTGCGACGGTTGCGGGGCTTTACAAGAGAAAAGGCATTACATGCCTTATCAAGGCTTTCGCGCTTGTTAAAAAGGAAATTCCCACTGCGCATCTTTATATCGTGGGGGAAGGGGAGGATCGCCCGGTTTTTGAAGCCGATGCGCACGGCAGCGGCGTATCGGACAGTATCCATTTTGAGGGGTTTCAGCCGCACCCGAAAGCCTATCTCCGGCAGACGGATGTGTTCGTTCTGGCTTCGCATCAGGAGCCTTTCGGCCTTGTTCTTTCCGAGGCCAGGGATGCAGGCTGCGCGGTTGTCGGGTCAAATGTGGACGGCATTCCCGAGGTGCTTGAAAACGGCAAGGCCGGGCAGCTTTTTGAGTCCGGAGATCATGCCGCGCTGGCGAATATTGTGATCGACATCCTGAAAAATCCCGAAAGGCTTTCTTACTGGAAAGCACAGGCAAAAACCAATATCGAATGGTTGTCCGTCCGCCGCATGTGCCAGGAAACGCTTAAGGTTTATGAGATTCTTACTTGAGTTTTATAAGTTGTCGATAATCTTCATCGATTTTTCGATCAGTGCATCTTCCGAGAACAATTCCTTTGCGCGGGCTTTGGCTTTTTTTGCCATTTGGGCGGCCCATTCGGGACGATCCAGATATTTTTGCATTGCTTCCGCAAGCGCCTGAACTTCGCCGGGCGGGGTTAGTTGACCCGTTTCACCGTCAATCACGATTTCGCGCGCGCCGCCTGCGTTTGCGGCGATAACCGGCGTGCCGCACATCATTGCTTCGACGATAACCCTGCCGAAAGGCTCGGGGGCTGTAGAGCAATGCGCGGCGATATCGCATGCCGCCATAAGTTTTTCGATATCGTCCCTGTGCCCTGTGAAGGTAACTCTGCTTTCTATGCCCAGACTTTTTACGGCGTCTTTCAGGGATTCGAGGTATTTATCCTCGCCAAAGAAACAATCGCCGACGATCATGGCGTTGATGCCTGCGACTTTTGCTACGGCCTCCAGAAAAACATCCTGCCCTTTCCACGATGTTATTCTGCCGAAAATGCCGACAAGGGGCTTGCCGTCTGGGGAGAATGCTTTTTTGTGCCTATTTATTTCTTCTTTATCGCGCAGGTCGCTATCTATTTTCCCGCCGTCGATCCCGGAATAAATGATGTTGACGTTTTTCCTGCGGCCGCCGGATTTGATCCATGCGTCATAGCTGGCCTGCGAGTTCAAAACGATATGGCTTGCCGTGATGCGCGACAACACAACAAGAAGAAGTATAAGGATTTTGTTGAAATGTTCGGGGGAGAGGAGATCGTTCATGAACCAGACGATTGGCTTTTTCATGAGCGGTTTTGCCAATGAAGCAATAATAAATGATTTCTGCGACATGCAGACAACGATGTCGTAATGTCTGGCTTCGCGGGCCACTTCCCCCGCCATCGACAAGGTCGGCGGAACCATTTTCAGGATCTTCACAAGGCCATTTTCCTTATGGAAGTTCGTTATTCTGGAGGGCATCGGGTGAACGGAAAACCCGATATTTTCTTCCTGCAGCAATGTTTCAAGATGCCCGTGCTGGAACAGCATGGCCTCGGCGGTTTTCCCGATGGCCCGGCACAGGGATATCATCTTGTATTCGGCGCCGCCCGGATTTCCTGCATGTGTGATAAACAAAACTTTTTTCATCGTGGTCATCTGTTATATCCGGGTAAAGCGGGTTTAAGTTTTTGCCCAGTGCTAGCCAAATGAAGGAAGTTCAGGCCAGAGAGCAAAAACAACGAGTTCACGTGGGTCATGCAATAAATCAGCCCGATCAGGTTCAGGAACGATACGAACAGCCCGAGATCGCTGCCCATGAACAATCCTCTGGCAGTGTTGTAAACCAAGGCAGACATCATCAGGGCCATGTAGATGTATCCGATTTTTCCAAAGCGCATATTGAACCAGGCCCAGATATAGTGTGCGTGGCCGTAATTGGTGTTGTACTGGTGCGTGAAGCGCACGTTGTACAGGCCGCCAAAACCCAAGCCGGTCCATTCGGCCGTTTTTCCCTTGTCGGCGAGTTTGGCCTTGATGGCATCCCACTCGGCTTGCCGTTCGCCGATGGAGCCTGTGCGCTCGCTAAGGTCGATTTCAGAAAGGCCGGAAATTCTTCTGTAAGTACCGGAATCCTTGGGCATGAAGGCGACGGCCAGCGAAATAACGATGCAGAGCATGACGATGAGCAATACGCCCTTGGCCGGATTGCGTACGATCTGAAGAGAGGAATACCCACCGATTACGATAATAAGAAAAGAAATGCTGGTCCTGTTTAGCTCGGTAGCCGTTAACAGAAATATCAGCGGCAAAGAGAAGGCGATCCATCTGGGGAAGGGGCGCATAACGAAAAGGGTTGATAAAACGAGAGGAAAGAATATCTGCCCACGTCCTACCGAAGGTTCGGACGGGAGGCCGATCTGCATGCACAGAAAGCCGATCAGGGTGGTGCTTAACGCCACAGCGGTGCAGAAGGCGAGCAGAAATCTGACGTCGATGGGTTTGTTGTTCTCATAGGTTGATTGCATTCTGAGGATATTCAGCACAATCATCAGCGGCGGGATGAAGTCGTTGAAAATCACGAACGGCGGGTTGTGATTAAGCACGCCGACGAGCGTTCCATGCGCGATCATGACGACAAACAAAAAGGCTACAGCCGACATGGGATTTAGGGTAAACCTGATATTCATGACCTTGCGGACGCTGATAAGATAATCCGCCGCCAGAAATCCATAGAAAATCCATTGCGTGTTTTGCGATTGCTTAAAGCTCCATTGGCCTAGAGCAAGCTCGAATATGAGCTTTACGGCAAGCTCCGAAAGGAAAATATATACGATCAGACGCTCGAAGAGATTTCTTTCAAAAAAGCCGGAAATAAAGTTTTTATTAAGTGTAATCATGGAGCGGCTGCAAACAGCTTCCCGGCATCAGGTATTGACCTTGTGACCGTAGAATTTGCTCATCCTTTCCATGTCGGCGTTTTCAAGAACAACGCCAAGAATATTGCCGGCGCCCATCCCGTTCTGCTGGAGATGGAAGTTAAGCTCGTTGGGCTGGGTTTTTCCCCATTCCGCGACGACAACGAGGCAGTCGACCGCTTGCGCGAAGCTGTAGACGTCTGCTGTTGAAGTCAGTGGGGGAAGCTCAATAATCACGTAGTCGTGCTGTTTCTGGCATTCATCGACCAGACGTTTCACCTTGTCGGTGTCGAGGAAGGCGAGGGTCTGCCCCAGATCGTTCTGGAACGAGGGGATGACGGACAGGTTATGCGACTTGCAATGCAGGATCGTCTCTTTTATGGCCGTTTTCCCAAGAAGAATATCTTCCAGCCCTTTTTCGCCAGCGTTTGATTTGCTGCGCTTTCTTTTTGAATCGGAGCGCATATCCGCATCAAGCAGGATGGTGCCCGAAAATTGAGCCATGTAAAGGGCGATGCTGGCGGCGACAATGGCTTTTCCTTCGCCGCTATCGGATGATACAACGCCGATGACGCGTTTTGCGTTGCCATTGCTGCCGTTGCCGTATCTGCTGTCGATGGCGTGCCTGATTGTTCTTGCCGTTTCGGAATAGAGGGAAAACGGGTCGTCGATGCTGCTGGTCATCATCTCCAGATTGACCGTCTTTCCTGCAGAAGAAACAAAAGGCAACATTCTTCTCGATTTTTTCCGCAGCGGCATGAACCCCAGGAAAGGCACGCCGATTTCACGTTTGACTTGCCCGCCCCTGCGCAGGGTTCTGTCGAAGTTGTCGACGATCAGGGCGAGCATGACACCGACACCCGCGCCCAGAACAACGGCAACGCCAAGGATCAGGGCGGTAATAGGGTGGCTTTTGTGGTCGGGCGGCGTTGCAACGCTGATGACCCGTGTTTCCGTAACGGGGTATGATTGCTGCATATTCACCGTCTCGTGCTTTGCAAGGAAGGATTCGTACAACGCCTTGTAAGTGTCGGCCTCTTTTTGAAGGTTGTTGAGTTCGGCCAATCCCTCTTTGTCAACGGCATCTTCCCCGTTGTTGTTTCGTCCGCCAAAACCCTGGCGGGAATCATTGTATCTCTTGCGGTAATCGGTAACGGCGTTTTGCGCGTCCAGAGATTGCTGCCGCAAGGTATCGATTTTGGATTTCATCCACGTGGCCGTCCGCGACGAAATGTCGAAGAGGGAACTAAGCTGCTCTGTGATATAGGTATTGGCATAGGCGTTGGCGACATCTGCCGCTTCCTGAGGGCTTTCGGAAGTGTACTTTATGGAGAGGACGTAAGTTTCGCCCTTGCGCTTGACGCTGAGAGAAGAAAGGAACTCGTCAATTTGCCGGCTGCGTTCTTCTTCGGTTTGTTCGTCGCGTTTCATGCTGCGCAGGACTGCGTCGGCCATGCCGCGTGAGCGTATGACTTCAACTTCGCTTTCGATCGCAGCCGAATCGAAGGCCATTTGCTTGCCGGAGGTATTTTCAGAGATGGTGTTGGTGATGCTTTTATCGAGGAATAACAAAGTTTCGGCGGTAAACAGCGGTTTTGTGGTTGCCAGATAAGCCGTGGCAAGAACGACGAACAGGGTAACGGCCCCCAGCACAAGGCTGAATTGCCGCCTGACCGCAAGAACCAGTCTTTTTAGATCAATTTCATTCGCCTGTTGCATTTAGTCCGGCCTCGTGAGTTATGAAAATAAATTAAGGTTGTCACACTATACACAACACTTCAACGTAAACGCAACAATATTATGATAAATAGAAATTAAATCGTTTTATATCAATCAGTTGCAGGCTAATATAATTTCACCCACTTTACAATTCTGTAAAATTAGTTTAGGTTGCGCCTGTGTAAATTTAGCGGGTAGAGGCAAGAGAGTAAACTGTGCATTACAGATCAGTCGCAGATATGAATGACGCTATTGTGCGTAACCTGCACAAATTGCCTCCGGATGTCGATCTGGTAATCGGCAATCCGCGCAGCGGTTTGTTGTCGGCGACGCTGCTTTGTCTGGTTTTGAATGTGCCCCTGGCCGATGTCGACGGGTTTTTGGCAGGCAGAACGCTCAGTAAGGGCATCTCGGCGAAAAGCAAAAAAATCATAAAAGAATTTCAGGATATACGGACCGTCGTCGTCATAGACGACAGCGTGCGTTCAGGCTTGTCGATGCAGCGCGTCAGGGATTTGCTGGAGAATGGCCGGAAGGATATCAAATTCATTTTTTGTGCTGTTTACGGCGTCAGTCATGAATCGCCGCATATTGATTTCATCTTTGAAAAAGTTCCGGTTCCGCGCATGTTTCAATGGAACGTTATGCATCACGAGGAGCTTAAAAACTGTTGCATGGATATTGACGGCATTTTGTGCGTTGATCCGACGTCCGATCAGGATGATGACGGTGAGCGCTACCGGAAGTTTCTGGCAGAGGCGCTCCCGTTGCACAGAACCAGCGTGGCTATAGGCGCGCTGGTTACGGGGAGATCGGAAAAGTACAGAGGGCAAACCGAGCAATGGCTGTGTGAGCAAGGCATTCAGTATAACGCGCTGCACATGCTGGGCAGTGACAATGGCAAAAAGTACAACAATTCTGCCGCGCACAGCCAGTTCAAGGCCGATGTTTACGCGAAGTCCAACGCGGTTCTTTTTATTGAAAGCGATTTCAGGCAGGCCCATGAAATAGCCAAAAAATCGGGCAAGCCGGTTCTGTGCATGGAGAGTAATCATATTGTTTATCCGTCGATGAATATGGCCATGATCCGGCAGTTGCCGAGGCGCTTGCGGGTGAGCGGATCGCATAACCTGCGCCATATGATATACGCACTGGTCGGCGATCAGGGGTATAAGAAAATAAAGGGCTTTGTTAAAGGTTTGAAGCCGACCCGGCAGGATTTTTAGGGTTTTTTGGGGGCGCTGGCCCTTTGTTTCTTCCCGCCTTGTTCTTTTATTTCGATTTTATGGGCTTCCTCCCGAAGGCAATGGAGGTAACTGTGAAAACCCGTTTTCGAAAATACATTAAGGCCGATATCGGATTTAAGTGAATACAGGAATAGTCCGACGGGTACGGACGAGGCAAGGTAAAGCCCAAGAAACACGGCAAACAGAACGGTCCTTTTAATCAGCTTTGCAACCAGCAATAGAGCCTCCAAGCGTTTGAGAAACAGCCATTCTTAAAGGGTTTTCGGCCAAAAGACAATGCGGTCCGGGCCAGAAGCCGCTGTGGGGAATATGCCGAATTTTCTTGGCGGGATTTTCCAAAATCTATATACTCCGATTCACACATATTATTGTTAACCTGCGTTTATGGGGCATGGGGCTATGGGGTTCAAAAGAACGGCCGAAGGCCGGGTATTCTTCGATAATTCATCCAACGATGGAAGCGGAGGCGCTGGTGCCAACGTCAACGATCTTCAGATCGTCGGCTTGCTGAAGGCTTTGAATGAGCGTCTGAAAGAGGCGCAGGGCGAGCGTATCAGGCTGCTCAAGGATATGGAGCGCTATCAGGATACGATAGAGGAACTGAGGGAGCGCACGGTCAGGAGCGAACAGGCCTATATCGATCTTGAGCAGAAAGTGGCGTCCCGCCAGAATGAGAACGTCGCCAAAACAAGCCGGACCGAACAGCTCACCAAAGAGACATTGCAGGAGCTTATCGACACCCGCGATATGCTGGCCGAGTTGCAGGAAAAAACGGCCTCGACGGAAAAGAATTTTTCCGAGATCCGGGATGAACTGGCCGCACGCAAGCAAACGGAAGATTTGCTTCGCAAGCATCAACTCGCGCTTGAGAAGATGCACAAGGATCATAATGAAAAAATCGTCGGCAGCGTTGCCGCTTATGTGGCGTTGACCAAACGGGTGGGTGAATCCGAGACGAAATTCGACGGCCTTGATAACAAGATCGAGGAAGCCATCGCCAGCCACGGCCGCCTGGAGCGCAAGCTGGAGAAGGCGATTGAAGATCGCGGGCGTTTGCTCCGCAAGATCGACAGGATCGAGGAAACGGTCATTCAGACGCGCGATGCGCTGAACGCCAAGGCTATGGTGGTTCTGGCCGATCAGGGAATTCATGGCCTTGAGGGGTTTGCCGAACAGCATCTTCTCGAGAAAGAGCCGCAGCCGGCATTGCTGGAGAAACCCGCGCATACGGGGCAAGCATGGTGGCAAAGGGCCGGATTGCCGCAAGCTGCGGGCGTGGCGACGGTGTTGTTCGTAGCGCTGGCGGGGGGGCTGTTGCTCAGTGAAGTTAATCTCAAAGAATGGAAAACTTTCGACAAGGATCAGTTTCCGTTCCTGGAGAGCAGGGCGGATGCAGAGCCGGAAGAAAAAACCGCCGCGCAGGATAATGAACAATGGCAGCCGGTTGCTACGCAAGAGCGGGAGGATGCGCAGATTGCTGAAGCGCCCGCTGAGGATCTGGAGGCTGCGGAGCCTTCGGAACCGGAATCGCCTGTGATTAACCAGATGGAAGTTGTCGGCGATAAGGCCAGCGACGATATCGGTACGCTGGATCTCAATAACGAGGAGCAGCTTATGGCTGCGCTCGAAAGCAATCCGGATGCGGTGGCCGCGAAAATGAACGAGATCGAGCCGGGCGAGGTCGACGATAATATTGCAGATACGGTTGCAGAGGCCAAGCCTGCGGCGGCGGAAGAGCCTCAGGCGGAAAAGGCTGAAGAAAAGCCGACGGTTACGATCAAGGAAGCGGTGGCGGATGCCGTTGCGGATGCAAAACCAGAAATGGATATGACGCCGCGCCCCGGCTTGACGGACAGAATTAAGCCCGACCCGGCCTTAACCAAGGTGGTGAAGGAGATTGAGGATCAGGCCTTTGCGGGCGTGCCGGAAGCGCAGCATGATCTGGCGGCGATTTATACAGCCGGACATGGCGGCGTGAAGCAGAACTACAAGCGCGCGAGCCTGTGGTTCCGCGAGGCGGCGGAAGCCGGTATCGCCAATGCGCGTTATAATCTTGGCGTTCTCCATCATCAGGGTCTGGGCGTAAAGCAGGACACAGTCGAGGCCATCAAGTGGTACAGGAGCGCGGCGGCGCTTGGCCATCCGGAAGCGCAATACAATCTCGGCATCGCCTATATCGAAGGTATCGGCGTGCCGTACGATCCCAAAAAGGCGGCGGGGTATTTCAAGAACGCCGCCGATCAGGGCATTACCGAGGCCGCTTATAACCTCGGCCTGATTTACGAGAACGCGCTTTTAGGAAAGGCGCAGCCGGACGAGGCTCTGCGCTGGTACAAGACCGCCGCCGACGCCGGAAGCCCGGAGGCGAAAGCCGCGCTGGAGCAGCTTGCCAAGACGCTAAAAATAAAATTGTCGGATGTGAACAAGCTGGTCGAAAGCATCGGCGGCACGGCCAGGCCCGCTGCGAAGAAACCGGCGGTCAAGGAGGCTGCGCCCAAAGCTGCGCCGAAGGCACCGCTGCCGCAATCCCCTGAGGCGGCCGCGCCCGCACCGGAGGAAAGATCTGCTGTTGAGGTTACGACCGATGATGCGGTTTCTGCGGTTGTGCCGCAACAGGATACGCAGCGTGCCGCAGTCGCGCAGGTTCAGGAATATCTGATGCAGCTTGGCCTTTATCCCGGCCCGGCGGACGGGATGGAAGGTCCGCTGACGAAGGATGCCATTCGTTCGTATCAGCTCTTCAACGATCTGGAAGATACGGGCGAAGTCAATGAGGCGTTGCTGGCGCATATGCGCAGGGATCCGCAAATCACCGAACTTGGTTCGCGTGAGTAGGGCAGATCAGTAACGCTCCGGTCTGTTGAGCATTCCGGCACGCACCCACCAGTCCGGGTTTTCCGATTTTATATTCTTCGCCGCATCGCGGGCGTGTTTTTCATTTTCAAACAGGCCGAAACATGTCGCCCCCGATCCCGACATGCGGGCGAGCCTGCATCCGGCCTGATAATCAAGAACGCGCAGGACGTTTTCAATTTCAGGAACGACCTGGCAGGCGGGGGCGAGAAGATCGTTTTCCTTCGGCCCGATATAGGCCGTCAGATCGGCCAGCGTATCCAGCCGTTCTGGAAGTTTGCCGGGTTCGCGGAAGGTGCCGTTATAGCGTGCGAAAACATGTGCCGTGGGGCATGATTTTCCGGGATTGACGAGAACGACCGGGATTTCCGGCATGGGCGGCACGCGGTCGATGATATCGCCGATCCCGCGCAGCCGCGCCGGTGAACAATTCAGGCAAACGGGAACGTCGGCCCCCAATGAGGCCAGCAGCGAGGGCAGGTATCCCGACTGGCGCGGGATTCCCCACCATTCCATCAGGCCCCAGATAACGGCAGCGGCATCGGACGATCCGCCGCCAATCCCCGAGGCCAGCGGAAGATTTTTGGTCAGCGTGATTTTGACGCTCGGGATTTTCTGTGCCGCCCGTGAAATCGCCCAGGCGGCCTGCACGGCCAGATTGGAGGAATTGGGGCTGGCGTCAAATTCCTTGGGGCCGAAGGCGTTGGCATATGGCCCCTGCATGTTGAAGGAGAAATCGAGTGCCGCAGGCTCGATGCGGATTTCATCGCCGATATCGGCAAAGGCCACAAGGGAGTCGAGCGCATGATAGCCGTTATCGAGGCGCCCGGTGACGTGCAGGTAAAGATTGATCTTTGCCGGAGCAAAAATCGTCAGCGTCTTTGTCTGTGTCGATGTCACTAAAGGCCGCCTTCGGCGCTGCCGTGCTCGTGAACCGAATTGGCGGAACGAACGACCGGAGGCGTGTTCAGCCCTTCGGTCAGCTTGGTGTTAATCGTGTTCACAAGATCGGCATTGTCATTTTCAGCGTAGTTTTTGGCGCGTTCCCACTGGAACCTGGCTTCAAGCTTACGACCGACGCGCCAGTACGCGTCGCCCAGATGGTCGTTGATAACGGGATCGTAGGGTAAAAGCTCGACGGCTTTTTCAAGGTGCGGGATGCTGCCCTCATAATCGCCCATGCGGTACATGACCCACCCCAAAGAATCGGTGATGTAACCGTCGGACGGTTGCAGGGCTGCCGCTTTTTGAATCATTTTCAGGGATTCTTCCAGATTGGTGCCCTGATCCGCCCATGCATAGCCGAGATAATTGAGAACGAAGGGGTGATCCGGCTGGAACGACAGCGCTGCTTTTAGGTCGGATTCCGCCTCCTTCCATTGGCCGAGGCGCTCATAGGACATGCCGCGCACATAGTAAAGGTGCCAGTAATCTGCCGGAATTTCCTTGCCGAAAGTCTTGGCGGAGAGATTGTAATACTCCAGCGCCTTTTTGAAATCTTCGTTGTGGCGGTGAATGTCGCCCATGAGAATCAGCGATTCAAGATCGTTATGTTCGTCGACAAGCTTTTGCAGTTCCATAAGGGCTTCGTCGACGCGCTTGGACTCCTCAAGCAGTCCGGCAGCTTCGCGGCGCGCAACCATATATAGTTCATTGCCCGGCGCGATGCTTTTGTAATGCTCGATAGCTTCGGCATAACGCTCGTGGCGCGTGGCGATTTGTGCCAACAGGACGGTGGCCTTGGTCATATCCGGCTTGATAAGCAGCGCCATATGCGCAAAGACCCGGGCCGAGTCGTCGCTATATTCCTGCGCCAGTGTCTGCGCGGTATCGAAAAGTGCCTCGGTTATTCCCTGTTCGGGCGATTCAATCGTCCTGAACATGCTCATGTCCTTGCCGGCGGCAAGGGTTTCCATTTTGGTTATGATTTCCTTGTTACCGGGGATGCTGGCCAGAATTTTTCCGTACAGCTCAAGCGCCTTGTCCTTTTTGCCGATATGGGCGTAAACATCGGCTATGCGTTCGACATCCGCAGGGGTCAGTTGTTCTACGCCAAGAGATTTTTCAAGCAGCTTTTCGATCTGATCGGGTTTTTTAAGATAATCGGAGATCAGTATGGCGTGATAGATGTGTATGGCATTGCCCTGAAGATTTTCTGTGTTCAGGTTGCCCTGTGCTGCATCGGCCCAGCCTTTGAAAAGAGGGATGATGAAATCGGAGATACCGCTTTGGGGTATTTTGTCGAGATAGCCTTGTGCTGCCGCGTAGTCTTTTTTAACAAAGGAATCAGTCGTCAGGAAAAGAAGGGCGAGCGGGCTTTCTGGCTCAACCTTGATAACCTCGCCTGCAAGCTGCACGGCGCGGACCGTGTCGCCCGAACCCATCGCAAGCACCATCGTGCGTTTTTTGAGTTCGATGTCATCCGGCGCGATTTGCAGCAGGCGGTCCATGAATTGCTCGGCTTGTGTCCAGTCGTGATGCTGCTGGGCGAAGCGGCCCGAAAGGTAATCGCCCGCCATGCTGGTGCCGTTGAACGGGTTGAAATAATCAAGGTTGGCGGGTATGGCCGGGGGCGTGGTTGCCGGTTCAGAGGCGGGTTCTTCCGCCACAGCCACCGCGCCAAGCCCCAGCAGGCTTGCCGTCAGAAGAAGAGTTGCCAGTACTATATTTGTTCGCCGCGACTTCATTTTCTTATTCTTACATATTCGGGTAGTTCGGGCCATCACCGCCTTGTGGTGTCGCCCAGTCTATATTCTGCGACGGATCTTTGATATCGCAGGTCTTACAATGTACACAATTTTGCGAATTTATCTGCAACTTTAATTGTCCCGCATCATCGTTAACAATTTCGTAAACCCCCGCCGGACAGTACCGCTGGGCCGGTTCGTCATATTGTTTCAGGTTGATTTCTATGGGGATTTTCGGGTTTTTAAGCCGGAGGTGACAGGGCTGGCCTTCGGCGTGGTTGGTGGCCGACAGGGACACCGAGGTCAGCTTGTCGAAGGTGACAGTGTTGTCGGGCTTTGGGTATTCTATCTTGCTGCATTTATTTGCCTTTTTAAGGCTGCTGTGGTCGGCATGGTTTTTCAGCGTCCAGGGGGCAAGGCCATTTGTGAGGGTTTCAAAGGCGGCATTGATAAGCCCCGCCCACAGCCCCCAATGAAATCCGGGGCGGATGTTGCGGACTTTTTTAAGCTCGGCATAGACCCATGATTTTTTGAGGGCTTCTTCGTAGTTGGCGCAGTTCTGGCCGTAGTCTTTGCCCGCGTTCAAAAGCCCGGCCAGATTTTCAGCAGCCAGCATACCCGATTTCATGGCCGTATGATTGCCCTTTATTTTGGGCACGTTCAAAAAGCCCGCTGTATCGCCGATTAGCAAGCCGCCGGGAAATGTCAGTTGGGGGAGCGATTGGTATCCTCCTTCAACCAGTGCGCGTGCGCCGTAAGCCACGCGCCGACCGCCTTCAAACAGTGGCTTGATTTTCGGATGCAGTTTAAAGCGCTGCATTTCATCATAGGGCGAGAGATAGGGGTTTTGGTAGTCGAGGCCAATGACAAAACCGATGGCGACCTGGTTGTTTTCGAGGTGATAGATAAACGAGCCGCCATAGGTTTTTGAATCCATCGGCCAGCCGATCGTGTGCATGATATGGCCGGGCCTGTGCTTTTCCGGCGCAACTTCCCAAAGCTCCTTGATGCCGATACCGTAGGTTTGCGGGTCGCTGTTTTTGCGCAGGTCGAATTTTTTGATCAGCATTTTCGTCAGGGAGCCGTGACAGCCCTCGGCAAAAACCGTCTGGCGTGCGTGCAGTTCCATGCCCGGTTGGAAATGCTCCGTTCTGTTGCCCTGCGCGTCCAGTCCCATATCGCCGGTGGCCACGCCGATCACCGCGCCTTGTTCGTTGTAAAGAATCTCGGCGGCGGCAAAGCCGGGAAAAATTTCTACCCCGAGCGCCTCGGCTTGTTGTGCCAGCCAGCGGGCCAGATTGCCCAGCGAAATAATGTAATTGCCCTTGTTGTGCATTTGCGGCGGCGTGGGCAGTTTGAAGGCGCTGTTTTTTGTCAGGAAGATGAAGTTGTCATGGGTCGCGGGTGTGTTGAGAGGCGCGCCTTTGTCTTTCCAGTCCGGGATCAATTCATCAAGCGCGCGGGTTTCAAACACCGCGCCGGAGAGAAGATGCGCGCCGATTTCCGATCCTTTCTCAAGGACGCAGACGGAAAGTTCGGGCGATACCTGTTTCAGGCGAATGGCGCAGGACAGACCCGACGGTCCGCCGCCGACGATTACAACGTCATATTCCATGTTTTCGCGGTCGGGACGGATCGAATCGGGCATGTGCAATAAAACGGTGCAGGGTAAAAAGAGTTCTCGACAATGCGCTCAGGGGCGCTAGAGTCCCATTATACAGATAATTGAACGGGTTTTGAGTGTAAAATGAGCAATATCGCGCAAAAGGCTTATGCGGCGGCGCTGACGTGGTATCTGGATAACGGCGTGGACGAGGCGCTTGATGGTGCGCCGTTTGATCGAACCAAGGTTGCTGCCAACGTTTCCATATTACAAAGAAAAAGCGGGGAAGAACCCGCTTCAATTTCCGGCCTGTCGCAGGCAGCCAAGCCTTCTTCACGGCCTGCATCGCCGGATCACCTGCCGCTGGGCGCTTCGGATGCACGGGCGGAAAGCGTCAAGCTGGCGCAGGCGGCAAATACGCTGGAGGAATTGCGTGAGGCCATTGCTGCCTATGACGGCATTGCCCTGAAGAAGACCGCGACCAATCTGGTGTTTTGCGATGGAAACCCGCAGGCGCCGATTATGCTGATCGGGGAGGCACCGGGCGCGGATGAAGACCGGATCGGGAAACCCTTTGTCGGGCAGAGTGGGCAGTTGCTGGACCGTATCCTTAATTGTATTGGGCTCGACCGTACCGAGCGGGACCCCGCCAAATCCATTTACATTTCCAATATCCTCAACTGGCGGCCACCCGGCAACCGCACGCCCAGCCCCGGCGAGGTTGAGGCGAGCCTGCCGTTTATCGAGCGTCATATTCAACTGGCCAGACCCAAGATCATCATCCTGTGCGGCGGGGTATCGGCAAAGGCCTTGCTGGGCCGCACGGACGGCATCACAAGGATGAGAAAGCTCTGGCACGGGTACCAGCCGCAAACGGCGGAGTTTCAGGCTGGCGCTGAAATCATTCCGGCGATTGCCACTTACCATCCGGCCTATCTGCTGCGGACCCCCTCGCAGAAAAAAGCGGTGTGGGCCGATATGCTGATGGTTCAGGAAAAGCGCAAGGAAATCAATATATTATAAAGGTGGAACGGCGTCGGTGGACACCAAAGCCGTTTTCGTATAGTTTTCCCGTATCATGAGTAGATTTGCAGCGTACAAAAAACATGCGTTATGCGTGTTGCTTGTGTTTCTTTTTGGCGGCGTATCATGCGCCGGGGCTTTTGCGTCCGCAGGTTCCATCCCCGTGCCGGGGCGCAAACCGGATAGAGCGCCCGATGCCGTCCAGAGCCTTCTCGATACGCCCGCAACTTATGGCCCGGTACAGGCCGAAGGCGTGTACGGCCCTCCGGTTCAAGAGCGTGATTTCTTCGACGACGTCAATGACGCAGTCAATATTATAGGAGGTTCGGTAGAGGCACTTTTGCAGATAGGCCCGCCTTCGCCGCCGTCTTTTCTTTTACCCTCGCCGCCGCCTTCCCCTCCGAGGCCGGATCCCAAGCCTATGCCCGCCACAGGCGTATCGCTTTCCGCCAAAGATGCGGAGATTTACAAACACATATTTGCATTTCAGGAATCTGGCGATATGGCAGGAGCCGATCAGGAGATCGAAAAGCTCGGCGATTTTCGCTTGCGCGGGCATGTCCTGTATCAGCGCTACATGCACCCTACGGCTTACAAGGCGACGTACGAGGAATTGCGCAACTGGGTTGACGTTTACGGCGATCTTCCAGGTGCAGAGGACATACACAGGCTGGCGCTGCGCCGCCAGCCGCATGGGTTTGATGGCGATCTCAAGGGTGTGGAAGATGCGCCCGCCATGCTGCCTGCGCGTGCTCTTGTCACCGCAGAGGAAAGAAAATATCAATCCATCCGGCAAAGAACGCCGGAGCAGAAAAAGCAAATTGAGAATTTAAGCAGGCTCGTTCGTCAGGATGTAAATAAGGGTAATTTCTCTCAGGCCATGAAAAATCTCGAAACGGATCAAGCGGCGGCACTTCTTGATCCGGTGGAGCATGATTTGCTTTTGACCGAAATTGCCGCCGGGTATCTTTACGAAGGTGAACCGGATCAGGTGTATGAGATTGCCGCAAAGGCCGTTGCGCGTTCGGGTGTGCACGTGCCGGAAGCGGGCTGGGTGGCCGGGCTGGCGGCCTGGCAGCGCGGCGATTACAAGCAGGCTGCGCGTCATTTCGAGGTGGCGGGGCGCTCGCCTTATGCTTCAGGGTGGATGGTTTCGTCGGGTGCTTACTGGGCGGCGCGGGCGCATGAGCGCGCCGGTAACGCGCAGGACGTAAGCAACAATTGGCTTAAGCGTGCCTCGGACAATCCGCACACGTTTTACGGTTTGATTGCGACAAGAGCGCTGGGCCGCGATCTTGAATTCAACTGGAAGATTCCGGCCTATACCAAGGACTTTCAAAATCTTTTGATGAGTACGCCTTCAGGGAGCAGGGGGATTGCGCTGGTGGCGGCGGGTCAAAGGCAGATGGCCGAAGCCGAGCTGATACGCCTGAACACCAAAGACAACAAAACAATGCGTAAGGCTCTGCTTGCCTATGCCGGGCAGGCCGGGTTGCCGGGGCTGGCGATGCAGCTTGGCCATACGATGGAGATGGATGGCGGCGGGGTTTACAACGCGGCGCTTTATCCGATGGGGCCGTGGAAACCCAAGGAAGGATACACGGTCGATCCGGCGCTTATCCATGCGATCATGCGCCAGGAATCCGGCTTTGATTCCAGCGCGACAAGCAAAAAGGGCGCAAAGGGTCTGATGCAGGTTATGCCGACAACCGCCAGCGATGTGGCGGAAAATGCCGATGAAGCGGCGCTCGACAATCCGCAGAAAAATCTTGAAATCGGGCAGCGTTACCTTGAGGAACTTTTGGCCAGCAAAGATGTGGATGGCGATTTGTTCGCGCTTCTGATTGCCTATAACGCGGGGCCGGGCAATCTGGCGAAGTGGAAAAAATCCGTGCCGGAAAATGACGATCCGCTTTTGTTCATCGAAACCATCCCATCGTCGCAGACGCGGGATTACGTCGAGCGCGTTCTGGCCAATTACTGGATCTACAGGCTGCGCGAGAATTTGCCGACGCCGACACTCAATGCCGTGGCGGAGGGGCGCAATCCGCAATATGCGGCGCTCTGGGGCGACGATGCCTTTAGTCTGGCCGACAAGGGCCAGTAGCATTTTATAGACACTTCGTCATCACACGTTTTTGCAAAGCAAAATACGTGTGATCCATCCTCCTTCGTCCTGCGGGCTTCGGCGGGTAAGTGTGGATTGCACGGACGAGCCGTGCAATGACGGATTTCTAATGCAAGTGACCATAGCTTAAATGATACTATTTCAGAATCTTGGAAACTTCACCCCAGAGCGCCGGATCGCCCAGCGCAATGACGTTTCCTTCGGATTGAAGGGTGAGGGGATTGCCGCGCCAGTCGCAGATTTTTCCGCCTGCGCCTTCGATTACCGGAACGAGCGCGGCGAAATCGTAAGGCGATAAATTGGCCTCCACCACGATATCACAGTAACCGTTTGCCAGCAGGCCGTAGGCGTAGCAATCCGCGCCCCATGACATCATTTTTGCGCCGTGCTCGAATTTTTCGTAGACGGGGCCGGTTTTTGAAAACATCGCCGGCGTGGTGCTGGAGACACAGGCTTGTGAAAGTTTTTTGCATGATCTTGTTTTGACAGGCGCGCCGTTGAAAACGGTCGGCGAGCCTTTTGCCCCGAGCCAGCGTTCTTTTAAGATCGGCTGATCGATGATACCCAGAACAGGCGCGTTATCTTCGCACAGCGCGATCAACGTACCGAAGGTTGGCCGCCCGATCACAAAGGATTTGGTGCCGTCGATGGGATCCAGCACCCAGGTCAGGCCGTTCTGGCTTTTCTTAATGCCAAATTCCTCGCCGAAAATGCCGTCCTCGGGGCGCTCTTTCTCGATGATTTCCCGCAGGCGCTTCTCGACGGCGCGGTCGGCGATGGTGACGGGCGAGGCGTCGGCCTTTGATTCCACATCGAAAGCCGTGCGGAAATGCTGCCGGACGATCTGCCCGGCCTCGTCGGCTAATCTATTGGCAAGTTGCCTGAATTCCTGCATATTGTGGTCCTTAACCATCGCAAGCGGGTTAGATTGGAAGAGTAGGGCGAAAGCATGTCGCAGGTCAATATGGCAAGGAAAAGGGCTTTGATTGTTTGTGTGGCCCTAATGTTTATTCCTCTGGCATTATTTCCAGAGAATAGCCGGGCGCAAATTTACGCGGAGCAAGTAGCCCAGGCCGATTTTGTTATCACGGTTAACGGGCTTGATATTATTCGTTCCACTGAAATTAGTCCGCCCTTGCCGATTATGATGAGTTTTCGGCATAAGAACCCGGATGTAAAGATGGTGAGGATGCAACATCCCGGCAATCCGCAATTTTCACTAACAATGAAGGTTGGGCAGGAGTACAGGATTACGAACCATGAAGACCACATGAAGGCGGGACATGTGTCGACCAGCGAATTTCTTGCGCTGGATAATCAGGGAAATGTATACGACAAAATAACGATTTCGTTTGTACCGTAGGGGTTACTTTGAAATGAAAACAGTCAACGACATAAGGTCTGAATTTTTGAAATTCTTCGAGGGCAAGGGCCACACCGTGGTTCCCTCCAGCCCGCTCGTGCCGCAAAACGACCCGACCTTGATGTTTGCCAATTCCGGCATGGTGCAGTTCAAGGACGTTTTTACGGGGGCGGAGAAGCGCTCCTATACCCGCGCCACATCGGCGCAAAAATCCGTGCGTGCCGGGGGCAAGCATAACGATCTCGACAATGTCGGCTATACGGCACGGCATCATACGTTTTTCGAGATGCTGGGGAATTTTTCCTTTGGCGATTATTTCAAGGAAGAAGCCATTTCATTCGCATGGGAACTGGTCACGAAAAATTTCGGCATGCCGAAAGACAAGCTGCTGGTGACTGTGCATTCGACGGACGAGGAGGCTGCGGGGATCTGGAAAAAGATTTCCGGTTTTCCGGATTCGAAAATCATCCGCATTCCCACGGACGACAATTTCTGGCGCATGGGCGATACGGGGCCGTGCGGTCCGTGCAGCGAGATTTTCTACGATCAGGGCGATAAATTGCAGGGCGGCCCGCCGGGCAGCCCCGATCAGGATGGCGACAGGTTCCTTGAATTCTGGAACCTTGTGTTCATGCAGTTCGAGCAGGTGGATGCCAAAACGCAGATCAAACTTCCCAAGCCCTCCATCGATACCGGGATGGGGCTGGAGCGCATTGCCGCGCTGATGCAGGGAAAATTTTCCAACTACGATATCGACCTTTTGCGTTCCATCATCGAACACAGCGCGGATTTAACGAGTGTTGACCCGGACGGCGCGCAGGCAGCTTCGCACCGCGTGATTGCCGATCACTTAAGATGTAGCGCGTTTTTGCTGGCCGATGGCGTGATGCCGGGCAACGAAGGGCGCGGCTATGTTCTGCGCCGGATCATGCGGCGCGGCATGCGCCATGCGCATTTGCTGGGCGCGAAGGAGCCGCTGATGTACCGCCTGCTGCCCACGTTGATCGGCATGATGGGCGCGGCTTATCCGGAGTTGAAACGTGCCGAGGCGTTGATTTCCGAGACGTTGAAACTGGAAGAGCAGAGGTTCAAGGTGACGCTCGAACGCGGCCTGAAAATTCTGGACGAGGAATCCGGCAGGGTAAAAAACAAAATCCTTCCGGGCGATGTGGCGTTCAAGCTGTACGATACATTTGGATTTCCGCTGGATCTGACGCAGGATGCTTTGAAGGCGCAGGGAATTGCGGTCGATACAGCCGGGTTCGACAAATGCATGGAAGAGCAGAAAAAGACCGCCCGCGCCGCCTGGGCCGGGTCGGGTGATACGGCCACCGAAAAAGTGTGGTTCGAGATTCTGGACGAATTCGGCCCCACGGAATTTTTGGGGTATAAGACCGAGAGCGCAGAGGCAAAAGTTATTGCAATCGTCGAAGATGGCAAGAGAGTTGAGAAGTTGAGTGCTATGGGTACCGGAACGGTGATTACCAATCAGACCCCCTTTTACGGTGAATCCGGCGGGCAGGTAGGCGATGAAGGACGCGGAGAAATACTGGGGAAGGGGAAATATTTTACTGTCATTCATACCCAGAAAATTTTGGGAAAACTGATAGGGCACCATATCCTGAATGAGGAAGCGGCAATAGAAGTCGGCGATACCCTTTCTATGAATGTAGATCATAAAATGCGATCAGCCATCCGCGCCAATCACTCCGTCACGCATTTGATGCATGAGGCGCTGCGGCGGGTGCTGGGGGCGCATGTGGCACAGAAGGGATCGTTGCAGGATGCGGATCGGACGCGCTTTGATATTTCGCATCCAAAGGCGATGACGCCCGAGGAAATTCAGAAGGTCGAAGCGATGGTCAATCAGGAAATCGGTGCCGATACGCCTGTCGAGACGCGCCTGATGGGGCTGGAGGAGGCGCGGGAAACCGGGGCTATGGCCTTGTTCGGCGAGAAATACGACGATGAAGTGCGCGTGGTGGCGATGGGCCGCAGGGAAGGCAACCGCGTATTTTCCATTGAACTCTGCGGCGGTACGCATGTGAAAAAAACGGGCGAGATCGGCGCGTTCAAAATCGTTTCCGAAAGCGCGCTGTCGTCCGGGGTGCGGCGGATTGAGGCCCTTACGGGTGATCGTGTTGCCGCGTTTAAGGAAGAAAAGGCGCAGCAGCAGGCCGTGGCGCATGGCAGGGTGAAGGCTGAGAATGACAAGTTGCGGGCAGAGATGGCATCGCTGGGCGGTGCGGTTTCAAAAGAAATTCCAACCGATACGGCGGAGATGGAAAAAGAAAATAAAAAACTGCAAAAGGAAATTTCCGATCTGCGCCGTCAGAAGGCAACGCAAAGCGTCGATGCGTCCGGCGATGTGAAAGACATTGGCGGGATGAAATTTACCGGGAAGGTTCTGGCAGGCTTTCCGCCAAAGGATTTGAAACCGATGGCCGATGACCTCAAGAAAAAGCTGGGTTCCGGCGTGATCGTTCTGGTCGCCACCGACGAAGGCAAAGCCTCAATCGTTGTCGCCGTGACCGACGATCTGACGGGCCGGGTGAGCGCTGTTGATCTGGTGAAGATCGGCGCGGAGGCGCTGGGCGGCAAGGGCGGCGGCGGGCGTCCCGACATGGCTCAGGCCGGCGGTCCAAACCCGAATGCCGCGAACGATGCTGTCGGCGCGATCGAAAAGGCACTGGCGGGGTAGGCGTAACAGTTTTTGGATTTTTCTAGGCTGTGGCCAATTCGAAGCCAGCATAGGGCGATTGTTTGTAAGACGTGTTCGCTGCACGCTTTTTCGTCGGCATGAAATCTTCACGAAGCACCTGGAGTCCAAGGCGTTCGACATCCTGATCGTAAGCCATTTTTATGGTTGCCATCAGGTCGCGGACGGTCGATTCCTGCTCCTGTGTCAAAGTCCCGTCTGGGCCACCCGGATGCGATTTGATCTCCATAGCTTCCTTATAGATGCCGTGAGTATCGTTGTAGGTGCGCTGCATTTGTTCGTGCATGAATTGCACCTCGCAGGTGTGGTGGCCGCCGTTCTTCAATGGCACCCGCACTTTCAAATGCAATCCGACATAACCATGATCTTTGGGTCGAAGGTAATTATCTTCGATCTCGGTAACAAAGATACCTTTTTCGCCTTGGCTTTTATTGAACGGGTCGCTGTTATGGCCGCTGACGACAACGTCCCTGAGTTTTTGAATCTGGTCCGGAGAATTAAATAAAATCCGGACGCGGCACGCATCGCATATAGCCTTAACTTCTCCGCCGTGGCGAACAGCTTTACTGTGTATGGAAGTTAACTCCTTAAGAGGCCCCGGCGTTACCGCGATATGAGGGTCAAGGCCAATTCTTCCCGCAAGTGCATCGGCATACTTGCGCAGGGTCGTTCTCGCCTCGGCCCCCTGCTTTTGCAGTTGCTGGGCATTAGTCGCCTGCTGTTGCGTGCTGTCCCACGTTAACCGAAGCCACTTCCTCACTAAGAATTTACTCCCTGCGCTTTTATTTTTACATAAAATTATTTGTTTACAGTAACAAAAAGAAGTCTTTCTATGCAAGTATAAATTACCGGACAAGACTCCAATATTATCTATTTATTGCTTATCCACAGGGGATTTTTGAAATAAAATTACAAAACGGCCTTGAATCTCAAGTGTTTGGGAAGGGCCTTGCTCTGGCTTGTTGATCCCTATATAAAGCGCGCACGGAATTTAATGAGATCCTTCGGCGCGGCGCGCTTTGGGACGACAATCAAAAAAAGAGGAAAAAATGGCTAAAGAACGTACGTTTTCGATTATCAAACCGGATGCCACCAAGCGCAACCTGACCGGCGCGATCAATGCCAAGCTGGAGGCTGCGGGCCTGCGGATTGTCGCGCAAAAGCGCATTCATATGAGCCGCGCTCAGGCCGAAGGTTTTTATGCCGTCCACAAGGAACGCCCGTTCTTTGGTGAATTGACGGAGTTCATGAGCTCCGGCCCTGTTGTGGTTCAGGTTCTGGAAGGCGATAACGCCGTGGCCAAAAACCGCGAGGTGATGGGCGCGACGAACCCGGCGCAGGCCGAGCCCGGAACGATCCGCAAGGAATACGCGCTGAATATCGGCGAGAATTCCGTGCACGGCTCCGACAGTCTTGAGAACGCCAAAACGGAAATCGCGTATTTCTTCAAGAACGACGAAATCGTCGGCTAGCAATTTGCCCTAGTTTTCCGCGAGCCATTTTTTGATGGCGGCTCTGGCGTTGCGCCCGGCGTCGTCGAGCTTGGCTATGTTTTCACGCGCTTCGTCATTATGACCAAGTTTAGAGGCCTTTTCGGCTTTGGCGGCGATTTCGCTGACGCCTTTGATTCCAAAGTTGGCCGCCATGCCTTTTAACTCGTGCGCCCGTGCGCCCATGGCGGGCAGATCGTTCTGCGCCGAGACCTGATTGAGGGTGGCGATGATTTCGTCGGCCTTGGAGAGGAATCCTTCCACCAGCGCCGCGAATTGCGCCTTGCCGAGATTCTCCAGAAGGCTTCCCAGCATTTCATGGTCAAGGACGCTCATGTCGATGTCGCTGTCATGGGTGTAGTCCGAAGAACTGTAATTGGTTGCGGGATTGCTGACGGCTGGTG
>DIHF01000016.1 GCA_002420015.1 Micavibrio sp. UBA5703
GTCGCCGAGGTCATGGCCATGTCGGTGTATATGGGCGGCGGCCCTGCTTTGATGTATGCAGCGGACGCCCTAAGGGCTTTCGACCAATTCAGCCAGTAAACGGTGACCTACTGAAACGCCACCTCATTAAAGCTGCGCAGCTTGCGGCTGTGGAGTTTTTCCGGCGAAAGATCACGCAGCTTTTCCATGGCCAGCAAACCGATCCGCAAATGCTGCTCGACGCGCTCGCGGTAGAACGTATCGGCCATGCCGGGCAATTTCAAATGCCCGTGCAGCGGCTTGTCGGAAACGCATAACAAAGTGCCGTAGGGAACGCGGAAGCGAAAACCGTTCGCGGCGATCGTCCCGGATTCCATATCCATCGCCACGGCGCGGCTTTGCGACAGGCCGCGATTTTGCTTGATGGAGGAACGCAGTTCCCAGTTGCGGTCATCGGTGGTTGCCACCGTTCCCGTACGCATGATCTTTTTAAGGTCGTAACCGCTCAAACCCGTCACCTCGCCGACGGCGGATTCCAGCGCCACCTGAATTTCCGCCAGAGCCGGAACGGGAATGCTGAGCGGCAAATCCTTGTCCAGAATATGATCCTCGCGCAGATAGCCATGCGCCAGAACGTAATCCCCTAAATTCTGCGAACTCCGAAGCCCCGCGCAATGCCCGAGCATCAGCCACGCATGCGGCCTTAAAACCGCGACGTGATCCGTAATCGTCTTGGCGTTGGACGGGCCGACGCCGATATTGATCATGGTAATGCCCGAACCATCGTCGCGCTTCAAATGATAGGCCGGCATCTGCGGCAGGCGCTTTCTGGTATCCGGCTCGATGAACCCGGCAAAGCCCCTGCTTTTGGCTTTGGTCTTGGCGATCTTGACGAATTCGTCGATATAGAACTGGTAATTCGTGAAAATCACGTAATTCTGGAAGTGGTGCGCGTCGCTGCCGCAGTAATGCTTCAGGCGTTGCAGGCTCAGATCCACACGCGGCGCATTGAACAAAGACAACGGCCCCGGCTTGCCCTCCTCGCGGACATAAGTTGCATTGGCGATTTCATCGTCCATGATGTCGAGATTAGGCACATCGAAATACTGCGGCATATCCTGGATCTGCTTCGCGCTCAAATCGCGCTCCAGATGGAAATTCTCGCCCAGCGCAAAATGGATCGGAATGGGCGTCGTGCTGACACCAACTTCCACCGGCATGCCGTGGTTTTTGATCAAAAGCTCTATTTGCCGCTGGTAATAGCGGTCGAAAATATCGGGCCTTGTCAGCGTCGTCATGAAGCTGCCGGGCCGCGAAACGAAGCCATAGGAATACCGGGAATCCGTCCCGCGCGGCAATTCCGTCGTCACGGAGATATAGGGATAGCACGCCGAAACCCTGCCCGGCTTCAACTTGCCGGTGCCGAACTGGCGAAACCCTTCCTGCAGATAGCCGATATGCGCATCGTAAATCTCGCTTATGGCGGCGAGGGCTTTATCGGCATCTTTGAATTTTCTCGGCTTGAACGTTTTAGGCGGTTTAGACATTTGGCCATTGTGACCCAAATCTAGGATTGGTTCAATCCCATTAAGGACCGCGCATATTCTTCGGCGTTGAAGGGCTGCATGTCCTCCATTTTTTCGCCGATGCCGATGGCATGCACGGGCACGCCGAACTGATCGGCCAGACCGACCAGAACACCGCCTTTGGCCGAACCGTCCAGCTTTGTCACGATCAGCCCGGTGACGTTGACCATGCTTTTAAAGCTCTCAAGCTGGGAAAAGGCGTTCTGGCCCGTCGTGGCGTCGAGCACCAGCAAAGTGGCATGGGGAAGGTTTTCATCCTGTTTCTTCAAAACACGCACGATCTTTTCCAACTCGGCCATCAGATTGGCCTTGTTCTGAAGCCGCCCGGCCGTGTCGATCAAAAGAACATCCATGCCCTCATTCTTGGCGCGCTCGTACGCCTCGTACGCCACGGCGGCGGCATCCGATCCCGCCTCCTTGGTCACCAGCGGCGCGCCCGTACGTTTCGCCCAGATTTCAAGCTGCTCGATCGCGGCGGCGCGGAACGTGTCGGCGGCGGCCATCATAACCTTGCAGCCTTCCTTTTGTTTCAGATGCTGCGCCAGCTTGCCGATGGTGGTGGTTTTGCCCACGCCGTTAACCCCGCAGACCAGAACGACGAACGGCCCGCCCTGCGCCGGCTTTTTTATCGCCAGAGGTTTTGCCACCGGGGCCAGCATGGCCGCAATGCTTTTGGCCAGAGCCTCTTTGACTTCCTTTTCGGTGATTTCTTTCCCGAAACGTCCTTTGGCAAAATCTTCCACCAGCCGTGCCGCTGTTTTGGGGCCGAGATCGGCCTCGATCAAAACTTCCTCCAGCCTGTCCAGCGTCTCCTGATCAAGCTTGCTCTTGGTCAGAACGTCCGTGAGGCCTTGCGTGATCCTGCCCGTCGATTTGGCCAGTCCCCTTGTCAGGCGCGAAAGCCAGCCACCCTCCTGCGCGTGATCGCCCAGATCCTCGGCCTCTTTCGCATCTTCGTTGGGGGTGTGATCGGGGACGGGAATTTCTTCGAGATCGTTAACCGCAGCCTCGCCCTCATCCAAAGCCTGCTGCAAGCCGGGATCAATCTCCGCATCGTATTCCGTCGGCAGCTCGATCGCGGGGTCGCTCGGGCGGTGGATAAACCGCTCGGCACGCTCTTGCTTTTCCTGATCGCCCGAATTGTTCTTTTTGCGCCAGAAAACCATCTGAACCTTCTCCCGTCTTCCGTCACCCCCGCGGTGAAGCGGCGAAGCCGCTGAACATTAACGGCGGGGGTCCATATGCCAGCCGCAAAGCGGCTGTCTTTTTCTGGATACCCGCCGTTTAATCCCTCGCTGCGCTCGGGACGCGGGTATGACGCAAAATTTTAATGCTATACGCCAAGACATTGCCCCAAAAGATGATCTTTGGCAACGCCAATCGTTTTTATTGTGGCCATCGAACCAACGGGCAAGTCGCGATCAATGGAAATCGCTGCGTAATTTTCTGCGCGGCCAATATTTCCATTTTCTACAATAACTTCTATTTCTTTGTTGATGTTATTGTTTAAGAATTTTTCCATCTGTTTTTCACCCAAAGCCCGCAAACGCGCCGCCCTTTCCTTACGCACCACCGGATCGACCTGCGGCATCCGGGCCGCTGGCGTACCCTCGCGCTCGGAATACGGAAACACATGTAAAAAGGTCAGATCGCACTCTGTTACAAGGTCCAAAGTGTTCTGAAACATTTCTTCGGTCTCCGTCGGGAATCCGGTGATGATATCGGCGCCAAACGAGATTTCCGGGCGCAATTGACGCGCTTTGCGGCATAAATCGATGACATCCTCGCGGCTATGGCGTCTTTTCATGCGTTTGAGGATCAAATTATCGCCCGATTGCACCGAAAGGTGCAGATACGGCATAAAACGCGGCTCGGATTCAATCAAACGCCACATATCTTCGTCGATTTCGACCGGATCGAGTGACGAAAGACGAAGACGTTTCAATTCAGGAACGAGCGCGAGCACGCGCCTTATCATCTGACCCAGCGTCGGTTTACCGGGCAAGTCCGGTCCATATGACGTAATATCGACGCCACTCATAACGATTTCGTTATATCCGCCCTCGACCAGCTTTTTAACCTGCTCCGCCACCACCCCGATGGGTACCGAGCGCGCATTGCCGCGCCCGTAGGGGATAATACAAAACGTACAGCGGTGATCGCAGCCCTGCTGGACCTGCAAAACCGCCCGCGCCCGGCTTTCATAACCTTCAAGTAAAAACGAAGCTGTTTCTTTTACAGACATGATATCATTGATTAATATCTTTCCATCGCTCAGCCCCGTCCACGTCTCCACCTTTAATTTCAAATCATTCCCGATCACCCGGTCGACCTCGGGCATCTGTGCGTATTTCTGTGGATCGATCTGTGCGCCACAGCCGGTGACAATGATTTCAGCCTGTGGATTATTTCGCCTCGCTTTACGAATAGCCTGCCGCGCCTGCCGCTCGGCTTCCTTCGTCACGGCACAGGTATTGAATACGATAGCATTCTTCAGCCCCGCCGTTTTGGCATGGCTGCGCATCACCTCGGACTCGTATGTGTTGAGGCGGCAACCAAAGGTCACAATTTCCGGTTCTTTTTTCATTTCTTACTTTTTTAAACCGCAAATAAACGCGAATTATTTTTTAACCACAGAGGCACAAAGACACAGAGAAATAATTAATAATAAAAAAACTCTGTGCCTCCGTGTCTCTGTGGTTTTACTTTATTCGGGGTTCCTATCAATTTTTTATGATTCCGTCAAATACATACGCCACCGAGCCGGTCATCAGGACATGACCGTCGCTTTGCCGCCATTCGAGAAAGAGCGAGCCGCCATCCATGATGATTTCAACCTTATTGGCCGTCAGCCCCCTGCGTACAGAAGCCACCGCCGCCGCGCAGGCCCCGGAACCGCAGGCCGGCGTAATCCCCGCCCCGCGCTCCCATACCCGTACGCGTACACGGTTATTCCCAAGTACCTCTGCAAATTCCACGTTGGTCCGGTTGGGATATAATTCGTGGTGTTCAAAGACCGGGCCCAAACGCTCCACATCGAAGTCCTCAACATTATCCACAAAGAACACGCAATGCGGGTTACCCATGCCGACCGCCACCGGGTCGCGGGCCGCACCCTGCCCGATGCCTAAATTCAGGGTGTCCTTTTCACGGGCCAACGGTATATCGGCCCAGTCCAGTTGCGGCGCGCCCATATCCACCTCGACCATCGTGCCGTTCTGAAGCATCCGGCATTTCAAAAACCCGGCCTTCGTTTCAATAATACAGGACTGCACGGCTTTTTCCTTCATATATAGATGCGCGACGCAGCGCGTAGCGTTACCGCAATTCTCGGCTTCCGAGGCATCCGGGTTGAAAATCCGCATGAATAAATCGGCCTCGTTGGTCGGCTCCAGCACGATCACCTGATCGCAGCCCACGCCGAGGCGCCGGTCCGCGATATGGCGGATCCGCTCGGGGCTTAAGGTTTCGGCCCGGCTGCGCTGGTCCAGAATGACGAAATCATTGCCCAGCCCGTGCATTTTTATAAAATTCATAGTCCTAATCTTCTGTCTGTTTTGAACCACAGCGAACACAGCGCCCACAACGAGTCCTTTCAAAACAAGCACTCCCGAAGACACAAAACTAATATAGTTGCCAATTTACAGATTTGTAACTGTTTTGCGCCTGATGGTGCAACTTTCTAAAAACGCGCTGTGTTCGTTGTGACCGCTGTGGTTTAAACACTTTTCTTGACTTTTTCCAGGGATACCCCTAATTTCCCACCAAATTTCACTGGCATTGTTAAATGTTAGTGCTTAGCGGTACCCCCCGGTCGGCGAACTTACGCTCACCGGGGTTGGTTTGCTTTGAAATGAACCTTACGGAACTAAAAAGGATTAATACCACAGAGAACATAGAGATTTATTAGAGTTCATAGAGACTTAAAAATAAAAAAACCTCTCTGTGAACTCCTGAAAACTCAGTGAACTCTGTGGTTAAAAGAATATAGATGTTTGAGTCATTAAGTGAAAAACTGGGTGGTGTGTTCGGAAGGCTCCGTGGCAAGGGAGCTTTGACCGAAAACGACGTCATGGCGGCGGCGCGGGAAATCCGCGTGGCCCTGCTCGAGGCCGATGTCGCCCTTCCGGTCGTCAAGGATTTCATCGAAACCGTCAAGCAAAAGGCCGTAGGCCAAGAGGTCATCCGCTCGGTCACGCCGGGGCAGCAGATCGTCAAAATCGTCCACGATGCCCTTGTCGAGATGCTGGGCGGCGGTAGCGAAGATCTGAAATTCGGCGCGCCACCCTGCGCCTATCTGATGGTGGGTTTGCAGGGTTCGGGTAAAACCACCTCGACCGCCAAAATCGCCAAGCGCCTGACCGACAAGCAAGGCAAAAAGGTCCTGATGGCCTCGCTCGACGTCTACCGCCCCGCCGCGCAGGAACAATTGCGCCAGCTCGGCCAGCAAACGGGCATCGCCACGCTGGACATCGTCGCGGGTCAAAAGCCCGTCGATATCGCGCGGCGCGCTATGGATACCGGACGTAAAGAAGGCTTTGACGTCGTCATGCTGGACACCGCCGGACGTCTTGCCATCGACGCAGAACTCATGAACGAGGCCGCCGCCATCCGCAAAGCCGTGAACCCAGTCGAGATTTTGCTCGTGGCCGATGCCATGACGGGGCAGGACGCCGTGAACACCGCCAAAGCCTTCGACGAAAAAGTCGGCCTCACCGGGATCATGCTCACCCGCGTCGACGGCGATGCGCGCGGCGGCGCGGCCATGTCGATGAAGGCCGTGACCGGAAAACCGATCAAGCTCCTTGGTGTGGGGGAGAAATGGGACGCGCTTGAGGCATTCCACCCCGACCGTATCGCCGGGCGCATCCTCGGGATGGGCGACGTGGTTTCCCTCGTCGAAAAAGCCGTCGAGACCGTCGACCACGAAGAAGCGGCCAAAATGGCCAAAAAATTCCGCAAGGGAAAATTCGACTTCAACGATTTGCTGTCCCAGATGCAGCAGATGAAAAAAATGGGCGGCATGGGCGCAATGATGAAAATGCTCCCCGGCCTTGGCAAAATGGCGGCGCAGATCGACGCCGCCGGGATCGACGATTCCGTCATGAAAAAACAGGAAGCCATCATTTTTTCCATGACTCTGGCCGAGCGCGAAAATCCTGATCTGCTGAACGCTTCACGCAAAAAGCGCATCGCGGCTGGCTCCGGCACCACCGTTCAGGAAATCAACATGATCGTCAAACAGATCAAGCAGATGCAAACCGTCATGAAGCGCATGAAGAAAATGGGCTCAGGCAAAATGATGGGCATGATGAAGGATATGATGGGCGGCGATATGGGGGCGTTAAGCGGCGCGATGAATCCCGATGCGCTGGCAGATGACATGGCCGACCTCGACGATGGCGGCGCTCTCGGGCCGAACCCCTTCGCTCCGGGCGGCGCGCTTTCCAATGCGGGCAGCAACATTAGCACCGCCGACCTGCAAAGATTGCTGGGAAATCCGAACGTAAAAGGCGGGCATGGAGGAAAGAAAAAGTAATTTAGTGATTTAGTGATTTGGTGATTTGGAAATCACTAAATCACTAAATTACTAAAACACTAAAATACTAAAATACCAACTTAACCAAAGGAGAAAAGTAAAATGGCACTGGTACTAAGAATGTCGCGGGTCGGACGCAAAAACAGACCTCACTACCGCATCGTGGTCGCGGACAAGCGCATGCCACGCGACGGGCGTTACATCGAAAAGCTGGGCACCTATAACCCGCTTCTGCCCGACGATCAGCGCGTCAAGTTGGTTGAAGAGCGCATCAAGTTCTGGCTCTCTCAGGGCGCAAAACCCTCCGAGCGCGTGGCGATTTTCCTCGGCAAGGCCGGGATCGCCCCGATGCCGAAACAGCCGAACCGCCCGAACAAATCCAAACCGGGCGAAAAGGCTCTTCAGCGCATTGAAGAGAAGAAAGAAAAAGCTGCCAAGGCGAAGGAAGCCGCAGAAGCCGCCGCCAACGCTCCGGCAGAAGCTCCAGCCGAAGCCCCCGCCGCTGAAGAAGCGAAAGCGGAGTAAAACTGGAGAGACGCGGAGACGCAGAGAAGTTATGATCGTTTAAACTAACATACACACCCCGTCATCACACGCCTTGTGCGTGTGATCCATGGATTGCACGGACGAGCCGTGCAATGACGACATTTTAAAATGTTGGATTCCTGTATGAAACCAATATATTTTTTCTCTGCCTTTCCTCCGCGTCTCTGCGCCTTTCGTGGTTAAAACATGAAACGCATCCGCCTTGGAAAAATCGCCGGCGCGCACGGTGTCAAAGGTCTGGTCAAAATCAGTTATTTTGGCGACGACCCAAAGGCGCTTGGCGGTTACGGACCGTTTTACACCGCCGAAACGGGAGATGAAAAAATATCCCTCACGCTCAAGGGCGCGTCCGGCAAACACTTGCTCGCCGCCGCCCAGGGGGTCGATGAGAAAAATGCCGCCGATGCCCTGAACGGCACGGAGCTGTGGGTTGAGCGCGCCGCCCTGCCCGCCCCGCCGCAAGGCCAGTATTACATCGAAGACCTCATCGGCCTGAAGGCGCTGGATAATAAGGACGGCGCGGAAATCGGCACCGTTACCGCCGTCCAGAATTTCGGCGCGGGCGATTTGCTGGAGATCAAACCCAAAGGACAGGAATCTTTCTTTCTGGTCCTTACCAAAGAAAATGTGCCGGACGTTGCCATTGAGCACGGCTATATTAAAATCGAAAGACCGGAAGAAATATAAATGAACGAACCAACCGCACCCAAAAAACAAAAAAAGCCGCCGGCCTATGTACTGGTCGGATTGCCGGGCAGCGGCAAAAGCACATGGGCAAAAAACCATCCGGCGCGGCTGCCTATCGCCTCGGGCGATGTCTTCCTTGAGGAATTTGCGCGCAAGGACGGCATCACCTATGCCGAGGCGTTCAAGAAATACTACAAGAAATCCGTCGCCCTGATGAAAAAGCGCGTGGGCGAGCTTGTCGATGCGGGCGGCCCCTTCATCTGGGACCAGACCAATCTGGAGCGCAAAGAGCGCGACGGCATCTATGGCCGCCTCCACAAAACGCACGAGGTTATTTTCGTCTGCTTTCTGGTGCCGCTGGATGTGTGCCTCGCGCAGCACAAAAAGCGTCAGGCCAAAGGCCGCGACGGCGGCGACGTCGTCGACGAAAAGCGCATCCGCTATCTGGCAAGCCTGACCGAATTTCCGGTCAAGGGCGACAAATGCGACAAGATCGTCAATATCATCCACCCGGAGTGGAAAAGACCGGAGCGGAAAAAAGAGTCATGACTTGGCACGTCAACATCCTCACCCTCTTCCCCGATATGTTTCCGGGGTGTCTGGGGCAATCCCTCAGCGGCAAGGCGCTGGAGAAAGGCATATGGTCTTTCAAAACGGTCAACATCCGCGACTTCGGCGAGGGCGTGCATAAATCCGTGGACGACACCCCCTATGGCGGCGGCGCGGGCATGGTGATGCGCGCCGATGTGATCGAGAAGGCGCTGCTGAGCCTCGACGCCCCCGGCTCCCGGAAAATATACCTCTCCCCCCGAGGAAAGCCCCTGACGCAGAAACTCGCGCAGGAACTGTCGGAAACGCCGGAAATCACCCTCCTTTGTGGCCGTTATGAGGGCGTGGACCAGCGCCTCCTGGATGCCCACGACCTTGAGGAAATCTCCATCGGCGATTACGTCCTTTCGGGCGGCGAGCCGGCGGCGCTGATCCTGATGGATGCCTGTATCCGCCTGCTTCCCGGCGTTCTTGGTAATATGGAAACACCTGTGGAGGAAAGTTTCACGGAAAACAGGCTCGAATACCCCCACTATACCCGCCCGGCCAAGTGGACCGCCGCCGACGGAAAAACCTGGGAAGTCCCTGCCGTCCTGCAATCGGGCGACCACGCCAAAATCAAGGCCTGGCGGGCCGAACAGTCTGAAAACATTACAAAGGCCAGACGGCCGGACCTTTTAACCACAGAGGCCACAGAGAAAAAGAAGAGAAACACGGAGTATTAATCCAAAACCCTCTGTGAACTCCTTAAACTCTGTGCGCTCCGTGGTAAAAAAAACTTGTACAAACACAGCAATAACTATATAAATCGCCCTGAATTTGGATTAACCCCGTAAAAAAGATAATGGAACCGCCGGGTTTTTTAACCTGATTTCGGGTTCTGATAAGGGAAAAAAGCGATGAACGTAGTACAGAAATTCGAAGCCAAGCAGTTTGAAAAACTCAAGGCTTCCAAACATGTCCCCAATTTTAACCCCGGCGACACCGTCAAGGTCAACGTCCGCATTAAAGAAGGCACGCGCGAGCGTATCCAGGCTTACGAAGGCGTCTGCATCGCCCGCGAAGGCAGCGGCGTAAATGAAAGTTTCACCGTCCGCAAGATCAGCGCCGGCGAAGGCGTCGAGCGCGTGTTCCCGCTCTGGAGCAATCGTATAGACTCAATCGAACTGGTAAGACGCGGATCGGTGCGCCGCGCCAAGCTGTACTACCTGCGCGACCTGCGCGGCAAGTCGGCCCGTATTATCGAGCGCACGACCGGCCACGGTCTTGAGGAAGATGCTGATGCAACGCCTCAGCCCGAGAAAAAGGCCAAGCGCGAAAAGCCCCAGAAGGACGAAGCCGCCGCCAAGCCTAAAAAGGCCCCGGCCCAGCCTAAGAAGAAGTAAGCCAGCAATTTCGTCATCCCGGATAAGCGCTTCGCGCTTTCCGAGGTGACGATGTTGGAAATTGAGTCTGGCCCCTAGCAACCGAGTTTCGGTACGTTGCACGCCTCTACCTCTGCGGCAATGTGGCCACTGAGGGCCGCTGTAATCGGATACCCCGACGAGTTAACTTCCTTAAAAACACCCTTTAATGAACTGACCATTATTTCCTCCTCTATTTCACAAAAATACGTTCGACTCAGAAAAAATCTTTCTGCAGGACCGGTGTCTCCAGTTTAAAACCGTGGCCCCGCACGTCCTTGTCTATGTTGTACAAACGAAAACCCATTGCCCCCTCAACTTCAGCCAGCCTGAGTGACTGCGTGCGCAGATCTTCAATTTTTTCATACACCTCTCTGCTTGTATCTTCATATTCGATGCTCCCGATCTTGACCTGCATATCGAGCAAATAAGTGGGGGATGCCAATGAAGTCGAAGGGAGATGCCCCTTGGCCATTCCGTGTTCCGATGCCTCGTTGAATATCTTTTCAGCTTTTTGCAAAAGCTCTGCGCGCCTTACGGGAATGCCCGCCATATCCGCCTTGTAATCATCCAGCGTGCGGATTGGCTTCTTGCCGTATTTCTCGTCAAATTTCTCCGCCGAGTAGCTGACCGCATCCATACCGGGCAAAATACCCGTCCTTTCATGTACGATACGGGTGCCATCGCTCTTCTTGTCCAGAAGCAACGGCTCCTCGTACACTTTATCGGCCTCGTCTTTTAACAGGCCCGCAAACTTATCGAAGTATTCTGTAAGCACACCCATAATCACACCCTCTACTACCTTATTCTCTTGAATTGACAGCGTTTCTTGTTATCTGTTTAATGCCAATTCCGTAGCTTCACGGTATACCGCAAAGATTAAATAAGTATTAAGGCCATGAAAAAACCGCGTACGTTGTTCGAAAAAATCTGGGACGGTCATGTCGTCCATAAACAGGACGACGGCACCTGCCTGATCTATATCGACCGCCATCTGGTCCATGAAGTTACGAGTCCTCAGGCCTTTGAGGGGCTGCGCGCCGCCGGACGCAAAGTCCGCCGCCCGGATGCAACGCTGGCCGTGGCCGACCACAACGTCCCCACGACCGACCGCCGCTTGGGGATCAAAGAAGAGGAAAGCCGCATACAGGTCGACACCCTGCGCGAGAACTGCGCTGAATTCGGCGTGACGCTTTTTGATATGGACGACAAGCGTCAAGGCATCGTCCACGTCATCGGGCCGGAGCAAGGCTTCACCCAGCCCGGCATGACCATCGTTTGCGGCGACAGCCATACATCCACCCACGGCGCGTTTGGCGCGCTAGCCTTCGGCATCGGCACCTCCGAGGTCGAACATGTGCTGGCCACGCAAACGCTGATCCAGAAACCCGCCAAAAACATGCGTATCACCGTCAATGGGACATTAGGCGCGGGCATCACACCCAAAGACGTGGCCCTTGCGATCATCGGCAAGATCGGCACGGCCGGCGGCAACGGGCATGTCATCGAATATGCTGGCGACGTGTTCAAAGCCATGAGCATGGAAGGCCGCATGAGCGTGTGCAACATGTCGATCGAAGCGGGCGCGCGCGCCGGGCTTGTTGCGCCCGATGAAACGACCTTCGCCTATATCAAGGGCCGCCCGATGGCCCCCGCCGGAGAAAACTGGAACAACGCCGTCGCCTATTGGAAGACTCTGCCCTCCGATCCCGGCGCAACCTACGACAAGGAAGTCACGCTGGATGCGGCGGAGATTGCGCCGATTGTGACATGGGGAACCTCGCCGCAGGACGTAGTGGCGATCACCGGAAAAGTCCCCGACCCCGCCGATTATTCCGATCCCAACCGCAAGGCCGCCGTGGCGCGGTCACTCGAATATATGGGCCTCAAACCCGGCATGAACATGACCGACATTGAAATCGACACCGTCTTCATCGGCTCCTGCACCAATTCGCGGATCGAAGATCTGCGCGAAGTCGCCAAAGTGGCCAAAGGCAAAAAAGTTGCGACTGGTATCCGCGCCCTCATCGTCCCCGGCTCCGGCCTTGTGAAAGAACAGGCCGAAAAAGAAGGGCTTGATAAGATTTTTGTCGAGAGCGGTTTTGAATGGCGCGAGCCGGGATGCTCGATGTGCCTTGCAATGAACGCTGACAAGCTTGAACCGGGCGAGCGCTGCGCCTCCACCTCCAACCGCAACTTCGAAGGGCGGCAAGGGCGCGGCGGGCGCACACATCTTCTCTCCCCCGCTATGGCCGCCGCGGCAGCCATCAAAGGGCGGCTTGCGGATGTGCGGGATTTGTAAAGTCGATTAAATTGAGAACCCTACATTACCAAACATCGTCATTGCACGGCTTGTCCGTGCAATCCATCCACCCCCGAACTTCGGCGAACAGGCGTGGATCACACGCATAAAGCGTGTGATGACGAAGTGTTTTATTGTTGTTTTAAAGGACAATAAAATACTTCCGTAAAAAATAAAAAACCGGGCCTCAGCCCGGTTTTTTTTCAAACGCTTTATTCCTATTTTACGTCCGGAGTTATAGCGTCAACTCCCTTTTGTGTCGCACCATCAACACCTTCATTAAACTTTTTAACACCCTGGTCAACCTGTTGAACGCCTTGGTTAACCTTTTTCTGAGCGGCACCGGTTACACCACTCGTCACACGATTAACGGTGCGGTTTGCGGTATCCTGCGCCACGCGCTCCGCCACATAACAACCCTCAACAGCCGCCGCGAAAGCAAGAGCAACAACTGCTGAAGCAACAGCATTATTCATACGCATAGAAACTCTCCTTAAATTAATTATAAAAACACAGATGCGGTTGTATGACAAAAAAAGAAAGTGTTCAAGAGATTACAGATTCAGTTTTAAAGAAGGTAACTATAGAAAATGTAGAACCAATAAAAAACCGGGCCTCGGCCCGGTTTCTTTCGATTATTTTTATTCTTGTTTTAATTACGGACCAGTAGGTTCACATTTCTTGACGGTGCCATTTCCGGCAGATTGAACAACTTTCAACACACCGGGGTCAGATATAGTAACGTAATCTATACCGGGCCTCTTGGTAACACCCGAAAAGGCCGCAGAGTTAGAGCCGCCATTGGCTACTACAAAATTGTTAAACGCCTGTTCGGATTCAACTGTTTTACGCCCGTCATTGGCTATGTAACGATTGTTATCGTCGCGGCAACCAGCTTTGTTCAAGCCCTCTTGCACTTTCGCAACATATTCTGCAGTCTTTTTGTCAAAACCTGCTTGAAAAGATGCACCCATATTGCTTGCACTCACTACGGTATTACGCGCCACGGTGCCTGCTGTCTCACAACCAACACCTGTTAGCAACACCAGACCACCTACGGCAGAAACAAACTCTTTACTCATACGCATAAAAAATCTCCTTAAATACATTAAAAAACACATGGGCGGTTGTATGATAAAAAAAGGGGCCCCGCAAGCCCCTTCTCCTGAATTATAGCTATTTGTATTAAGAATCCGTCATTGCGAAGCCCGCAGGGCTGAAGCAATCCAGTATTTTTTCACCACAAAGAACACGAAGAATCACTAAGAAAAACACGTATTGTAAAAACTTAGTGTTTCTTAGTGGCGCTTAGTGGTTTAAAATTCTACAAACTAAAATCAAACGTCAACTGCACACCCGCCGCCGGAGCGATCGCGTTCAGTTCATCGGCGCTGATATCGTCGATCGCGTGTTCCGATTTATCCGCTTTCACAAACAAATTGAGCTTCGCGCCATCCGAAGACTTCGCCAGCCTGTAGGCCAGCCCCTGCCCGTCCTGAATGCTCTGGATGGGCGCTTCTTCCTGATAAAACGCATGGCTTTCGTTATAGCCCGTCAGTTCCTGCGCCTGCAGCGACGATGCCGCCATCACGGCTGCTGCGGCAAAAGCCGCTATCAATAGCTTCTTGTTCATTCTCCACCTTCCATTATTGATTGTTTCTTATTTGTCAGTAACCCTGTGGATAGTGTAGTAGAGGATAGATAAAATTTTATGAAATGATTATGGGAACATGGCCTGACGATTATGATCTCAACGATACGCCCGAAATCGGGGCGCGTATCATCGCGTTTATTCAGGATGAAATGCACAGGCTTGAGGAATATGACAATAAGCGCCCGCAAGGGTCAGGCTTGGCCTATGTTTTCCACACGCACTCTTACCGCGTTGCACAGGATATAAAAGACACCTGCCTGTATATGGGGCTTGGCGATCTGGTCGCAGAAAACATGTACTGGGCAACCCTGCCCCATGACATCGGCAAGCGCATGCTGCCCGTCGAAATCTGGAATGAAACGGAAGAACAGCCCTCAGCCGACCTGAAAAACCTGCGCCGCAGCCATACCGATCTTGGCGCCGCCATCGTCAAGGAAGAACTTGGCGATATCGACCACCCCTTCATAAACCTAATGACCGACATCATGCGCTATCATCATGAACAAATGAACGGCAAAGGCTATCACGGCCTTTCTGGTGACATGCTCTCGATGCCCGTACGCTTGGCGGCGATTGTCGAGGCTTTCGACGGCTGGCGCATCAAGCGGCCCCATTACGGCGACCGCGATATTTCCGTTCCCGGCGTTCTAAAACGCATGCGCGAGGAAAAAGGCGCGGCCCATTTCGACATGAAACTGTTTGAACCATTCGCAGAAATGAAAATGAGGGAACCTTAAAATGACAACCACAATAAAAATCATCGGCTCGTTGACCAGCCCGTTCGTGCGGATTTGCCGGGTTGTCTGTGAGGAATTGAGTCTTCCTTACAAACTGGAAGAAACCCCGCCCTTTGCCAAAATGACCCCGGAGCAAAACGCCGCCCTCATTGAAAACAACCCGCTGATGAAGGTGCCGATTATGGTCGACGGCGGGCAGAAAGTCATTGATTCCCGGATCATCATTTCCTGGCTGCTCAAAAAACACAAAGGCGGCGGCGATTTCCGCACCGATTTCCCCGCCACCGCCGACGAGGACAACATCGTCACCACGCTTTACGGCATCATGGATGCGGGCGTTTTGCGCTATATCATGCATAATTCCTATCCTGATATCGACATGAACAGCGCGTATATGGGGCGCTCCCTCGAACGGATCGGCCACGGCCTCGACTGGCTGGACGGGCAACAAAGCCTCGGCAAGAGCTTCGGCGTGCCGGAAGCCTTGCTTGTCTGCTGTCTGGAATGGTACAAAAAGCGCGCAATATATGACTGGCAGCCCTATAAAAATCTGGCCGCCCTGCATAAAAAATTTGAAAACCGCGATAGCCTTGTGAAAACCCGCATCCCGGAGAACGTATAAGAAATCATGAAGCCCTTTGTGAAGCTCAGCGCCGTAGCCGCTCCCCTGCCGATGATCAACATCGACACCGACATCATCATCCCCAAGCAGTTCCTCCGCACCATCAAGCGCACAGGGCTGGGCCAGCACGCCTTCCACGACATCCGCTATAACGACGACGGCAGCGAAAAGCCGGATTTCGTCCTGAACAAAAAGGAATACAGAAACGCGGAGATCATCATCACCGGTGAAAATTTCGGCTGCGGCTCCAGCCGCGAGCATGCGCCGTGGGCCTTGCTCGATTTCGGCATACGCTGCGTCATCGCCTCAAGCTTCGCCGATATCTTTTATAACAACTGCTTCAAGAACGGCATCCTGCCGATCCAGCTTCCGCAAAAGCAGATCGACGATCTGATGAAAGAGGCGCAGGACAACCCGGACGCGCCCCTTGAAATCGACCTTGAAAAGCAGACCGTCACACGCGGCAACAAGTTTTCCTTCAGCTTCGACATCGACCCCTTCCGCAAGCATTGCCTGCTCGGCGGGCTGGACGATATCGGCCTGACGCTGGAGAAGAACAAGCATATTGCGGATTATGAAGAACACACGAAGAAAGAAAAGCCATGGCTTTAATGTTTAACTAACCACAGAGGCACGGAGACACAGAGAAAAATTATATCCAGAATCCGTCATTGCGAGGAGGCAAAGCCGACGAAGCAATCCATTTCGTAATTTGGATTGCTTCGCTCCCGATGGTCGCTCGCAATGACGGGAAAATTGTTTCAGAGTATTTAAAACTCTGTGCCTCTGTGCCCTCTGTGGTTAAAAAGGAATAAGAAAATGACACATAAACTCATGATACTCCCCGGCGACGGCATCGGCGTTGAAGTGATGGCCGAGGTCCGCAAGGTTTTGAACTGGCTGCAATCTGAATCCGGCATTGCCTTTGACATTTCCGAAGGGTTGATCGGCGGCGCTTCCATCGACGCGCATAAAAATCCCCTCACCGATGAAACCCTCGCGCAATGCCGCAAATCGGATGCCGTTATACTCGGCGCGGTCGGCGGGCCGAAATGGGCCGATGTCGATTACGCCATCCGCCCCGAAGCCGGGCTTTTAAGACTCCGCAAGGAACTCGGCCTGTTCGCCAACCTGCGTCCCGCGATGGTGTTTGATGCGCTGGTCGATGCCTCGACGCTCAAACCCGAAATCGTGAAGGGGCTTGATATCCTCATCGTGCGCGAACTCACGGGCGGCGTTTATTTCGGCGAACCCAGAGGCATCGAAGACCTCGGCAACGGCCAGAGGCGCGGCTTTAACACGCAAACCTATACAACCGAAGAAATCCAGCGCGTCGGGCGCGTGGCTTTTGAATTGGCCCGCAAGCGCAGGAACAAAGTAACCTCCTGCGAAAAGGCCAATGTCATGGAAAGCGGCAAGCTCTGGCGCGAGGAAATCACCGCCCTGCATAAGGCCGAATACGGCGATGTCGAACTCGAACACATGTACGCCGACAACTGCGCGATGCAGCTTTTGCGCCGCCCGTCGCAATTCGACGTGATCGTCACCGACAATCTGTTCGGCGACATTCTCTCGGACGAGGCTTCGATGCTGACCGGATCGCTCGGCATGCTGCCCTCCGCCTCCCTCGGAAAGCCGGGTGCGCCGGGTCTGTATGAACCCGTGCACGGCTCCGCCCCCGATATCGCGGGGCAAGGCAAAGCCAACCCGCTGGCCACGATTTTGAGCCTTGCCATGGCCCTGCGCTATTCCCTGAACGAGGGCAAAACCGCCGATCGTCTGGAACAGGCTGCGCAGGCCGTATTGAATAGCGGCACCCGCACGGCGGATATCATGGCTCCCGGCTGCCGCCAGGTCTCGACATCCGGCATGGGGGATGCTCTAATAGAGCAACTCAGGAAAACAAAGGCGAAAGCGGCATGATCGCAAGCGTAATTCTCGGGCTTTATCTTCTGGGCATCATCAGCGCCAAAAGCGCCGTGCCGTTTCTGTTCGTGACCGGCGTTCTTCTGATCGTGGCGGAATTTTTTCTCGTCGGCGGCATTTTCGCCTTTAACGGCGTTATCGCCCTGCTGATCGGCTATGCCATCCGTTCGGGCACCGATGAAATGTTCGGCCTTCCCATAGATTGGAGCCTGTTCTTCGGCATTGCCTTTACCGAATTTGCCATCCTCTTGATCGCGGGTTATATCCTTCTCCAGTACCGCAAAAACAAGATCAGCACCGGCCCCGAAAGCATGATCGGCCAAAAAGCCGCCGTCATCGAATGGAGCGGCCAAAGCGGCCGCGTCCGCATTCAGGGAGAAATCTGGCAGGCGCAATCCGAAAAAGAAATGAACTTAAAAGAAAACGAAAAAGTTACTGTTGAAAGCGTCAATGATTTGATTTTGAAAGTGAAAGTTTGATTTTAATTTTTACTACAGAGATAAACAGAGCACACAGAGAAAATAACTATTAATAAACTCTGTTTATCTCTGCGTACTCTGTAGTTTTAATTCTTATAAGGAGAAAACAACCATGACCTTCTTCGCCCCCGTTCTTTTTGCCATTACGGTTCTGTTTTTCGCTTCCGTGCGGATCATCAAGGAATACGATCGCGGCATCGTCTACACTTTCGGCAAATATTCCGGCACCCGCAATCCGGGGCTGCGCCTCATCTTTCCCGGCATCCAGCAAATGGTGCAGGTCGATATGCGCGTACGCACCGAAGACATCCCGACGCAGGACGTGATTTCAAAAGACAACGTCTCCGTAAAGGTCAATGCCGTCGTCTATTACCGCATCATCGAGCCGTCTTTTGCCGTCAACCGGGTGGAGGATTTCCGCATGGCTACCTCGCAGCTTGCGCAAACCACGCTGCGCACCGTCCTTGGCAAGCATGATCTCGACGATATGCTCTCCAAGCGCGATCAACTGAATAAGGACATACAGGAAATCCTCGACCACCAGACCGACGGCTGGGGCGTGAAGGTCACGGATGTCGCTATCAAGCATGTCGACATCGACCCCACGATGGTACGCGCCATCGCCAAGCAGGCCGAAGCCGAACGCGAGCGCCGCGCCAAGATCATCAACGCCGAGGGCGAACTACAGGCCGCCAAACAGCTCGACGAAGCCGCAACCATTCTGGCCCGGCGCCCCGAAACCATGCAGCTCCGTTACCTCGGCACCTTGGGCGAGTTCGTCAATTCCAAAGGCTCGACCATCGTCCTGCCAATGCCGATGGACCTTCTATCTGCGGTTCTGGGCAAAAAGGCTGCGTAACGGCGAAGACAACAAAAAAGGGCCCCGCGAGGGGCCCTTTCGTTTGCTCACTAGAAGATTCTTACTGCTGGATCCTGATGAAGGAAGCGCATACAACGTTATTTACGGCTTCGTTGTAAGCGTTGCCGTTGACGCAACCGCCAGCACCGCCAACCTGAACCGATCCAGTGTTCGGAACACCATCGTCCATTTTGCGGTCGACACGTGCAGCCTGGGTCGGCACAAGAACGCCCGTGGCAGCACCCACCGCCGCGTTTGCCTGACCGTTAATGACGATATAGTGACCAGCACGCAGCACACCGCCACCAACCAGTCCTGTGGCAGCACCAGCCGGCGAGTATCCAACTGTGAACCCGCCACCAACAGGAGCTGTCGGCAACGCAGCACCATAGGCAAGCGCAGCGGTACCGTCAAAGCCAGATAGCAAATCAGCAGCTCTCAGATGATTAAAAAACTGAACGTTCTCTGCTGTGTAAGCTGCGGCAGCAACACCAGGAGCCTCTGTAATTGTGCTATCGCCTGTACCATCTGTACACGCTCCACCATTACAGCCAGTAGCCGAGAGGCGTGTTGATGCCTGTCTGAAGTTTCCTGCCACAGCATTGTACGTATCGCGGAACGTAGAGGCGGCAGCATCAATGCCTTTTGATGCGCTAATTGTCGACGTCACCTGAGCGTTGGCGATCATTTCCTGACCTTTCAGGATACCTGTGATCAGCAGGCCGATAATAATCATAACGATCGCAAGTTCGACGAGGGTAAAGCCCTGCTGGCCCTTGCGACGGGTCATTTCATTGGTATTCATTGGTATCTCCTTAATAGATTATTAAAAACACACGGGAACCCGTGTTTTGGATAGGTCCCAAAAGTATACACAGTTTTACCTATCAAAAACAGTCCCCCAATCGTTTGATTGTGAACTATTTTTCTGAACGGTGTATTAAAATTTCGTGCGGTTTTTCAGACTATGACAAGGCAATTAATCATAATAATAAAATGAGAAGTACACCCAAATCAACCGATCTGGTTCTTCCTGTACGTGCTGGGAGCCTCACCCGCCAACTCCTTGAAAACGCGGTTAAAAGAGGCCAGCGAATTAAACCCCACTTCCGTGGCCACAACGTTGATGGATGCCTCGGTTTGCGCCAAAAGGCGCTTCGCATCGGCCACGCGGCGCTCATTGACCATCTGGGGGAACGACTTGCCGAAATGAAGGTTAATAATTCGTGAAACTACGGTTTCCGACTCGCCCAATTCGCGCGCCAGATCGGTCCGGGAATAGCCGACTTCGTGATAAACCTTGTCGACCTCCATCAGTTTCTCGATCCTGAGGGCAATTTCAATCTCCCTGTTGGACAGCGCATCGCCCTTCCCGGCTCCCTCCACGATCCGGACGGCCTGAGGGTATATGCGAAACATGCTGGTCATCACCAGATAGACGAAAGCCAGACCAAGCACGCTGCGCACCATGCCGATGTCCTGCGGCGTAAGGGCCGGCGTAAGGCTGAGAAACATCGCCGCCAGAAAAAAGGTGTTAACCCCGACCAGCGCCAAAATCAGCCAATACCGGTCTTTTCCTGTTTTCTGGATGAACAGCGCATCGAAAAGCCCCCGCCGCAACCAGATCACCAATAGGCTGACCGCCCCCGCGACCAGCCCGCACACCACCAGCCATTCCTGAAGCGGTGGACAATCGCCAATCGTGACAATGTCGCACGCGCCGTAATGGCGCGAAAGAAAAACCGCCGCCCCAAGAGCCATCGGCGTAAGCAGTAACACCCAGTAATGATAAAGCGCGGGCAATCTGGTGATCTGCACGGCCTGAATAATCAAAAGGACGCTGATCGGCGGGCCGGAAAACCACAAAAACCACTGGATGATGCCGTAGTAAGGCGTAAGGCTGCCGATATAGGCTTGACCCATATCAAGAAAGAACGCCGCCCCCAGAACCAGAAAATACAAAAACGGCAACCCGGCATGCGACAGGCGCCCGGCGCGGAAGATAATATAGACAAGTATATAGACGCACTGAATCACACCGATCAGCGAAATTATTTCCGGTATCGTAAAGGTCAGCCTATCCATTACCGTCCTTGCATAGCGGATTTTCCTGCGCCGCCGCCGCATCGAGAATTTGTTCGCAGATATAGGCGCGCATGGCGTTTACCTCGTTTGGCTGCAGTTTATCGCCGCTGCTTTTGAGCGTCTCCAGCATGATGGCGTAGGCGGCTTCCTTTTCGCCTTTGGCATTCATTACAAAAGCGGGCATTTGCCGCGCCCAGAAAGGCAGGTCGTCCTTTTCAATCTTTGCCAGCATATTCGCCATCTCCAATGCCTTATCGAGATCATTCATGCGAAACCGCGCAAGATAAGCCCCCTGCGCCAGCCAGCGCCACTTCTCCCCCTCGGAAGTGTTCCCTACAGCGATAAAATAATCCAGCATGGGTCGGAGCATTTCCGGGTTTTGCACCCCGCCGAAATAATACGCCGCCAGATAGGGCACATAATCCGATTTCGGATCGAGCGCGTTCATCAGGAAAAACCATTTGGTCAGTTCGTCGTAATTGTAATCCTTTAAGGCCGTCGATCGTCCGCCGCTATCGCCCATATTCTGAAGCATAAGCCCCAAACTGCGATAGGAAAACTGCGTATCGCCGAAACCAAACCCGGCGGCCCCCGCCTGATCGGGAACGGGAGGCACATTGGCCCAGCGCGCCTGCACGTCGCGGGCGTAAAACCACGTCAGGACATTAACGGCAAGCGCCATGCCCAATAAAAATTTTATGACTCTTCCCTTCGCAGCCATCAGAACTTTCTGAACACAAAATCAAGAAGCGATGCGAGAATGATAAAAACCCCGAAAACCAGCCCCTGAACCATGACATAGGCAAACCCGATCCCCTCGCCCCCCGGCCCGTAGATAAGCCACGATGTCTGCGCCATGAGATCGAGCCTTGGCGTAACAGCCGAAATCATCTGAATCGCCACGGCCATCGGGCCGAAATCGAACAAATGAATGCCATGATCGATAATGCCCAAAATCTGGCCCATCATCCGGGCCAGAACGTAAAACGCGAGCGTTACCATCGCGGCCGTGGAAGCACTGGACAGGAACATCGAAAAAAACAGGGCGGCGTTGACCATGATGATGTTTTCAACCATCACGCTAAGCACCCACAGCGCGTGCCCCTCCCCGAACATATGCGGCCCGACGGCATATATGGTCGCGCCGACAGCCGATCCCATTATCAAAGCCAACAGGGAAAACGCGGCGGCAAGCGAAAGCAAAAACTGAATGCGCCCGATCGGGCGCGAAAGCAAGAATTCAACATCCTTGTTGTCGAAGGACCGCCGGACAAAGAAGACGACAAAAAGGACAAGCCCCAGAACGCTGGCCAGACGCAAGCCGCCGCTGGCGAAAACCACCGCAAAACGGTCTTGTTCTATAACGGCGGAAGATCCCATGAACACCGCCATGCTGGCCCCAAGCGCCAGAAGGACAAGAAGGGAAATAACCAGCTTATCCCTGACGGCGGCGGTCAAAACATATGTGACAAGAGGCCAGGACATAGCAACTACGATCTCTTAAAATAAAACAGCCAATTCGTCATTGCGAGTATCCGCAGGATACGAAGCAATCCAGTCTTTTCTTGTGGCTTTTGGATTGCCGCGTCGTCGCTTCGCTCCTCCTCGCAATGACGGATTCCCGATTTGAACGACTATAGTTTCAGAGGGCGGCGGTCGCCGGCGAACATTCTGTAGAGATCGCGGTCCGTGTTGTGGATGCTGTCCTCCGGCGCCTCAAGAATAGTCGCCTTGAGGAAAATCACCAGTTCCGTTTTCTCTACAAGGTCCCCCTGCTTACGGAACAGCGTGCCAACCATCGGCACCTCGCCAAGGCCTGGAACGCCAGCAGTATTCGATTTAGTTTTGTCCTGTAACAAACCGCCCATAACAACAGCCTGACCTGAACGGACCTGAATGACAGAGTCGATTTCCTGCACGTTAACTTCGGGAATCAATGACTCGACGTTTTCAATCGGCGGCGATGCCGTAGCTGTTACAAACTCGATCGCCGGATCACGAACCTCTTCAACGATATTGGTAATCGTCGGTCGCACTGCCATAGAAATCGTTCCGTTATCCAGGTTGATAGAGGGTTGAACGCTGACCAGAACACCTTCAGGTATATTTTTGATATTGCTATCAATCTCAGTCGTCCGGTCTCCATCGTCATCTGTCGTCACATCGACATCAAGTTCAAAGAAAATATGATTTGTGGCGACATTAAGAACAGCCGACTGGTTGTTAATAACCGTCAACCGAGGGCTGGCCAAAGCGCGAACAGTACCAAATCCGGAAACAGCCTGTATGAACGCCTGCACATCATTGCCAGCCAATCCCAGCACAAAGTTGGAACCATCATCAAAAGTCGCAATCTGGCCGATAGGCTTGGCAGGTCCCGCTGTCGGGTTTCCACCAGCAATGAGCGTGTTCAGATACCCAACACCAGACGTGTTTACAAACGCAGCGCGACCATGCCCCCCCAGCGCATTCAAATAACCCCAGTCAATGCCTGCAGCAAACTCATCGTTAAGGGTAACCTCAAGAATTTTGGCCTCGATCAGAACCTGTGCTGTCACGGCGCGGCGCAACAGCTTAAGATAGGCATCAACCTCTTTATGGCCCTTCTCATTGGTGTACACGTTGATGATCCCGGCCTGTTTGTTGATGCTGAAAGTCGGCGCATTTTCATCATCAGAACCGGAAGCGCCCCCGTTATTGGAATCTTCCTCTTCATCGACAGGCAAAGACTCAACATTAAGCACGACATCCGGCGGCGGCGGTGCGTTGATTTCGGTCGTCTTGCCATCGGCACTGGTCGTGGTCTCCGGCGCCGCAGTCGCCGTCTCGGGATTTTGTTCCGTTGCCGTAATCTTGGGGTCTTTTTTGGTCTTCAGCGCATTGCCCTGCGCGCCCTTGCCCAGAAGCTGGGTCAGGGTAACCTCAACCTCACCCCAGAAATCGGCTTCGCTCTCCGCCGCTGCCTCGAACGTGGAGCCGGTATCTGCGCCATCCCCGGAAACAACGCCGGTATTGTTTCTGACGCTGCCCGTGCTTTTGCGTATGTAACTCAGGTAATCGACCTTGTACGTTTTGTTGTATGGCGTATCCATCTCGACCCGGAGGATTTCGTCCTTGAACTGATACCGCAGTCCGGCAATCTCCGAAATGCGCTGGATCACCAGATCAAACGGCTTTTCGCGTGCGGTAAAGATGATTGAGCCGCGAATACGCGGGTCGAGTTCAAGGTCATACTCGGCCTGCTGGGCCAACTCAAACAGCACATCGCGTATGGGCACGGACTGGTTCACCGACACCGACACCAGCGGCATCGGCTTTAAATTTTCAGGCACGGAGGAAATATATGGCTGTAACTCCGGAACGCCCGCGCCCTCTGCCGTTGCGGAATCATCTTCCTCAACCTCAGGCATCCGCTCGGCAAGGCCGTCGCGGTAATCCTGTATCTGCATGTCGGCGCCGCGGTCCGGCTTGGTGTAGTTGTTCATCAGATCGCAACCAGAAAGGGACAATCCCAAGACCGCCACACAGCACAAACCAAAAATCCTGCTGGCCTTGATTTTGAAAACATTGCGCTCGGTCATAGGAACAACTCTCCGGAAGATAAAAAAATATGGCGTAGACAGCCGCGAATCAGTGAAGGATTTTCACTGCCGACATTACATCATAACAACCCTACCCAGGCAAGTGCCGCCAAGCGTCCCGCCGGAATTACCCCTTGCAAATAGCGTATGTTTCAGTCGCGGAACGACAGCAAAGACGTATCGACCGCCTGCAAAGTGTCGGAAGACTTTCCGGCCTTACCGGCCAGCTTGATTTGCTGGACCTTTACTTTCATGTCTGAAGGCTTGTCGGAATTGCTGATCGTCGAATCTTCGGAAAGCATGCCTTCCCTATACAGCCTGAGCAGGGACTGATCAAAAGTGCACATGCCGATCGCGTTGTTCGACTCCATAACATCGGAAATTTTTGAAATCTTCCCGGTCAAAATCAGCTCCCTGACAAGCCCCTGATTAAGCATGATTTCTATGACGGGCGTAACCCCGCCTTTAAGCGAAGGCAAAAGCCTTTGCGATATAATCGCCTTCAGGTTCATGGAAAGATTGAGGCGAATCTGGTTGTGGTAATCCTCTGGAAACAGGTTCACGATACGCTCGATCGCCTGATAGGAGTTGTTGGTGTGAATAGTCGCCAGACACAAATGCCCCGTTTCGGCAATGGCAAGCGCCTGCTCCATTACCACGCGGTCGCGGATCTCCCCCACCAGAATGACGTCCGGCCTCTGGCGCAATGAGTTCTTCATCGCCATGGCAAAACTTTCGGTATCGACGCCAACCTCTCTTTGCGTCACGACGCATTTTTTATGCTCATGGAAATATTCGATCGGGTCTTCAATCGTGATAATATGGCCTTTTTCAGTCACATTCCTGTGATCGATCATGGCGGCCAGCGTCGTGGATTTTCCCGACCCCGTCATTCCGGTAATCAGAATAAGCCCACGCCTTTCCATCGCCAGCTTTTCGAGGATCTTGGGCAGCTTCAAATCGGCAAAGCTCGGAATTTTCGTTACGATCCGCCGGATGACCAAGGCGGGGATCTGACGCTGCCGCAGGACGTTGACGCGAAAGCGGCCATACTGCCCCATATCGAGCGCCGTATTGAGTTCCATCTGCGAATCAAACTCACGCCGCTGACGGGTCGTCAGCATGGAGTTAAGTATTTCCTCTATTTTCTCCGGCGTTAAAAGTTCGCTGGAAATATTGATCATATCGTTATCGGTCCGCAGGCACGGCGCGTGTCCGACCGTCAGATAAAGGTCGCTGGCCTTATATTCATTCATTGCGTTGAGGTAGGTGAATATGACCGGCGCGTTGCTCAAAATGAATACCCCTCGCCGCCTTTTCTGACGGCGGAATCAATATCGGCACTGGATGTATCACCAATACGCCCGCCACCCAGGGCCGTAGCAGCATATTCGCTGTCCTGCTCATCGCTGCTTTCCTCGGAAGTCTTCATAAGTGTGCTGCGCGCCTCTTCCTTGTCGATAATTCCGGCCTCAAGAAGGTTGGAAACCGCCTCCTCCATGGTAATCATCCCGTAGCGGGAGCCCGTCTGCATCATTGAATACATCTGGGCGATCTGGTTTTCGCGGATCAGGTTGCGCACAGCGTTCGTGCCCACCAGAATTTCATAAGCGCCGACCCTGCCGCCGTTCACACGGCGGAGCAGCGTTTGCGCCACCACGCCCTGAAGCGAGCTGGCCAGCATGGCGCGCACCATCTCCTTATCGCCCGTCGGGAACACGTCGATCACGCGATCGATGGTTTTGGCGGCCGAACTGGCGTGCAAGGTTGCAAACACAAGGTGACCGGTTTCGGCGGCGGTAAGCGCCAGAGAAACGGTTTCATAATCGCGCATCTCGCCCACAAGGATCACATCTGGGTCTTCGCGCAACGCGCTTTTCAGAGCGCGGGCAAAGGAATTCGTATCCGTCCCGACCTCGCGGTGGTTGACAAGGCTCTTTTTCGACGTGTGAAAAAATTCGACCGGGTCTTCGATCGTCAGGATATGCTTTGATTCATGCAAGTTAATGTGGTTGACCATTGAGGCCAGCGTCGTCGACTTACCGCTGCCCGTCGGACCGGTAATCAGGATAATACCTTTTTCCAGCTCCGCGAAACGCCGCATGATAGGCGGCAGTTCAAGCTCCTCCATCGTCGGCACGACAGATGGAATGGTCCGGAACACACCGGAAGAACCAAGGCGCGTCGTAAACGCATTCACCCGAAAACGCGCCTTTTCGCCCAGCGCGATAGCAAAGTCGATCTCAAGATTCTTTTCGTATTCGGCGCGCTGATCTTCCGACATGACCGAGTACAGCATGGCGCGTATGGCATCGCTGGAAAGCGAGTCGCCTTTGACCCTCTTCATTATACCGTCGGATCGGATAATCGGCGGGCTGCCCGCGCTCAAGTGCAAGTCCGAGGCCTTGTTTTGCATGGTAAAAGCGAGAAGCTGTGTCAGATCCACGAGTGATATCCTTCTGTAATCAGTGCCTAATATAGTTTTAACGCATTAATATAAATGGAAGGTAAAGAACGTTACCTCTTGTGATTCTACTGGTTTTTAAAGAAAAAGAGAACCTTGAAGAAGCAAAACGGCATAAAGTGATGTGATTAGCGCAGGACCGAAGGGAAAAACCGCCTCTTTTTTAATTCTTTGCCAGATCACGGCAAAAACAACCCCCGCAACCCCCGACAAAATCAAAAACGCAGGCAGCCCCGAAAATCCGAGCCAAAGGCCCGCAACGGCGAAAAATTTAACATCGCCAAAACCAAGTGAATCTTTTTTTAGCAGCTTGCCCATGCCGTACCCCAAGAGCCACGACAGGACCGCATAAAATACCGCCGCCCCCGCATACGCGGCAGCCAGCTCCGGACCACCTGCCCCAAAAAAAACCTCATACAGCAATTTCGCGGCCCCTATAACGCCCACAATCATCACAAGCTGATCCGGCAAAATCATGTGATCGAGGTCGATGACCAGTAAAGCCGCCAAAAACGGCACGGTGGCCATGATGAAAAAGGTCTGCGCCTGAAACCCGAACACCGCATAAGCGCCAAGACAGGCCAGAACAACGCCAAGCTCGGTCAGCGGATAACGGGTAGGTATCTTTGCGCCGCACTGCCGACATTTCCCGCGCAGGAAAACCCATGAAAAAACCGGCACCAGATCGGCCACGGAAAGCACGCGCCCGCAAGATATGCACACCGAGCGCCCTGCCTTGGGATCGGTCGCTTTTTTAGAAGGTCCAAAAGCCCAGGATATATTGCGAGGGATGCGGTATATCAGCGCGGTCGAAAAGCTGCCCAGCGCAAGCCCCAACGCCGCAACGATCAGCACCTCTAAAAAGACTGGATACATCAAAGAACCTGATGTTTAGCGGATATTGGCAAGCCGTTCATAAACGGATTCACGCGGTATGGTTTCGCCGCGCCCGTAGATAGAATCCAGTTCCAGAGCCTGCTCGTAATATTTAACCGCCTCGCTCTTGGAACCGGCGCGGTCGGCGATCACGGCCATATTATAGACATGCCCCGCATTGTTAGGCTCCATGCTCGAAGCTATCCCAAGGAAATGCAGAGCTTCCTCAAGATTCCCAAGCTTGGCCTGAACGACGGCGATCTGCGCCGCCACACCTGCGTTATTCGGCTGCTCTTCGCGCAAATCAAGAAGGCGGCGCAGCGCGACAGACGGATACTTCGTCCCCAAAAGGCCCAGCATATTCACCTGAGCCTCCGTATTGTTGGGATCGACTGCCGCCAGCTCCTCATAGGCGCCGATTGCGGCATCGAAACGCCCCAGATGTTGAAGCGAAACCGCACGCCCCATCAGAACGCGAGGGTCGCGCTTGTTATTCTCGTAAAGCCGGTCATACATATCAAGTGCAGCCCCGTAACGCCCCAGCTTCATAGCTCTGGTCGCGGCAACCAGTTGCGCCTTACGGCTGTCCGGGGCAGCCTCTTTCGTCACCACGACGAGTTTCGACGCAGGCTGCAACTTCGGGTTTACCTTGTGCGGCGCATTGGCCCCCATTTCCCCGGTCGGCACCAAAGCCTCGGCATCGAAAAATACATTTTCATCAATTGCCGCCGGTTCCTCAACCGGAGGAATTTCGGTTGCCGCAGGTACATCTGGTGCAGCCGCAGCCGACGGATCGGCCTGTGGGCTAGCCAAAGCGGCGGCATCGGGGGATGGGACGGTCCCACTCACCTCCTGCGGCACAGAGGGAACGGTCCCGGCAGGCACCTGTACCGATCCTTCCGGTGCAGGGGATTCCGGCACAGGCGATCCCACCGATGCCGATTCAGGCATCGGCTCGGGCATAGGAGAAAGCTCAGGCTCAAGCGACAACGCCGGGGCAGTTTCGACCTTCACTTCCTTCGGCTCATCCGCAGCGGCAAGCTCCGGAAAGGGATTCTTGCTCTTTTGCGGGACCGGCGCGGGAGGATCGGGAAGTATATTGTTGAGAGATATCTCTTCCTGCGCACGAACAACAGGCACGCTCACGACTGCAAAAAACGCCGTCGCCGCCACTAAAAACAGCGCTCTGAAAGAACATACCCGCGAAAAAACTGCTAATGCCATTTAGAAACCGTCCAGACTATGAACAACTGACGAATCCGCATGAAGCGGATATACAGAGTCTTATCACGCTGCCACCCTATTCTCAATGAATTGTAAAAAAGCACGCTCAAGATTCTTTGTATTTGTTTTTTCTTTCAGACCGGCGGGCGTTCCGGTGTGCATGATCACACTGTTATGAAGCACCGTCACCCTGTCGCAAATCTCCTCCATATCCGCAAGGATATGGGAACTAAAGAAAATCGTACGGCCTTCCGACTTGATTTCAGAAAGCATGTCCTTGACCAAGGTGCGCGCCCGCGGATCAAGGCCGCTCATGGGTTCATCGAGGATAAGCAAGGGGCATCCCGTAAGAATAGTGCCCAGCAAACCCAGCTTTTGCCGCATCCCCTTTGAATAGGTCTGCACCCGCCGCTTGAGCGCCCCCCTGTCCAGAGCCAGCCTCTCCGCAGCCTGCGCCACAACCTCACTGTCGAATCGCTGATTGTAGAGCCTGAGCGAAAAGCGCAAAAACTCAAAGCCCGTCAAAAACCAGGGCGGCTCAAAACGCTCGGGCAGATACGCCAGCCTGGCCTTGCTTTCACGGCTGGTGCACGGCGCGCCGAAAATGCTGATTTTTCCACTGTCCTGTTCCCGCAACCCTAATATAGCCTTAATCAAAGTCGTCTTGCCGGCACCATTCAAACCCATCAAACCGAACGACTCGCCAGCATCAACCTGAAAGGATATATCGCGGATGACCGGATCGGCCCCGTAAGAGACATTCACGTTTTCAATGAGAAGAGCTGCTTTTCCGTTTGTACTCATATTAAATCCGCACGCTTCTTTCTAAATCTACAGTCATCATCATTGTAAAAATATGCGCGCATCAAGATTAAATCGCTGATGAGGGCGCAAGCGAATGGGGAAAATCTGGTTTGTGTACGGATCATGCCACTTAAGCTCAATATACTCCTTGAACACGACAAGATCGACCGCCTCGGGCGGAACGGCATCCGGTGTCACGCGCTTTTCATTCAGCCAGATCGTCCAGTCGTCATGCGCGACATAAACGATTCCCGCCAACCTCAACTCCCTTTGCTCCGGCGGCGGCTTGGGAAGTTCCTCACCGGGAACGGATGCGCGCAACTCGGCCTCCGTGGGCGGCCGCACCGAGCCTTGTGCCCGCTTGGCCTCCATAATGGCCGTATATTCCCAATAGGTGAATAACAGCGAAGTCATATCATTGGGATTGACCTCAGGCATCACAAACTTCTCAGGCTTTTTCTGTTCGCCCCCCTCCTGCTGCCCTTCCACAGGCTGCTGCGCCCCGATATTCGGATCAACGACGACCGAGCCGTCCACAGCATCTTGCGCAAGAGACGCGCCCGACATAACGCTCAAACCGATCAAAAGACCCAGGAAAAAGGCAGGCAACACCCTGCCGACCGAGCCTGTCTTGTGTCCGAATAAAGTTTTTAAAAGGCTGCCTGTCATTGTTCGCCCGCACCGCCTTCGATAACCTCGCCCCCAATCACCTGAGATTCAGGGATCATCGTGCTCCATGTCATCTCGATATTGGCCTCTACCAGAGCCGCATTCTCACCTATGGCTATAGATCTTAAAACAGCAGCGGTCAGACTCTGTTTACGGCTCAGATCGATCTTGTCCATGGAAATATGGCCGGGAAACGCCTTCTCAAGAAGATAAATATAACGGTAAACATCGACATCGCTCAGCGCCTCTATCTTCAAGGCAATCTTGCTGACCAGAAGCTTGTGCGCCGCCTTCTGCGCTTCCTCATTTTCTTCAACGGCGCCCGATTCAATACTAGCAACAGCGGAAATAACCTTGGTGCTTTTTTGAATGCGCTCAAACAAATCCTGCGCCTCCCGCCTGCTTTGCGCCCGGAAGAAGCCGTCCTTTTCCAGCGCCTCGTATTGCGCCTGCTGCTGCTCAAGCTGCTCAAACTGAACCTGAAGGCTGTCGATATCTCCCTGAACGGTCGATATCTCGCCTCTTAAAGCGCGCAAATTGCGCTCAAGCTTGATATTCTCAGGAAGCATATAGCCGTATACGGCGGCGGCAAAAAAGCCGTTAAGCCCTATCAGGGAGAAAAGTATCATCGTCCGCCTTACGCCGATAACCTTGATCATTGCGACGGCCCCTTGATAGAAATTTCCGCGACGAAGTCCTGCGCGACATCATTTTTTTGCAGATCGCCGGTCTCGACGACCACCTGCTCGGTGTACTCGTAGTCTTTCAGAAGCTTTGTAATCTCCACCGTATGATCGGGAAGCAGCGTATGAAGTCGCTCTCTCAGATCGCGAACCTCTTGGTTCCCCCTATCGATATCGGCCGTGCTTGGATAGGTCATATGCATGTTGGCGCTGTACAGGGAACCTGAAAACAGCTCACCCGGATTTAAAATTTTTTCCGCGATATCTTCGCTGTTCTTCGTAAGAACGACCTGATCGACACGCATGTCGCGTCCCAGCGCCTGCCCAAAGAGATCAAACAGGTACAATACGCGAATATCGTTCTTCTTGAGCCCCTCGCTCACCGCAAGCGAGCTATGGACGAGCTTAACATCAAAACCTAACTCCTCCTTACGCTTGACCTCAATCTGGTATTGCACGTCGAGCTGCGACTTTCTCTGGTTCGCCTCGTCGATATCGCCGCGTAAAACACTCATCGCCTGATACTGATCCAGCATCTGGTAACCCAAAAACGCCGCCCCCATCATAAAAAGCGCAGATGCCGCAACGGCTGCCTGACGCGGGCGCGAAACGGACTCGATCTCCTTGGCCTTCATCGGCAGCGTTAACGCCCTCTTACCGCTGATCCATGCCATATGCAGGACATCGGCATGGCGTAAGTCATCCTGACGGCCTATCGGAAGCCCCAGAAGCTGCGCCGCCTCAACAACGGTCAAAGCCCTGAAGTTACAGTTCGCCTCAATGGCGTTCTCCAGAAGCTCGCCGGTAGCAGGGTTGGCGATCACAATGACATCCAGCCCGTCCTCCTCGGCATAACCAAAACGCGACAGGTAACTCATCGTGGCCTTGAATTCCTGGTTGACTTCGGACACCCACTGCTCGGGATCGGAATCCTTGTCCACCACGGGTGTCATACGCGTCAGAGCGATTTCACCGTTTCGCGTGACGATCTGGCGGAGGCCGCCATTGCTGTGCTGGCCTATAAACACCGTCCAGAGGGATTTGCTTTTCGATTTTTTCGACAGCTTGGCCGAAAGCGCCTTCACCATGTCGGAGGATTCCACCGGCAACAAGCCAAACCCCGAAATGGAAACCAGCGATGCGCGCGCCGCGCCCATCGTCTTGGTAAAGGCCTCGGAATTGGGAACTGCCGCAAAAATATAAAGCGCCGCCGCCGGACCTTTATCGGTCTTCGCCACCTTCTCCTTCAGGGATAACGCGGCCCGTACGGGATAATTGGGGAACGCGACATGAAGCTTTCTTTGCAGCACATTGGCCTTGTCCATCGCACGCACAACGGGAACACGCTCCTTGCGGTAGTGCTGCTCAACCATGTCGTTGATAATCAAAACGGATTTGGCACCGCAATCCTTCGTCAGAATAGTCGACACGTTCTTTTCAAAATTCTCGGCAGACCACGGAACGGTTTCCACAAGCCTGACACCCTTGTATCCCGTGACATAGATGTACAGCGCCTCGTCGGATATAAGCAAAACCGTCTTGGTAGGCTTGAGGAAGGAAGTTGGCATTGCGGAACCTTAAAAGTCTATATTCTCGAAACTTGCGTAGATAGGCCCGAACACGGCCACAGCGATCCATAGTATCATACCCCCGAGCAAGCCCGTTAGCGCAGGCTCGATCATGGCGATCAAACCCTGTACGGCCTCATCGACGTCTCTGGTGTAAAACTCGGAAACCTGATCCAGCACGCCGGAAAGATTACCCGTTTCCTCACCGATCTTGAGCATTCTGACCACCATGCTGGGAAACTCGCCGCAGGCATTGAACGACTCGGACAACGGACTGCCCGCCTGCACATAGTTCTCAACGCTCTCCAGAGCATCGAGCATGGCCTTGTTGTTAACGGTATTGCGCGCCGATTTTAAACTGTTGATAACATCGACACCGGCAGCAAAAAGAGCGCTAAAGGTCTGTGCATAGCGGGCAATCGTAATTTTTCGAATCAACGGACCCGCCACAGGCATTCTCAGAATAAGGGCATCAATGCGGTACGCCATTTCGTCGGAAAGCTTGACCAGAATCTTCACGATAATGAAAATCACGATGGGCGCGCCCAAAACGCCCCACCAATAATTTTTGAAAAACTCCGATGTCGCAATAAGCGATGTCGTATAAAACGGCAATTCCTGGTCCAGGTTTTTGATAAAGCCCACGATCTGCGGCACGACATAGCCCATCATCACGATAACCGTAAGGAGAACCACCGCCGTAACAATCATCGGATAACGCGTCGCCTTGCGGATCATCGACTGCATGGCGTCGACCCATTTTAGGTATTTGACAAGCTGACGGTAAGATGCCGTCAGATCGCCGGTGTCCTCACCCGCCTTGATGAGCGAGATGTAAAGATTGTTAAAAATCTTCGGATGCTTGGCCATCGCCTCGGACAGCGAGCTTCCTTCGGAAACGTCGCGGTAAACATCCGACATGACATCGCGCATCCGGTCGTTTTCGGTCGTGTCCCTGATGTCGGCAAGCCCATCGAGCAGAGGAACGCCCGCGCTCTGCATCTGCTCCATGTGAATGAAAAACTGGATGATGTCCCTGATCTTGATTCGCTTGAGATTAACCCCGAACGACGACTTCCCCTTTTTTTTCAGTGGCGAACAGCTAATAAGTTCCAGCCCGGCCGACTGCAACTGATTGTGCAAATCGACTTCGTTGGCAGCCGAAACCGTACCGCGTATCGGTCGGCCTTTGGCGTTTACAGCTCTGTACTTATAGCGTTCGATGGCGAAACTCCTTACGGAGAATGAGAGTGACTATTTCTTGATATTAACAACGTCGGAAAGCGCTTGCAGACTCGTAACGCCTTCAAGCACCTTTAGAATGCCATCGTCTTTCATACTTTTGAAGCCTTTTTTTATCGCCGCAGCTTTCAATTCAGCCTTACTGACGTTTTTGGCCAGCATATCGTCCAGTTCATCATCGAAACTCAAAATCTCGGCAACGGCCACACGCCCCTTGTATCCCTGCCCGCCGCACATATCGCAACCGCCCTGCTTGGCCTTGTAAACCGGCGGTGCGTTGTCGGGATTAACCCCGAGAATTTCGCATTCTTCCGCACCGGGGCGGTATTCCTGCTTGCAATGATTGCACAAACGGCGCGTCAGGCGCTGGGCAAATATTGCGATAATCGAGCCAGCAATCATACCGGGCTTCAATCCAAGGTCCAGAATACGCGGAATCGCGCCGAATGAATCGTTTGTGTGCAGCGACGTATAAACCTGATGTCCGGTCATAGCGGCTTTAAGCGCCATTTCCGCCGTTGTCTGGTCGCGGATCTCGCCGATAAAGATGATGTCCGGGTCTTGCCTGAGCAGCGCCCTGATACCATCGGCAAATTCAAGCACGCCCTCGCGCACAGGTGTCTGGCGGATCATGGGCAGGGAATATTCGACCGGATCTTCCAGAGTCTGAATATTGACATCCACTTGATTGATTTCATTGAGCATTGAGTAAAGCGACGTGGTCTTACCGCTTCCGGTCGGGCCGGTCACGATGATAATGCCCTCGGGTCGCTCCTGCGCATTTTTGATCAACTTTTTGTTATGTTCGCTGAAGCCCAGCTTTTCGAGCGGCACGATGCTGGCGCTCTTGTCCAGAACGCGCAAAACGATGTTTTCGCCAAATACTGTGGGAAGCGAAGAAACCCGGAAATCCGCTTCACGGCCGCCCACATTCATACCGAAACGCCCGTCCTGCGGTGTCAGCTTGTCGGCGATGTTAAGCTGCGACATGATCTTGATACGCTGGGAAATGCCGCTCCAGTGCTGCTTGTGCAGGATCTGGGCGGTAAAAAGAACGCCGTCCAGACGGTATCTGACGCGGACAAAGTTATCTTCCGGCTCAAAGTGAAGGTCCGAAACGCCCATCTTGACCGCATCAAAAACAAGCGCATTCACCAGCCTGACAATTGGATGGGAAAATGCCTGATTTTCATCCAGTGTTGCGACATCGGCCTGCTCTTTATTTTCTTCAAGTTCTTTCAATATCGCATTGATAGAGCTTGCATAACCGTAAGAAGCATCGATAGCATCAGCCAGAACCTTGGCGGTCGTAACCAGAGGAACGATCTGCAAGCCCTTAGGAAACAAACGTCTTAACGTATCAAGCGCCACCACATCGTACGGGTCCAGCATGGCCACGCGGATTTCCTTGCCGGAAATGGCGACCGGCAAGACCTTGTATTTCATCGCTTCTTCTTTTTTAAGAAGGTTCAGTGCATCCCCATCGACGATCGTGTGCTTGGCGTCAAAAACTTCAAAGCCGGACGATTCAGCCAGAAAGGCCGTCAGTGTTTCCTGATCGATAAAACCAAGATCGACCAGCACCGACCCCAACATCTTTCCGGATATTTTTTTCTCCTGAAGGGCAACGTTAAGCTGGTCTGCCGTAATAATGCCCATAGACACAAGACGGTCGCCGATACGCCCCTTGGCGCTTTCTTCGCCGGCAGCCCCGCCGCTTTCGCCCCTGACGTTAATGTCTCTGTATGATTTTTGTACAGCGCCCTGACTTTGCTGCTGTTCTTTATGAACTTTGGGCTTTGCGTACTGGACCGGAAGCTGCGCCCCTCCGATTTCCTCGCCTGTAATATCTATATCGGGCATCGATAAGTCATGCGACGCCCCGCCTTTGCCGGAGGAAGGTGAGTTTTTTGCCTTATGGTCGCCTGGTTTCATCGCGCTCAACTAACTTTAAAATTATGGATTTCTTACGCAGAAAGGAAACGAAGTGTAGCCCGGTATGACTCGCCTGTTCAGGTATATTTTTACAGCATAAAGGTTAACAAATTGATTATATTTATGCTTTTATTATTTATGGTAAATAAACTCACTTAAATTAAGCCCCCAATCTATTAAACACCGTCCTTGCACGGCTTGTCCGTGCAATCCATGGATCACACGCATAAAGCGTGTGATGACGAAGTGACTGATCGTTATTTTAAGCAACTATAAGCATCGGATGCTTAACACAGGCCACTATTTAATATATCACACCAACTACGACCTTTAACTCATTGTTTAAAAATAAAAAGAAGCGCCGATTAGGGCGCTTCTTTAATGTAAGGCTTAACGTCGATTATTCCGCCGCTATGGCAAACTGGCTCTGTTCACGGGGCCAGCTTCTGAACTTCATGACCGACTCGTCCACGCCACAAACGGTCGTGCACAGGCGTGCCGCCACCAGATACGGATCGGCATTAGCACCCGGACGGCGGTCCTCAAAGTATCCATAACCCTTAATCTCGACAGGACGCGGAATGCGGATCGAAGCCCCCCGGTCGGCAGCGCCGGCCCTGAAGGTATTGATATCGCAGGTCTCGTGACGCCCGGTCAGACGCTCGGCCAGCCTTGCGCCGTAAAGAGCGATGTGCTCGGCATGCTTGCCCTGAAGCGCCTTGATAGCCTTATTGATGGCTTCGCGGCCCTTTTTGGGATCGCGGGTTTCCTTGGTCGAGAAGTTGGTGTGCATCCCCGCCCCGTTCCAGTCGCCCTTGACCGGCTTGTTGTCGGTGGAAACAACCACGCCGTAATCCTCGGCAACGCGGTACAGCAGCCAGCGACCGAACCAGACCTGATCGGCCATCGTCAGAACGTCGCAAGGCTCTTTCGGGTCGCCGCGATAGCCGATCTGAAACTCCCACTGGCCCGGCATCACCTCGGCGTTCAGGCCGTAATAGGTCAGTCCGGCTTCAAGGCACAGCTTGGCATGTTCTTCGACGATCTCACGGCCGAACACCTCATCGGCACCGACGCCGCAATAATACGGCCCCTGCGGTGCCGGGAAGCCATGCTCCGGCCAGCCCAGCGGCACGCGGTTGGCAAACAGGGTATATTCCTGCTCGAACCCGGCCCACGGCTCATGCGCTGCCGCGCCCGCATCCAGAACGGCACGGAGCTGTGCGCGGGAGTTGGACTCGTGAATTTCGCCTTCGGGCGAAAGAACCTCGGCCATCACCAGGAAATTGCCCTCGCCGCGAATGGGGTCGGTAACAAAGGCCACCGGCTTCAGAATGCAGTCGGAATCATGGCCATGCGCCTGCCCGGTCGAGGAACCGTCAAAGCTCCACTCGGGAAAGTCCTCAATCGAGGGGTTTTTGCCGACATTGACAACACGCGCCTTCGACCGCAAATAGCGGGTCGGCACCGCGCCGTCCATCCATATATATTCTGCCAGTGTAAACTTAGACATCTTACGCACTCCTTGTTGTGAGGTCCGGATAGGTTAAAAAACAGGCATAACCTATATGGGAGAAAAGAGCATTGCAATATTTTTTTACCTGCATTGCAATTTCTGCAATGCATAACCCTTTACTCCCTTTTTGCTATCCCTTCCCCCCTATCGTCATCCCGGCGAAAGCCGGGATCCATTGAAAATTAGGGCACCTACGGATAGACCCCGGTTTCCACCGGGGTGACGAAAAAGGTAAGGACTTCGCGTCTTTGAGTCTTCCTGTAGCTTTACGCGTTCGCCGCGGCGGCGCGCTTCTTCTTTTCCTCTTCCGGATCGCGCAGGACATAGCCCCGGCCCCAGACAGTTTCGATATAGTTGCTGCCGTCGGTCGCATCGGCCAGCTTCTTGCGGAGCTTACAGATGAACACGTCGATGATCTTCACCTCCGGCTCGTCCATGCCGCCGTATAGGTGGTTGAGGAACATTTCCTTGGTCAGGGTCGTGCCCTTGCGCAGGGAGAGCAGCTCGATAATGCCGTATTCCTTACCCGTTAAGTGCAGCGGCTTGCTGTCGACCTCGACGGTGCGGCTGTCGAGATTGACGGTAACGCGGCCCGTCTGGATAACGCTTTGCGAGTGGCCCTGGCTGCGGCGCACGATAGCCTGAATCCGGGCTACCAGCTCGCGCTTGTCGAACGGCTTGGTCAGGTAGTCGTCGGCCCCGTAGCCCAGCCCTTTCAATTTATTATCCAACTCGGTAAGGCCCGAAAGAATCAAAATCGGCGTCTCGATCTTTGAATCGCGCAGGTGCTTGAGCACGTCGTAACCGTCCATGTCCGGCAGCATCAGATCGAGGATGATAATGTCGTAATCGTAGAGCTTGCCGATTTCCATGCCGTCTTCTCCGAGATCGGCGGTATCGACGACATAACCTTCGGATTTAAGCATCAACTCGATGGATTTGGCGGTAGAGGTATCATCTTC
>DIHF01000079.1 GCA_002420015.1 Micavibrio sp. UBA5703
CGGTTGTTGCAGCCTTCGGAAATTTTCAGATAAGCGTAATGCGGCGGCGTGAGCTTTAAGCCCGCCTCAGGCACCAGATCCACGAACGGGTCGTGCAGCGGCGGCACGGCTTCGTGCACGTAGCCCACGACTTCGTCGTATTTATGCGGCCCGGTAACGGCCAGAACTTTCGGATGGACCTTCGTGATGTCTTCGGGCTTGGCACCCATGCAACCCGTCACGATGACCTTGCCGTTTTCCTTCAGCGCATCGCCGATGGCGGAAAGAGATTCTTCTTTGGCGCTGTCGAGAAAGCCGCAGGTGTTGACGATCACAACGTCGGCATCGGCATGGGTGGGGGAGAATGTGTACCCCTCGGAGCGAAGCTGCGTCATGATGCGTTCGGAATCAACCAGCGCCTTCGGGCAGCCGAGGCTGACGATGCCGATTTTCGGGGACTCTTTCACTTTTCGCGCGGGTTTTTTCATGCCGCAGCAGTCTTACACTAAAATATCGGCAGGGAATAACAAAATCTTAGTAGGGGTTACCCTGGGTCGTATGAAGACAGTGTTCCTGAATGAATCATCTCTTGCAGACAAGTAATCTCAAAGTTGTTTGGTTCGACTGCTTGCTTTAAATGATTGATCTTATTTTGTACTTCTGCCGCCTCAATAAAAAACGGTTTTAATTCTGGGCAATCTTCAATAGGGCTACCGCTTTTATCGAGGGCAACATTGCCAACCCGGAGGGTGCGCCATGAGGATTGAATTGGTTCGTCATCAAAAATACTGGTACCCATAGGCGTAGGGCCAAAATTCCCGTTCCCCATATAGATTTCGCCATCTTGTTGTTCCGGGTGATGCTTTTTCATCTTCTGTTCCTTTGGTTGATGGCGTTAAAGATATACAATTATATGTAATATGTCAATAAGATATTTTGGGCCTGCTTGTCGTGGCTTTTCAAAGACATCTGAAGCTGTGGTTGTACGTGTTATCTTATCGAGACTTGCAAATACAGTCTTCAGCCCTTATACCCCATAACCGGAAGGTCGGCGCGGGCGGTGAGTTCGCCAACCCGGTCAGGGCCGAAAGGCAGCAGCCGTAACGAAATTCTATCGGGTCGTGTCCGGCCTTCCACCCTTTGCCTCCTCCTTATAGCCTTGCCAGCGGGCCGGGAATCATTCTACATAAAGTACATGAGTGAAAAGCAGCTTCCTTACCGCGTTCTGGCGCGCAAATACCGCCCCCGGAATTTCGATGAATTGATCGGCCAGGATGCCTTGGTGCGGACGCTGACCAATGCCATCCAGTCGGGGCGCGTGGCGCATGCCTTTATGCTGACGGGTGTGCGGGGCGTGGGCAAGACCACGACGGCGCGGATTATCGCCAAGGCGCTGAATTACACCGGACCCGACGGCAAGGCTGGCCCCACGGCTGGCCCGACGGATGATTGCCAGCTCTGCCGCGCTATTGCCGAGGACCGCCACCCGGACGTGATGGAAATGGACGCCGCGACGCGCACGGGCGTCGACGATATCCGCGAAATTCTGGACGGCGTGCGCTATGCGCCCAGCGAAGCGCGCTACAAGGTTTACATCATCGACGAGGTGCACATGCTGTCGAAGCAGGCGTTCAACGCCCTGCTCAAGACGCTGGAGGAGCCGCCGGAGCATGTGAAATTCATTTTCGCTACTACCGAAATCCGCAAGGTTCCGGTGACGGTTCTTTCGCGTTGCCAGCGTTTTGACCTGCGCCGCGTGGACGAAGAAACATTGAGCATGCATTACCGGAAGATTTGCGGACTGGAAAAGGTCGGCGCAGAGGACGAGGCGATTTCAATGATCGCACGCGCCGCCGACGGCTCGGTTCGCGACGGGCTTTCGCTGCTCGATCAGGCGATTGCGCTGGCGAACGGAGAAATCACGGCCGCGCAGGTGGGCGCGATGCTGGGTCTTGCCGACCGCGCGAAATCCATGGATTTGCTGGAACGGGCGCTGACGGGTGATATGCCGGGGGCGCTGGCGCTGATGGAGGATTTTCACAGGAACGGTGCCGATCCGGCGGTTGTGATTCAGGATTTGCTCGACCTGACACATGTTTTGACGCGGCTCCGCGCCGTGCCGGAAGCGGGCGAAATGAAGCAAAGCCTTTCCGCCGACATGATCCGCCGCGCAAAGGATCTGGCCGGGAAGCTGAGTATGCCGACGCTTGGCAAGTCGTGGCAGTTATTGTTGAAAGGTCTGGGCGAGGTGAATATCGCGCCAAGCCCGCAAACCGCCGCCGAGATGGTGATTATCCGTCTGGTCTATGCCGCCGATCTTCCCGATCCGGCGGACCTGATTAAAAAGCTCAAGGATCAGCCCGTTTCCAATCAGGGCGCTTCGCCCTCATCTTCCTATGCGCCGCCGCGTGAAACTGCGCCCATGGCAAGGGGAAGCGCGGCTGCGGCCCCGGTACAAGTTTCAGCGCCGCACACAGAAACATATAGCGAAAGGGCCGTTCACAGCCTTGAGGATATTGTGGCGCTGCTGCAGGAGGGTAACGAATATCTACTGGCCGGACAGGTCGCGCAGTTTGTGCATCTTGTGAAGCTGGAACAGGGCAAGCTTGAGATTAATCTGGAGCCGGAAGCGCCGCTCCGGTTGTCGCAGGATATCAGCCAGCGCCTCAGCGCACTTTCGGGCCGCCGCTGGATGGTTAGCGTATCGGGGGCCAAGGGCGCGCCGACGCTGGCCCAACAGGAAAAGGCGCGCCAGCAAAAAGAATTCGAAGATGTTTTGAAACTTCCTGCCATTCGGGATATTCTGGAAGTGTTTCCGGATGCAAAAATAACCGGCGTTAAAAACAAGGGATAAAAGCAATGATAAATTTTCAAAAAATGATGCAGCAGGCCCAGCAAATGCAGTTCAAGATTCAGGAAATGCAGGAGAAGCTGGCCGAGATTGAAGTTACGGGTGAATCCGGCGGCGGCATGGTCAGGGTTGTCATGACCTGTGGCGGCATGGTCAGGAGCATCAAGATCGACCCCTCCATCATCACGCCGGACGATCCGGACACGCTTGAGGATCTGGTCACCGCCGCCGTCAACAACGCCAATGCCGCCAAGGACGAGCGCATCAAGTCGGAAACGAAAAAAATGATGCAGGAGCTTGGCCTGCCCGAGGGCGCGCAGCTTCCCGGCATGATGGGGTAGAATCTGATGGCCGGACAATTCGGTTTTCTGATCCCGGTTGTTATGCTTGTGGCATCAAACGCCTTTATGACCTTTGCGTGGTACGGCCACCTTAAATTCCCGCATACGGCGCTGTGGATTGCCGTTTTGATTTCCTGGGGTATTGCCTTTGTCGAGTATTGCCTTGCCGTTCCTGCCAACCGCATCGGCAGTCGCTTTTATTCTCTGGCCGAACTCAAGACGATTCAGGAGGTCGTAACGCTTGTCGTTTTTGTCCTGATCGCCGTTCTCTTTTTCGGGCAGAAATTTACCGCCGGGCACCTTATCGGATTTGCGTTTATTGCGCTTGGCGCGGCGCTTGTGTTCAATGCCGGACAGAATGTATAGGATTTTATGCGCCTTCTGACATGGAACATTAATTCGGTTCGTCTGCGGATCAATCACGTTCTGCGGGTGATGAAGGAGCATAGTCCCGACGTTATTTGTTTGCAGGAAACAAAAACGCCGGATGAGCATTTCCCTTTTGAAGATATAAAAAACGCCGGATATAAACACATCCATATTCACGGCATGAAGGGCTATAACGGCGTGGCGATTCTCTCGCGCCTGCCGTTTTCCGCCACCGATATTCATCACCGTGTGGGGCGCGAAGATTGCCGCCATATCGCCGTGAAGTTTCCCAAATTCGAGCTTCACAATCTTTATATTCCCGCCGGGGGCGATGAACCGGACCCCAAGATCAACGACAAATACGCGCATAAGCTGGATTTCGTCGATGAGATGACGGGATGGTTTAAAAAGAATTACGCAGCAAACGACAGGCTTGTGGCGCTCGGCGATTTCAATATAGCACCCGGCGAGCATGATGTCTGGTCGCATAAACAGCTTTTGAATGTGGTGTCACATACCGAGCCGGAAGTGACGCGGCTTGCCAAGATGCAAAAATCTCTGGACTGGATCGATACGGCGCGGCATTTCGTGCCGGAAGATCAAAAATGCTATACGTGGTGGTCGTACCGCAATCACGACTGGAAAAAATCAAATCGCGGCCGCAGGCTGGATCATATCTGGGTGACGCAGCCGCTGAAAAAACATCTGAAATCACATGAAATCATCGCAAAAGCCCGCGACTGGGAAAAGCCTTCGGATCATGTGCCGGTTATTATGGATTTGAATTTATAAGTACTTTTTCTTCCCTGATTACCGTACTCGCGGCGAGTATTTTTCCCTGCCCGATTTCCTGCGCAATGACCGTATAACCGTCGCCGGGCACAAGTTTTAAATCCATCGTGTAGTTTGTAGCCGGACCTTTCCAGTACATGACCTTGACGATGTGCTTCACGACATTGACGTATTTGATGCACGACCCGGCGTTTTGTCCGGCGTTGATATCGACGACATGCTCGCGGTCGAAAGCGAAAAGCCAGATTTCGGCAGTCTTCTCGAATTTTTCTTTTTCCGGCAGGGCGATATCCAGCGTATCCGCGCCCAGCTTCAGGCCGATGCTGCCGATATAGTCCGTACTGCGCGCTTTGTCTATGAGGTCGTAAACATCCTTGTTGTTCTGACCGATCGTGTCGTAAGCGCCGTTGATGACGAATTGCGGGACTTGCGCAGTGGGAATTTTCAACGCTTTGGCGTATCTCCTTCGCCGTGAGTCGCAGTCCTTGTTGGCAAGGGTATCTTTCCAGCCGCCAATATCCATGAGACTGAGGTGGCAGGTCAGGACGGTCACGTTTTTATCCTTGTCGGATACAAGGTTTGTTGCGAGGCCATCTGCCGCCGGTGTATCGGCGCAGCCTTGGGAGGTGAAAAGTTCCAGGACGACAGGAAGGTTCGTTTGCTGGGCTGTGGCCGGGAATGTAGTAAAAACAGGATGAAGAAGTATGCAAGCCAGAAACAAGGGTCTGAAAGTCCATCGAAATATATCCTTTGTTGTCATCCCGACCGAGCGCGTTAGCGCGAGCGGAGGGATCTTCGGCATATCGTAATGACAAGATCCCTCGGCTTCGCCTCGCCTTTGGCGCGGCTTCGCTCGGGATGACATCAATGAGGATAGCTTGGTTATAAAGACCATAGGCTTATTCTACTCAAAAATCGCTGCAACGGCCACCGACTTCCCAGTCGCCGAAACGGGTCGGCTCGGGCAGTTTTTTGGCTTCAAAGCCGCCAAATTCCTTTTGAATTTGGGTTTCCGGGGGCGTTTTGTCTTGCGTTTTCTGGTTTTCGGGGCTTGGCTTTTCCATGTTCATATCTCTATATTTAGGGCAAAATAAGTGATAAGAAAACACCTATCATGGAAATACTGAAACCTTACCGCGCACGGATCAATACGCTGGACAGGCAGATCATCGATTTGCTGCGCCAGCGCTATGACGTGATCGAGGAGGTCGGCGCGCTCAAGGCCGCACGCGGTATTGCCGCTACGCTGCCCGACCGCGTGGAAGAGGTGCGCGAGAACGCCGCGAAGATGGCTGCCGAAAGTGGGCTTGATGCCGATTTCATCCGCAAGCTTTACGCGCAGATCATTGAACATAGCTGCGATCTTGAAGACAAGATCATCAACGCCGCTGCGGCTGACAAAAAACAGGCATCGTAAATGAGTGCAAAGGCACTTACAGAAAACGCGGAAGGCGCAACGGATAACATGGCTGCGCGCCGCGCCGCGCTCACCTTGCTCGAGACCGTTCTTGTGCAAAAACAACCTCTTGATGCGGCGTTGGAAAACAGCGACAAGTTCCGCGCCCTGCCACAGCGCGACCGTGGCTTTGTGCGTATGCTGGTGGCGACGACGCTTCGCCGCCTCGGCCAGATCGACGATCTGATCGAACGCAATCTGGATCGGCCCGGATCGCTCAGGAACCGCACGATTGCTAATATCCTGCGCCTGGGCGTGACGCAGATAGTGTTCATGGAGGTGCCGGATCACGCCTCGGTCGATACGTCGGTGAGGCTGGTCGAGATGGCCGGAATGGAAGGCCAGAAGGGCTTTGCCAACGCCGTTTTGCGCAACATCACGCGCACGTACAAGGAACTGGTTCCGCGTCAGGACGAAGCCCGCATCAACACGCCCGAATGGCTTTTGAAGATATGGATCAAGGACTACGATTTGCGCCTTGCCGCCGAGATTGCCACGGCCAATCTGGCCGAAGCGCCGCTTGATATTACGGTGAAAGACCCGGGATCGAAGAACTTTTGGGGCAACGCGCTGAAGGCTTCGGAACTTTCCACTGGAACGCTGCGCCGCGCCGGAGGTGGGCCTGTGCAGGAACTGGAAGGATACGATTCCGGCGCATGGTGGGTGCAGGATGCGGCGGCCGCTCTGCCCGCAAAACTCTTCGGGCCGCTCGAAGGAAAGCACGTCATCGACCTGTGCGCTGCGCCGGGCGGCAAGACCGTCCAGATGGCCGCGATGGGTGCTTTCGTCACGGCGCTCGACCGTTCGGCGCAGAGGCTTAAGCGGCTGGAGGAAAACCTTGCGCGGCTCGGTCTTGCAGATAAGGTTGAAATTGCCGCCGCAGACGCCTCGCAATGGCAACCTGCGGACGGGCAAGCGCCGCAGCGAATTTTGCTCGATGCGCCGTGCACTGCAACCGGAACCATTCGCCGCCACCCGGATATCCTGCACCTGAAAACCGCGCAGGATATGGAGAGCCTCACAGCCGTACAGGCAAGATTACTGGACAACGCAGCGGATATTCTGGGCGTTGGCGGCCTGCTTATTTATTGCACTTGCTCGCTCCAGCGCGCCGAAGGGGAAGACCAGATCGAACGCCTGCTGGCTGCCCGGCCCGATATGCAGCGCGTGCCCATTGCCGCTGCCGAGGTCGGCAACTATACCGAACTGGTTGATGCCAACGGCGATCTGAGAATCCTGCCGTTTCACCTCGCCCCGCATGGGGGGATGGATGGTTTCTACGCCGCCCGCCTGACAAAAACGGGCTAAAAATCCTCCGCATCACATTGATCTATAGCTGTTATTCGAGTTAGTCAGTTCGTTCGTCATTTTTTTATTTTTGAAGTGGGTTATGTCCTTTGTTGTGTTTCTTCTCGTTCCCGTCTTTTCTTTGCCCATATTCCGCATGACGACAGTATAGGAAAAATTTCCTTATTATATACTTGACTGCACATACTATATGGCTTATCCTTGAAA
>DIHF01000033.1:0-29998 GCA_002420015.1 Micavibrio sp. UBA5703
GTGCCGATGGATACCATCGTGGGTGATTACATGCGCCCGCGCCGCTATATCGGGGCCAAGGACCGCGCCAATATCGCCGAGCGCGTATACGGCATTATCAGGGCGCAGGCGCGTTTGAACTGGTGGCTGAAAAAATCGGGCGCGGGTGACACGCCGCGGCTTTATGTTTTGGCCTATCTGGTTCTGGCCGAGGGAGCGGGCGAAAAAAGAATGGACGATCTGTTCGACGGCTCCAAGCACTCTCCGGCAACTCTGGATGAACAGGAACGCATCCTCATTAAAAAACTCGAAGGAAAGCCTTTCATCGGCACCGATATGCCCGAAGCCGTGCGCACCGAATGCCCGCCGGAACATGAAGAAAAGCTGCGCGAGATATTCGGCAAGGATTTCAGGGCCGAAATGGAAGCCATGATCGACCCCGCGCCGCTTGACCTACGCGTGAATATCTGGAGCGCAAACCGCGACGAAGTCAAAAAATCGTTAGAAAAAGATGGCGTGGAAACCCTTGAAACCCCCTACTCCCCGTGGGGTTTACGCTGCAAGGAAAAATCGTTCTTGTCCAAAACCAAAGCCCTGACAAAAGGATACATCCAGATACAGGACGAAGGCTCGCAGCTCATCGCCTATGTCTGCGGCGCGAAGCCCGGCATGCAGGTTCTGGATTACTGCGCGGGCGCGGGCGGCAAGACGCTGGCGCTGGCCGCCGCGATGCAGCGCAAGGGCCGCATCGTCGCCACCGACAATGATGAAAAGCGTTTGGCCAAGGGTAAAATGCGTTTTAAAAAATCCGGCCTTGCGGACATTATCGAAGTGCGTGCGCTGTCCGAAGAGCGCCACCGCAAATGGCTGCGCCGGCAAAAAGGCACCTTCGATGTCGTGCTGGCCGACGTTCCCTGCACGGGTTCGGGCACATGGCGGCGCAACCCGGATATGCGCTGGCAAAGCTACGGCCCCGGATTGGATGAACTAGTCAAAGTACAAAGCGAAATCCTTGCCAAAATCGCGCCCGTCGTCAAACCGGGCGGGCGGCTGGTTTATGCGACCTGCTCTCTTTTTAAAGAAGAAAATGAAAACCAGATCGAAGCCTTCCTGAAAGCCCACGAAGAGTATAAAATAGTTCCGGTGGATGAACGCTTTGGCAATCCGTATATGCGCCTTACACCGCGCCACCACGGCACAGACGGGTTTTTCGCGGCGGTTCTGGAAAGAAAAAAGCAATGAACAATTCGGGTCAAAAGGGCAGTGCGCTTTTTATTATCCTGATCGCCGTGGCTTTGTTCGCGGCGCTGGGCTACGCCGTCAGCAACATGATGCGCGGCGGATCGACAAATATCGGCGAGGAAACGGCGGCCCTGCGCGCCGATGAGATCATCGAATACGGCCGCAAGATGCGCGAGGCCGTGCAGAATATCCGTATTTCCAACAATTGCACAGTCACGCAGATCAGCTTTGAAAACGCCACCGTCGCCGGATACACAAACGCCGGTGCGCCGGGTGATGATACCTGCAACGTCTTCGAGCAAGCTGGCGGCGGCCTGACCTATATCGTGCCGGAAACAAGATGGCTGGATTCGTCGTTTTCCGGCAATGCCAGCTACGGCCAGATGCTTTTCAACGGGACTGTCTGCGTCGACACTCTGCCCGATGGCGATTACACAACATGCCTCAGCGATGCCACCGACAACGAAGAACTGACGTTTTTCGTGCCGTTCGTACAGCAGGACGTCTGCCTTGCGATCAACGAAAAACTGGGAATCACCAACCCGTCTGGTGATGCGCCGGAAGATGTTGATTGCAGTTGGGGCGGAAAATTCACCGGTTCCTACGCCGATGGCGGCGCGATCGGCAATGCCGTAAACGAACTGGATGGGAAACTTACCGGATGTTACAAGCAGGATGCCGCCTGCCTCGCCATGCCCGGCAGCTATCACTATTATCAGGTTTTGGTTGTGCGATAGAACCTACATCCGTCATCCCCGCAAGTGAAGCCGCTTGAAAAGCGGCGTAACGCAGGCGGGGATCCAGCACAATATGTGCGCGGCTAAGCCGCGCTCTTTTTCTGGACCCCCGTTGTTTAAGTTCGCAAAAAACCTGCGGTTTTTCGCTCACCACAGGGGTGACGACTTTGTGTTTGTTGTGCGCTTTGATTGAATTCAGACTCGAATTATTCCGGAATTTCTTCTGTAACTTCTTCGGATTTCGTATCGCCGCTATCCTTTGGTTTTTGCGGCGTTGCGGATTCGTAGGTGAATTTCAGCGACCCGTCCAGGAAATCGACCGTCACCACGCCGCCGCCTGAAAGTTTTCCGAACAGGATTTCCTCCGCCAGAGGGCGCTTGATCTTTTCCTGTATCTTGCGCGCCAGCGGGCGGGCGCCCATCGTCGGATCGTAACCGGTTTCGGCCAGATGCTTGCGGGCAGCGTCCGTGAGTTCGATCTCTACGCCCTTACCCTCAAGCTGCGCTTCAAGCTGCATGATGAATTTATCGACGACGCGCTCGACCGTTTCGGGTTTGAGGTTCTGGAACGGCACGATCGCATCAAGACGGTTGCGAAACTCCGGCGAGAACATCTTGTTGATCGCCTCCATGTCTTCCTCGACGCGCACATCGCGCTCGAAACCCACTGGCGAGCGCGCCATTTCCTGAGCCCCGGCATTAGTGGTCATGACCAGAATGACGTTTCTGAAATCTATCGTTTTGCCGTTATTGTCGGTCAGCTTGCCGTAGTCCATCACCTGCAGCAAAATATTGTACAAATCGGGATGCGCCTTTTCGATTTCATCCAGGAGCAATACGCAATGAGGATGCTGGTCGACCTTATCGGTCAGCAGGCCTCCCTGCTCGAACCCGACATAGCCAGGCGGCGTGCCGATCAGGCGGGAGACGCTGTGGCGCTCCATGTATTCGGACATATCAAAGCGCAGCAATTCAACGCCCAATGTCTTGGCAAGCTGCCGCGCCACTTCGGTTTTACCGACGCCCGTCGGGCCGGAAAACAGATAGGAACCAATCGGCTTTTCACCATCACGCAATCCGGCGCGGGCCATCTTGATGGAATCGCAAAGAACGTCGATCGCCTTGTCCTGATCGTAAACCATGGTCTTCAGATCGCGCTCAAGATTTTGCAGCGCCGTTTTATCGTCCTTGGTCATGGTCTGCGCCGGAATACGGGCGATAGCCGCAACAACGCCCTCGATGTCTTTCACATCTATTATCTTTTTGCGCTTCTCCGCAGGCACCAGCATCTGCGCCGCGCCAACCTCGTCGATAATGTCGATGGCCTTGTCGGGCAATTTGCGGTCGCCGATATATTTGTTCGACAATTCGACCGCCGCTTTGATCGCTTCATCCGTATATTTGATTTTGTGATGGCTCTCGTAATGCGGCTTGAGGCCCATGAGAATTTTAACCGCGTCCGCAACGCTCGGCTCGTACACATCGATCTTCTGGAAGCGGCGGACCAAAGCGCGGTCCTTTTCAAAATAATTGCGGTATTCTTTATAAGTCGTCGAGCCCATGCAGCGCAGCGCGCCGCTGGACAGTGCGGGCTTCAACAGGTTAGAGGCATCCATCGCGCCGCCACTGGTCGCGCCCGCGCCAATAACAGTATGAATTTCGTCGATAAACAAAATCGAGCCGTTGATTTTTTCAAGCTCGGTCAGAACCGCCTTAATGCGCTCCTCGAAGTCGCCGCGATAACGCGTCCCGGCCAGAAGATTACCCATATCGAGCGAGTAGATCGTCGCGTCTTTCAAAACGTCCGGCACATCGCCATCGACAATGCGCTTGGCCAAACCTTCGGCAATTGCGGTCTTTCCAACGCCCGGATCGCCGACATAAAGCGGATTGTTCTTGCTGCGGCGGCAAAGGATCTGGATCGTGCGGTCAACTTCGGACTCGCGCCCGATCAGCGGATCGATTTTGCCCTTGCGCGCCTTTTCGTTCAAATTCGTGCAATAGGCTTCGAGCGCATCCGATCCGGTTTTTGTTTGCTGCGTCTCGCTTTCCTGCGTACCGCGCGGCGTGCGCGAAGTGTCACCCTGCGAGGGCACCTTGGCGATGCCATGCGAAATATAATTCACCGCGTCAAAGCGCGTCATGTCCTGTTCCTGCAGGAAGTAAACCGCATGGCTTTCGCGCTCGGAAAACAGCGCCACAAGCACGTTCGCGCCCGTAACCTCTTCCCGGCCCGAAGATTGCACATGGATGGCGGCGCGCTGGAGCACACGCTGGAAAGCCGTTGTGGGCTTGGCTTCCTCGGAATCCTTGTTCACCAGATAGCCAAGCTCGCGCTGGATATACTGCTCAAGCTGGTCGCGGAGATCGGGCAGGCTGATGCCGCAGGAGCGCAGCACCGCCATGGCGTCCTGATCGTCCGTCAGCGCCAGCAAAAGATGTTCGAGCGTGGCGAATTCGTGCCGCCGCTCATTCGCCGCCGCGAGCGCCCTGTGCAGCGTTTGTTCAAGATTGCGTGAGAGCATTTACTCCTTCTCCATCGTGCACTGGAGGGGTTGTTCGTTGGCGCGGGCGAAATCCATGACCTGCGCGACCTTGGTTTCGGCGATCTCATACGTGAAGATGCCGCAAATCCCCACCCCGCGCCGGTGAACATGGAGCATGATGTCGGTGGCTTCCTGGCGGTTTTTGTTGAAATAGCTCTCCAGCACATGCACGACGAATTCCATCGGCGTGTAGTCGTCGTTCAGGATAAGAACCTTATACATAGACGGCTTTTTGGTCTTGGGCCGGGATTTCAGGATAATGCCGGTTTGCTCGCCGGGTTTTTGCCCGCCGTCATTATCCTCGTCCTCATGCCCCGGGCCGGCAAAATCCGGCTCGTCGTGGCATTTTTCGGACAGTATTTTTTGAATGACGATCATGGTCTGATCCCTAAAATATAGGCCTTTCTACCATTTTATCAATTCTTTTGACAGAGTCTCAACATGATAATTGCTCCAGGGTCGAACCTGCAAAAACGGGGCCACACAACGCGGCCCCGCTTTAAAATTAACAACTATGTCAAATACTTAAGCGGCGCAGATACCGGCCCCGGCCTTTTTCATGACTTCGTTCATCTGGTTGCTGAAAGGCTCGAAGCTTTCGGTCAGAAGCTTGACGCTCAGCTCCGAGATTTTTGTTGCGCCTTCCATGAAGTCGTCGAAATTGGCCTGCGCCATTTTGTTCTGCACTTCGGCCCATTCATTGAGCGTCTTGGTGCTCATGGCCTGCTTGACGAACTGGGCCTGCTTTTCAGCGGAAGTCTGCGCGATTGCTGCGGCTTCGCGCATAATCTCCTCGAACCCTTTCGCAAAGGTCTGGCCGAATTTCATCATGGCTTCGGCGTTGTCCCGGCCAAAGCTTGCAGCATCCTGTGCCGCTCTATCCATCTGTGCTTTTCCTTTTGTCATCATCGTCTCCATTGTTGCTGTTTTATCCTTCGGCCCTTGCAGCAAACGCCGCCCGGTCCCGGAGGAAGAGTTGCCTGAAATAATCCCGATCGCAGCGCCATTGCCGGTATTAACCCATATTCCTTCAGCATTTGCCGCTGCTCTTTGCAGCTTCTTCGCGGGCAAAGCCGCCTTCTTTATTTTCTTTGCCTTTACAGCCATATCAACCTTCCCCGCCTACGCCTGTATTTTTGCACTGCACAAATTCTGTCTCAAACTACCACCTGCCTACCGCAACGTCAAGGATTTTTTGCAGTGCACAAAATCCTGCTTTTCCCAAGTAGATATTGGACACAAAGATTAATTCTTAGTAAGATTAAGTATTGGAAGCTGCCCGGCTTTAACGCCGTTTGACGTCAATATTGTAACATCAGATGAGAGAATGAGCCAGCCTATGACTCGAGCCTCCCGTTTTTTTATTCAAATTGTTGATATAAAACGGAAAATTTCCTGCATACTGGCGCTTGCCCTCATTTTCTCGCTTTTTGTAACCGTCGCCCCTCGGCACGGTTATGCCAAGGGAAATCCCCGCTACGCGTCTATCGTCATGGACGCCCAGACCGGGCAGATTCTAAGCCAGAACAACCCCGACAAAAGACTGCACCCGGCTTCCCTGACCAAAATCATGACCCTTCTGATGCTCTTTGAGGCGGTCGAACGCGGCGAACTTACTCTGCAATCAAAAATCCGCATATCCAGGCATGCAACCAATATGGTCCCCAGCAAACTTGGCCTTTCGGAGGGCTCTACCATCAAGGTCGAGGATGCCATCTATGCGCTTGTAACCAAATCCGCCAATGACATTGCCGTGGCCATCGCAGAAAAACTGGGCGGCAGCGAAAGAAACTTCGCCAAAAAGATGACGCAAAGGGCGCGCGAACTCGGCATGAGCCAGACGACTTTCATTAACGCTTCCGGCCTTCACCATCCGCAGCAAATCAGCTCGGCCCGCGATATGGCCAAGCTGGCCCGCACGGTCATCACCCGTTACCCAAGCTATTACAGGTATTTCTCGACCAAGAATTTTACCTATGCCGGGCATACACACCGCAATCATAACCGCCTGATGGAAACCTATATCGGCATGGATGGTATGAAAACAGGCTATATCCAGCCTTCGGGTTTTAATCTTGTGGCTTCGGCGGTGCGCCGCAATACGCGCCTGATCGGCGTGGTTTTCGGCGGCCGCACCTCGCAATCCAGAAACCGCCACATGGCCGAGCTTCTCGATCAGGGATTTGCCAAAGTCGAGGAAAGCACGCCCGTGGCCGAGGTTAAAATACCCGTACCACCCCGCAAGCCCGCTATTCTTGTCGCCCTGCAATCGCTGGGCAACATGGGCGATTCTTCTGAAGGAACGGACGGGCAAGCCACCAAGTGGGCGCAGCTTAACCCGGCTGTTCAGACAGAAGATATGTTCAGCCGCATGATCGGCGAAGGCGATTCCGACCCGGCCGTTTCAAGACGTATCGAAACGGGGTTAATTGCGATAGCGGCGCTAAAGGGCGAGGAAGTGCCTGAAAAATACACACAAATAGCAAGCCTTGGCCACGATGAAACCGTCATGGTCGTTCATGAGGTCAAGCCCTCGCCAACACCTGCCGCAGCGCCGCAATTCCTAAAGCCGCCGGCTACTGCCGCCCCGGCAGATGAGCAGGCTTGGGCTATTCAGGTCGGCGCCTTTGCAAGCCGCGACAAGACCGACCGCATGATCAGCAAGGCGCTGGCCGAGCTTCCCGCCCACCTGTCCGGCGGTCAAGCGCTGATCGCACCGGTAAGCACGGCGGGAGGATGGATTTTCCGTGGGCGCGTCAGCGGCTATACACGCGCCCAGGCTTTCGAAGCCTGTTCATACCTCAAGGACTGCCTGCCGGTCCCGTTGCATTAAACCATGCGCCACTTGTCAGAAAAAAAAGTTCAAATCAGGCACCGTAAACACGGCGAAAGCGGCAACGTCCTGTTCATGGTGCTTATCGCCGTCGTTCTGATCGGCGCACTGACCGCAGCAATCCAGATGACAGGAAGGCAGGAGGGCACGCATATCGACCGCGAAACCCTGATTATCCGCGCCAGCGAGGTGCAACGTTATGCCTCGGAACTGGAGCGCGCGGTTATGTTCATCATGCAGCAAAACACCAAAAGCGAGGTCGATATCCGCTTCGCCCATCCCGATGCCAACGCCGATTACGGCGACCTCTCGGCAGACGCCGATCCCACGGATCAAGTCTTTCACAAAAACGGCGGCGCAGCGAATTACCGGGAACCGCCAGCCGGGATCAATGATGGCAGCGCGTGGGAATTCTATGCCGGAACCAGCCTGCCGCAGGTTGGATCGGACAAGGCCGATCTGGTGGCCGTTCTGCCCAACGTCACGCAAGCCTTCTGCCAGAAGATCAACGAATTGAACCAGCAGGGCGGCGCGCAGCCCGAAGACACCGGCGCGGTCGCGGCAGCTGGAAACGACCCCGGAAGCTGTATCAACATCGGCGCGCTGGGCCGCTTTGACAACGGGCGCCAGTTTTATGATTCCCCGTCAACGCCCAACACCGTCGATGAAACCACCTTCACGACGATGCCGGGAACGCAAGGCTGCGTTCAGTGCGTTGACATGCCCGGCGCACCGTATCATTTCTATCACGTGCTTTACGCACGATAGGATAAGGGGATTATTCCGAAACCCGGTAGATTTTTGCCTTCGATTCCGACAGTTCCCGCAATTCGCCGTAGCGCGGCAGGACGTAATCGAAAGACCCGACCACCTTGCCGGACGACGCATTCACCATGCGAAGATTGATCGGCACATCGCGGCGGTTGGTTTCATAGGTGCCGCCAAGGATAAAGCGCGGTTCTTTGCGCGTCATGGCAACACCCTTCACCGCGCCGGGAACGGTTTCATCGAGATAGACATTATAGCCAAGCTGCATCAGCCGCGCGCCGACCTGCTCAGGGATTTTCTGTCCAAGTTCAGACGTAATTTCCGGCTCGGCCACGAGCGTCAAAGGCTGCACCGAAATAGGCGCGGATTTGGGAACGAAGGCGCTGATTTGCTGCACAAGGTAATCGGCAGCGGCATAGTTCTTTTCGGCCAGATTGACATCCTCGCGCTCGAAGACATCCTGCAGCATCGCGCCAGCCCCGGCAGTCACCGCCGTCCCCGCGTCGATGCAACCGGGCAGCAACAGACAGGATAAAAGAGATGCCAGAACCGCCGCTCTTTTTCTGCCGCCCGTTATCACTGGTTATGCCCTCCGCCAGCGGGCTTGGGCGTTGCGGTCAGACCCATATACGAAGCATAGCCATAGGTCGGGACATTATAAAGGTCGCTCACCCGGACAGGGTCGGGCGCAAAGCCCATGATAAGCGTCAGGACAAGATCACCCTGCTCCGCCTTCTCAGCCGGAAGAAAAGCGCCGTCGCCCTTGGGCGGCTGCGCCACGAATTTCAGCGGCACCGCGCCTTGCGGGTTCAGGCTGATGCGGTAGCCGCGCTGGGTCAGCTCCTCGCGCAGCACATGGTCGAAACTGTTGTAAAACGCCCCGCGCTCGGAGGTATAGGCACGCGGCGGCGGCGGCATAATATAGATAGCTTGCGAAGGCCTTTCGGTAGCGGCCTCCATCTTGCCGACCAGATCGGCCGCCACGGTGCGAAGCTGCGCCATCACTTCCGCGTTTTTCTCGGCGCTGTATTCGTAGCCAAGTTCGTGCGCTTCCGGTCCCGGCGGGGATTTGTACGGCTCGTTATAGGAGCTGTAGCCGCGCCCGACAGGACCCGGATTCCATATCCTGCCGATGTCATCCATATGACAACCGCTTAAGGCGAGGGCAGTTAAAGACAAGAGGGAATAGAATGAAGCGCGCATGGAAACCTGCTGGGTTTTTATAATCGACTTGGCCAGTCTAGCAAGTCTTGGGGGGGAGGTACAGGGGCTTTGAAACGGGCGGGAGAGAGCATAAAGACGCCGGAAAACGCTATGCAACCGTTTGATTTGTAATCGCGATTCGAGTTGGTCAGTTCGTTCGTCATTTTTTTATTGGGGGGTGGGGTTTCCCTGTCGTTGCGGTTCTTTCGTACATCTTTCTCATGACGGCAGCATAGGATATTATTCCTGTATTGTCAAGGGGAGTTTTCACCACCCGCCTTCGCGGCTACGCCGCTTCGGACGGGCAAGACGAAGACACGAAGGGCACGAAGAGTAATTTCTTCTCCGTCATCACACGCCTTGTGCGTGTGATCCACATGGATTGCACGGACGAGCCGTGCAATGACGGGGGAAAAAATGTTAAGCCGCGCGGCCTTTGATTTTGGCGATGGAGGCGGTTGTTGAGTGCCCTTCGGCAAAGGGCATGATGCACACCTGACCGCCCGATGCCTTGACCGCCGGGCTTTCGGGGATCTGGCTTTCGGTGTAATCGCCGCCCTTGAAATAAAAATCGGGCTGGAGCTTTTCGATGAGCGCTATGGCGGTGTTGTCCTGCCCCTCTTTTTCCGCGCCGAACATCACGACCATATCGACGCTCGACAAGGCGGATAAAACGGCGGCGCGCGAAGCCTCGTCATGCACGGGGCGGCCTTCGCCTTTCAAAATTCTCACCGATGCATCGTGATTGAGGCCGACCACCAGCCGGTCGCATTTTTTGCGCGCCTCGGCCAGATAGGAAACATGCCCGACATGCAGCACGTCGAAACAGCCATTGGTAAAACCGATCTTCAATCCCTTGGCTTTCCAGCGCCGCACATTTTCCGCCGCCTCTTCAGGGGTGCATAATTCCGCCAGCGCCGTAACGCCGTCCAGCGCATCCCGCAATTCCTGCGCCCGCACCGGCGCGGTGCCGACTTTCGACACCACGATGGAGGCCGCGATATTGGCCAGTGCCGCCGCATCGTTCAGTTCCGCGCCCGCCGCCAGCGCCGCCGCGATGGTGGCGATCACCGTATCGCCCGCGCCGGATACGTCGAAGACCTCGATATCTTTCGTGCGCAGGTGCACAGGCTCGCCCTTTTTCTGCACGACGCTCATCCCGTCGCGGGAGCGCGTGGCAACGACGGCCTCGACGCCGCTTTGGTCGATGAGTTTGCGTGCTGCTTTGACAATATCTTCGTCGCTATCCAGCCGCGCCTGTCCTGTCGCTTCGGCGAGTTCCTTTTTGTTGGGCGTGATGACGCTCGCGCCCTTGTAACGCGCATAGTCAAACCCCTTCGGATCGACCAGCACATGAATTTTTTTCGCCCGCGCATTTTCGATCAGGGCGCGAATGACGTGATCGCTCAGCATCCCCTTGCCGTAGTCGGAAATAATGAGCGCGTCTGCATCCGCAAGAAGTTCTTCGGCCTTTTGCAGCAGGGCTTTTTCCTTGGCCTGGGAGAGCGGCTGCTTCCGTTCAAAATCCGTGCGCAATAATTGTTGGTGCCCGGCGAGAAAGCGCGTCTTGACGATGGTCGGGCGTTCATCGTCGATCAGCAAGCCCGCCGTATTAATGTCCAGCGCCTCGGCCAGTTTGCGGATTTCAGAGCCTTCCTTGTCATTGCCGACGACCGAAAGCGCCACGGGTTTTACGCCCAGACCCGCCAGATTGGCCAGCGTATTCCCCGCCCCGCCCAGCATCGAATTTTCACGGGAAATGGATAAAACAGGCACCGGACTTTCGGGCGAAATGCGCTCCACCGCCCCGTAAACGAAGCGGTCGAGCATGATGTCGCCCGCCACCAGAATGCGGGCGGAGGTCATGTTTTTCAGGCATTTTTCAGCGTCGAAGCGTTCCATTTTCCCGTTTTGTTCCCGAAAATTGGCTTTTTTCGTTAAAAACCATGTATTTATGCGCTTTTGTTAATAATTCGTCAATCTTTGTACGGTCTAATGGAAGATAGGGATAAAAGACCAAGAATAAAAAAATTCGGGCAAACGGCAAAAAAATAAACCAAAACAAAAATAAAAAGGTGTGCACGTGTACAACAGGGATTGCGGGACGACAACCGGCCATAAGGGCATTTTCACTCGTTTAAAAAGTTATCTGGACCGCAGCCGCCTCGGCGAGCTGCTGGTCATCAAGGGCCTTATCACGCCCCAGCAGTTGCGCGGCGCACTGACCGAGCAAAAAGAAACCGGCATTCCGCTCGGCCAGATTTTCATGAAGCATGCGATGATCTCGCAGCGCCAGCTTGTCATGATCCTCAGCCGCCAGATTACCGTGCGCGTATTTGCCGCCATCATGTTCTGCACTTTGTCTTTGGTAAATTTCGGCAGCAAGAAAGCCCGCGCCGATGTCGTGCGCGACATTCCCGCCATCGTTACCGTTGCCACGGCGGAAACGGGGCCGCAGCTCACAAAAGTCACATCCTACCCCGCCCTGTTCGGCAGCGCGGAAAAGCAATCTTCGAATTTGGGCGCCTTCACGAAATGGACCGGCATGTTCGCCAAGTTCGAGCGCACCGCCAACGCGCCGACATCCGACAAGATGATGCGCGAGTGGAAACAAAACCTCAGCGCCTTTCAGGGGCTGGAGCTGCGGGATATGGCCAAAAAGGTCAACGACCTGATGAATTCCAAGAAATATATCAGCGACAATAAAAACTACGGCCAGTCGGATTACTGGGCAACCCCCGTGGAATTTTTCACACGCGGCGGCGACTGCGAGGATTACGCCATTGCCAAATATGCGGCGCTGCGCGCCCTCGGCGTGCCGGAAGAACGGCTGCGCATCGCGATCATCCATGACAAGATCAAAAATATCCCGCACGCGGTTCTGGTGGTCTACACCGATCAGGGCGCCTACATTCTCGACAATCAGGTCGATGAGATGAAAAACGCACGTGACGTTTCGCGCTACCGCCCGATCTTCTCGATCAACCGCCATGCATGGTGGCTGCACACCGCGCCGAAGTCTTCGACGGTTCTGGCTTCGGTGGATTAACGCTTAACAAAGCGGGCTTGCTTCGTATCCTTGACGGTTTCCCCGGCATTGAAGACCTGCGCGTTCATACACACATACACACCGGATTCCATATTCTGCGCGGCGGCAACGGCATAGCCAAGATTAAACCCCGCATCGCTCATGGCAAATTCCTTTAAGGGGATCATCGCCCCGACAAGCACCACGACTTTATCCGTTCCGTCCAGATGATTATTTAGAAACTCCGCCGTTTCCGCCATCGTCACAGTGCCATGCGTAATAATGACGACATTTGAATTTGCCTTTTTTACAGACTGGGCAATTTGCTCGCGGATACCATCCGTAATATCGCTGCTGTCCTTCAGGCAAACGACCTCGAATGAATACTCCCCATGAGGTTTGATCTTGTGCCGCATATAATAAGGTATGACCGATTCCTCATTCGGCTCTGCCGTTTCGTTAACGGGATTATACGAAGAATCGATCGTGCCACCGGTAATAATGAAATGAATGTCGCTCATGGCAGGCTATTCCACCTCCGCAATCCTGAGGATATTCGTACTGCCCGGCGTGCCGAAGGGAACGCCGGCGGTCATCACGAAGCGCTCGCCCTTTTTCGCAAGGCCCTGCGTGCGTACGATCCGCGCGGCATGGGTGGCGGGGCCGCTGAAATCCTCGACCGTTTCCGGCGCGTGCACGGGCAGGACACCGTAGGAAACCACGAGGCGCCGCGCCACCCGGATATCGGGCGTCAGACACAATATCGGCACATTGGGCCGCTGGCGCGCCGAACGCAGAGCCGTCGAGCCGGACATCGTATAAGTCACGATCGCCCTGGCATCCACGTCCTGCGCCACATAATATGCCGCAGTTGAAATTGCATCCGACGGATCGCCCAGCGTATCGGGATGGTCGTTTTCCATCATCTGCTGATAGGTTTCATCGGCCTCGGTGCGGCGGGCGATACGGTCCATGATCGTCACCGCGTTCACGGGAAATTCCCCCGCCGCCGTTTCCGCCGAGAGCATCACGGCATCCGCCCCGTCATAGACGGCGGTGGCGACATCCGAAGCTTCGGCCCGTGTGGGCCGCGCATTTTTAATCATGGACTCGAGCATCTGCGTGGCGACGACCACCGGCTTTCCGGCATGGCGCACCTGACGGATGACGCGCTTTTGCACCGCCGGGACATTTTCGGGCGGAATTTCAACGCCGAGATCCCCCCGCGCCAGCATGATGCCGTCGGCCAGCTTTAAAATATCGTCGAGCGTTTCCAGCGCCGAGGGTTTCTCGAGTTTCACCATCAACGCCGCCTTGCCGCCGATCAGCTTCTTCGCGGCCCGGACATCTTCAGGTTTTTGCACAAAACTTTGCGCGATCCAGTCAACGCCCATATCAAGCGCCGCTTTTAAATCCTTTTTATCCTTGATTGTTAGCGCCGGGACGGGAATCATCGTGCCGGGCAGATTGAAACCCTTGCGGCCCGACAGATACAAACCTTCAAGAACTTCGCAATCCAGAAACCCTTCGCCCTTTTTAAGAACGCGCACACGCACCTTGCCGTCATCCAGAAGTATCTCGCTGCCTTTTTTCAGAGCCTTGATAACTTCCGGGTGCGGCAGATTGATTCGGCTGCGGTCGCCCTCGGCCTTGTTCGAATCGAATCTGATCTTCATCCCCGCCTTGAGCGCGATAAACCCGTCTTTGAATTCACCGATTCGCAATTTCGGTCCCTGCAAATCGGCCATGATGCCGACCGGATGCCCGAATTCCTTTTCAAGCTGGCGGATGATTTCAACGGATTTGCGGTGTTCGTCGTGGCTGCCGTGGCTGAAATTGAGGCGGAACAGATCGACGCCTGCTTTTATCAATTCGCGAATCACAGCCTTCGTATCCGAGGCCGGGCCAAGCGTGGCCACTATTTTGGTTTGTCTTTCACGCCGCATCGTTTTCTTTCTTAATTACAAGACTTATTAAACCACAGATAAACACGGATGAACGCAGATATATTGTGACGACTTCATCTGTGCCTATCTGTGTTCATCCGTGGTTAAAATGAATGGATTGCTTCGCTCCCGGTGGTCGCTCGCAATGACGGATTCTCGATTCGAATATCAAACCCCGATTCAGTGTGCAGCAGATTTTGATGTGAGGGAAGATTCTATTTTTAAAAACAAAACCTTGCGCAGAATCGGTGCGTCTAAATACGCCAGCCGCTGCAAAAAAACTGCTCATAGCCACCGGATATTTTCACTGATTATGTTAATGTTTTGGGTAATTTTATTACTTTTTTCAGGCGGGATAAAACGGCGGGATAACCTGTTTTTTGGTTTTAGATTCAACCTCTTTAGGGGCTGTGGAACGGCAAAATAGGAATACTATCATGTGGTGACCATCCACGAGATATAGTATCTTCATAATCAAGAAACACCACGGATTGTGTGTTTTACACATTATTCTACCTCTTTACTTTCATCCCCAGTGGATACACTATTTTAGTTTAAGGAGCAGTACTCATGTTTGACGTCGCGCAAATGGAGCGGGGCAACCGCGTTCATATCGACCGCACCCGGGATGACCGCCTGACCAATTTCGGCAAGGCCACCCTGACCGATCGGTATTTGATGCCCGGCGAATCCTATCAGGATCTTTTTGCGCGCGTTGCCCTGTATTACGGCGACGACAGCGCCCACGCGCAGCGCATTTACGAATACATCTCCAAGCTCTGGTTCATGCCCGCCACACCGATTCTGTCCAATGGCGGTACGAATCGCGGATTGCCGATTTCCTGTTTCCTGAACGAGACGGGCGATTCCCTTGAAAACATCGTCAACCTCTGGAATGAAAACGTCTGGCTGGCCTCGCTGGGCGGCGGCATTGGTTCTTACTGGGGCAATGTGCGCTCCATCGGCGAAAAGGTTGGCCGCAACGGAAAAACCTCCGGCATCGTGCCGTTCATCCGCGTGATGGATTCTCTTACGCTAGCGATTTCCCAAGGCTCGCTGCGGCGCGGCTCTGCGGCGATTTACCTGCCGATCTGGCACCCGGAGATCGAGGAATTCATCGAACTGCGCCGCCCCACCGGCGGCGACCCGAACCGCAAGGCGCTGAACCTCCATCACGGCGTACTGGTCAACAATGCCTTCATGCATGCCGTCGAGCGCGACGAGGAATTCGCGCTGAAATCGCCCAAAGATGGTTCTGTTGTCGATAAAGTCAGCGCCCGCGATCTCTGGATCAGATTGCTGACCGCCCGTATTGAAACCGGGGAGCCGTACATTGTTTATATCGACCATGTGAATGACCGCATTCCCGACCACCACAAGATGGCAGGTTTGAACGTCAAGATGTCGAATCTCTGCTCGGAAATCACACTGCCGACCGGAAAAGACCATCTGGGCAATGAACGCACCGCCGTATGCTGCCTGTCCTCGCTCAACCTTGAAACCTTCGATGAGTGGAAAGACCACCCGATGATCATCGAGGATGTCATGCGATTCCTCGACAACGTCTTGTCGGACTTTATCGCCAAAGCGCCCGATTCCATGAAGCGCGCCAAATACGCCGCGATGCGCGAGCGCAGCGTCGGCCTCGGCGTCATGGGCTGGCATTCATTCCTGCAATCCAAGATGATCCCGATGGAAGGCGTCATGGCCAAAGTCTGGAACCGCAAAATATTCCAGCAGATCAAGCGTCAGGTCGACGAAGCCTCGGTCAAGCTCGCGCATGAGCGCGGCCCCTGCCCCGATGCCGCCGATTACGGCGTCATGGAGCGCTTCTCGAACAAGATGGCGATTGCGCCCACGGCATCGATCTCTATCATTTGCGGCGGCGCTTCGCCCGGCATCGAGCCGAACGCGGCCAACGCCTTCACGCACAAGACATTGTCCGGCTCGTTCCCGGTCAAGAACAGGTATCTTGAAGCGATTCTGGAGCAGAAGGGCCACAACACCGACGATATATGGTCTTCGATCTTCACCAACGAAGGATCGGTGCAGCATCTCGATTTCCTCAGCCAGGAAGAAAAAGATGTATTCAAGACCGCGTTTGAAATCGACCAGCGCTGGATCGTCGAGCATTCCGCCGACCGCGCCCCGTTCGTCTGTCAGGCGCAAAGCGTCAACATCTTCCTGCCCGCGAACGTCCATAAGGCCGACCTGCACCGGATTCACTGGGAGGCATGGCAAAAGGGCCTGAAGTCGCTGTATTACTGCCGCTCCAAATCCATCCAGCGCGCCGAGTCAGATGCAAGCTGGAAACGCTCGCAGGCCGGCGGCGAACCGCCCAAGGATAACCGCGAACCCGAGCTGACCGAGCAGCCGCAGGAAGGCAAATACGAAGAATGCCTCGCGTGTCAGTAGGCTGATTCGTCATTGCGAGGAAGGCTTTAGCCTGACGAAGCAATCCATGGAAAACCACGAAGAACACTAAGGACCACTAAGAAGAACAAAGACTATAGAAACTTAGTGTTTCTTAGTGACCTTAGTGGTTAAAACAAGTCTGGATTGCTTCCCCGGCTCGGAGGCCGGGGCCACAGTGACGGTATCGAGCCTGTAACCATACTCCCCGCCACCGCGAATAAGGCTGTATAACCGGCGGTGAAAGGACCGTAATCACCATGCGCAAAAAACTCACCGTAGCAGCTCTTGCGGTTCTGGCCGTCACAGCGATAGGATATAAAACAATGGCGCAAAGCAACGACAAGAAACCCGCAATGACCTCCACCGGTATGGATGCCTCGCACCTGACGGACAAGCAAAAATACGTCACGCTGCATGACGGCACCGAGCCACCATTCAAAAACGCCTATTGGGACAATCACGAGCCCGGCATCTATGTCGATGCGATCTCGGGCGAACCGCTGTTTTCCTCCACGGACAAATTCGATTCCGGCACGGGCTGGCCCAGCTTCACCAAGCCGATCAACCCCGCGCTGGTTAAGGAATTTCAGGATGATACGCTGGGCATGACCCGCACCGAGGTGCGCTCCTCCAAGGCTGACGCACATCTGGGACATCTGTTCGACGACGGGCCGAGGGAATCGGGCGGGATGCGCTATTGCATCAACTCCGCCAGTTTAAAGTTCATTCACAAAGACGACCTTGAGAAGGAAGGTTACGGCCAGTTCCTGAAGCTGTTTAAGGAATAGCGCGGCAAACCGCACGTTATCCCTGTAGACTTTGTTTCGCAGGCCATGCGAAAATGGCGCATGGCAAAAACGAAAAAGGATAAAACACTCAAGGCCTTCGACAAATATTGCGCGGAAAAAGACCTGCGCAATACAGAGCCGCGCCGGGCCGTTCTTGAGATTATCGCCCACAGCAAACAGCCTTTGACGGCCTATGAGGTGCTGGAGAAGCTGGCCGAAAAGACGGCCAAGCCGAAACCCCCGACAGCCTACCGGGCACTGGAATTCCTGTGCGAGCACGGTTTTGTACACCGCATAGAAAGCCGCAATGCCTATGTTCTGTGCGATGTCGATCATCGCCATACCGGTTCGCAATTTATGATCTGCAAATCCTGCGGCACCGTCGAGGAGGCGCATCTTTGCCACCTGCCCGCCGATCTCCGCAAGCAAATCGATACCGCAAAATTCAGCACAGATTTCTGGAATCTCGAAGTTCACGGCCTGTGCCGCAATTGCCGCTAGCACAAAGTCGTTAAATCGTTTGACAGCGCCAGATATGTTATAATATAACACTGTTACATTATAACATTATGGAGCCGTTATGGATCTAAGCGATATTTTTTTTCATGCAGCCGTTTTAATCCCGCTTGAGTGGATGATCCTCCACAGCACGCCGTTAGGGCCGATGCTGTCAGGATTTGGCGAGTCGCTCTGGGAGGGGATGGGCTTTGACTGGGGACATATCGCCCATACCCATGAGTTGGGTTAGCCCATAGTCATTTAAAATAACAATCAGACACTTCGTCATCACACGTTTTTGCAAAGCAAAATACGTGTGATCCATACATGTCCGCCGAAGAGCGAAAGCGGATGGATTGCACGGACAAGCCGTGCAATGACGGTGTTTGATTTGATATGTCGGTTTCTTAGTTTAAACGGCTATATAAAACCACGCTCAAAACAAAGCATGGCCTTTGGCAGCGCCAAATACCCCTATCCGATTGAATTACAAGGCATTTTATAGCGCTGCCCGGACCCTACGGTACGCTGACGCAAATATATATTTTCCTTAATAAAGAAATCGTGTATATTCCGGAGCTTATAATTAATTGGTACCGTCGCCTTTAAAGCGTGGCTGGAATGAACAAGAGAAATCTTAAAAACATAGTCTGGCTCACCGTAAAAAAGCTGGTTGGGCGCACCAACTACGAAAAGCTGCGCACGCGCTATAACATCGGCTATTGGCCCGACCTTAAAAACCCGCGTACGTTTTGCGAGCAGATGATCTGCATCAAGCTGGCCCCGGAACCATACTTTTCAAAACTGGCGGACAAATACGAAGTTCGTGCCTTTGTCGAGGAACGTATCGGCAGCGATTGCCTTCCCGAACTTTATATGGTTTGCGACCGCGTTGAGGATATTCCGTGGGACAAGCTCCCGAACAGTTTTGCCCTGAAAGCTGTGCACTCCGGCGGCGCACAAGGCGTCATGATCGTGCGCGATCTGGCAAGCGACGACCGCACAAAATTGACCGCAAGGGCACGGCGCGCATTGAACACGCGGTTCGGTATTCATACAAACGAAGATCATTATCTGACCATCAAGCCGCGCCTGATTGCGGAGGAATTGCTTCTCGACGAAAACGGCAACACGCCGATCGATTATAAACTCCAGTGCTTCGACGGCGTGTGCAAAGTGATCGAATGCCATACCGACCGCTTTGGCCAGCACCGGAAATCATTCTACTCTACCGACTGGGAACGTCTTGACTACGCAACCAGCCTTTCGCCGACGGAAGATATTCCCCGGCCCGCCCGCCTGGCCGAACTTATCGAAGTTGCGGAAAAACTCGCCGCCGGATTCAGGTATGTCCGCGTCGATCTTTATCATCTGCCAGACCGCATCGTGTTCGGCGAGATGACATTCACTGGCGCGTCCGGCTGGCTGCGGTTTACCCGGCGGGAAGTCGATCATGAGTGGGGGGCGTGGCTTCTTAACGCAAGGGAAAGTACCTATACCGGATAATTAAGGTGTAACTGATATGAACAAAAGAGACCTGAAAAACATAGCATGGCTGGGCGTGAAGAAGCTGGTTGGCCGCACCAACTATGAGAAAATTCGCACGCGCTACAATATCGGCTACTGGCCCGACCTTAAAAACCCGCGCACATATTGCGAGCAGATGATCTGCATGAAGCTGGCCCCGAAGCCGTATTTCTCAAAGCTGGCCGACAAATACGCCGTGCGCGATTTCGTCGAAAAGCGTATCGGCAAGAATTTCCTCACCAGACTTTATATGGTTTGCGACCGCGTCGAGGATATACCGTGGGACAAGTTACCAAATAGTTTCGTCCTGAAGGCGGTTCACTCGGGCGGATCGCAGGGTGTTATCATCGTGCGCGATCTGGCAAAAGAAAACCGTACTAAGTTAATCGCCAGAGCGCAGCGCGCTTATAAAACGCGGTTCGGCTCGTTTACGAACGAAGACCACTATCTTTCCATCAAGCCACGCCTGATTGCGGAAGAACTTTTGATCGACGAGACGACCGGCCTCGTCCCGGTCGATTATAAATGCTATTGCTTTGGCGGCACGGTCAAAGTGATTGAGTGCCATACCGACCGCTTTGGCAATCACCTGGAGGCATTCTACACACCCGAATGGAAGCGCCTCGACATGACGACCAATCTGCCGCCCTCGGGCGACCTGCCACGCCCGAAACACCTGCGCGAATTTGTCGAAGCGGCGGAAAAACTCGCCGCCGGATTTAAGTTCGTGCGCGTTGATTTTTACGACCTGCCGGACCGCATCGTATTCGGCGAAATGACCTTCACCGGCGCATCCGGCTGGCTGCATTTCACCCCGCACGAAGTCGACCACGAATGGGGCGAATGGCTCCGCAATACCAAGGAAGACAGTTATAGCGGGTAATAAAGACCCCCGGCAGAATATTTTTTTCTATTTTCAACCATTCTTGTTTCTGCTATCCTCCCCGGGAAGTTCCGGAGGAATTTTGTTAGAGACTCTTCTTTTCGGCATGTTCTTGGGTAAAGCGGGATGGTTGTGGCTGTCCTTTCTGGCCATTGTATTCGTCCTGCTGGTGGTCGATCTTGGCCTTCTTCACAAAGACAATCATGAAATCGGCGTAAAGGAGAGCTTTTTGCTCTCCGGCGGCTATATCACCATCAGTCTTCTCTTCGGCCTTTTTGTGTGGTGGGAGCTAGGGGCCACCAGCGCACTGGATTACTACACCGGCTACGTCATTGAAAAATCATTGTCCGTCGATAACATTTTCGTCATGGCGATGATTTTCGGGGCGCTTTACATTCCCCGTAAATATCAGCACCGCGTTTTGTTCTGGGGCATTATCGGTGTCATTCTCATGCGCGGTTTGATGATCGGGCTGGGCGCGGCGCTGGTACATGAATTCGAATGGGTGCTGTTTATCTTCGCGGCCTTCCTGATTTTCACCGGCATCAAGCTGTTGATGATGAAGCCGGAGGGCGACCACGGCAAAAGCGTCGAAAACAACCCCGTCGTCAAATTCCTTCGCGCACGTTTCAAAATCACCAGCGACCTGGTGGGCCAGAAGTTCTTCGTCCGCCAGATCGACCCGAAAACGGGCAAGACGGCCCTGTTCATCACGCCGCTGTTTCTGGCGCTGATGACCATCGAACTGGCCGATCTGGTATTCGCCGTTGACTCCGTGCCAGCGATCTTTGCCATCACCACCGACCCCTATATCGTCTATACCAGCAACATCTTCGCCATTCTGGGCCTGCGGGCGCTCTATTTTGCGCTTTCGGCGATGATGGAGCGCTTTGCCTATCTGAAATACGCTCTGGCGCTGGTGCTGATTTTCATCGGCCTGAAGGTGTTCGCGCCGGTTATCGGAATCGGCAAGATTCCGGCCGCGATCTCGCTTCTCATTACGCTGGGCCTGCTTGGCGGCGGCATCGTCTATTCGCTGTACAAGACGAAAAAAGCCTGACACCTCCCTTGAAATACACTATATGTAGTGGTATCATTCACCACATTGGCACAATATGTGCTATTTTCTGGTTGTTTCCTTTAACCTGTGAGCCGAATCTGTGGAGGATTCATAATTTTCTGCGTTCTTCTCCGCACCTCCGTGCCGCCGCGTTTAAAATACCAGTGATTCTAAATTTAAGGAGTATCCGCCCATGGCCAAAAAAGCCCGCACCGACGATGTCGCCACCAGCAATTCACCGCTTCTGAAAGAGCGCCATGTTTACAAGCCGTTCCTTTATCCGTGGTGCTATGAGGCGTGGCTGACGCAGCAGCGCATTCACTGGCTGCCTGAGGAGGTGCCGCTGGCCGAGGACGTGCGCGACTGGAAGAAAACCCTTTCTGCGTCCGAGCGCAACCTGATGACCCAGATTTTCCGCTTTTTCACCCAGAGCGACGTCGAGGTGAATAATTGCTACATGAAGCATTACAGCCAGGTCTTCGGCCCCGTCGAGGTGCAGATGATGCTCTCGGCGTTTTCCAACATCGAAACCGTGCACATTGCGGCATACTCGCATTTGCTCGACACCATCGGCATGCCCGAGGTCGAATACTCCGCATTCCTGAAATACAAGGAAATGAAGGATAAATTCGACTACATGCAAAACGCCTCGATGGAATCGCGCCGCGACATCGCCAAGACAATGGCCATGTTCGGGGCGTTCACGGAAGGCCTGCAACTCTTCGCAAGTTTTGCCATCCTCATGAATTTCCCGCGCTTCAACAAGATGAAGGGCATGGGCCAGATTGTGACATGGAGCGTGCGCGATGAAACGCTGCATTGTCTGTCGATGATTAAACTCTTCAACGCCTTCATCGCCGAAAACCGGGACATCTGGGATGCGGAGCTGAAAGAGGAAATCACCGAGTGCTGCCGCACGATTATCGGGTTCGAGGACGCCTTTATCGACCTCGCCTTCGAGCAAGGCCCGATCGAAGGCCTAACCCCGGCGGAGGTCAAGCAATACATCCGCTATATCGGCGACCGCCGTTTGCAACAGTTGCAGCTTGACCCCATTTTCGGCATCGCCAAAAATCCGCTGCCGTGGATGGATGAAATGCTCAACGGCGCCGAGCACACGAACTTCTTTGAAAACCGCGCCACCGAATATTCCAAAGCCTCAACACAGGGAACATGGGAATCGGTGTTCGAGAAAGACATCTTCGCCGGAAATTACGGCAAGAAAATCGGCGGCGTCAGCAACGACAAAACCGGCAAGGACGGCGATATCCTCGCGGCGGAGTGATTCACTTCCGACACAAAAAACCGCCTCTGAGCCAGAGGCGGTTTTTGATTTTCATAGAGGGATACTTATAACCCCGGTGTCGGACCTGATTCCTCTTCTCTCTCTATTTCGCGCAACGCCAGCTCGGCAAAAAAGGCGTCAGCAACTGCCACAGCCACTTTTGGAAAAAATTTGTGCTCTGCGCCTGTCTTGGTAATAAGATTAAACTGGTCTTTCGGCAACTGGGCGATGTATTCCATATACTCTGCATAATCGGCTTCGTTTTCAATAATTTTTTCGATGGACTCTCTACTGATAAAAGAAGACGGATCACGCTTTGCTTGACGCAACGCACGGTGATAGGCACGAGTCGCAGAAATCGCATCATCAAGGCTTGCTTTGCTATCTTCGATGGCTGAAACAATCATGTCTCTCTGGCCCTCCGGCTCCAGATCAATCCTTTCTGCTGTTTCTTCGTTACGAATGCTAGCTTCTTGGACAGATTCAGGAACGTCAACACGGACATTCAAAAAAGTACCGTCAGAGGAAATAACGATGTCTTTCTCTTCAATGCCTTTAGGAACCAAAAATGTATTACGATAGCCCGGCGGCAAAAGGCCTTTTACGTCAGGACAATAATCGCCTTCCGGCGCATCCGGTTTTCTGGCATCGACAAGAATTTCGACCTCCCTTCTAAAAATACGGGAAATGCTACCCTTCTCGCTACCAATGCCGCCAACACGAGCGGTCTTAATATCCATCAGAGTGTTTATTGGGAACCTAACGTGAATTTCCGAGTAGGCATCCTCGTAATCTCCATGCCTGTGACGCAATTCACCTTCCATTTCAGCATATCTGCTTAAATAAGAAGCCTTATTAAGGGATTCAGCCAAACGTTCAGCTTCATCACCTCGTGCGCTGAGCACACGCATCCCACCGGGGCCAAAACCCATTACCAAGGCTTGCTCACCTTCCGGCAAATCGATTTCGGGGCTCGAATCCTTATCATCAGAACCACCGACACCCATTTTACGTAGAAAATCACTTAGATCATCCATATTCATCACTGTACTCCCGAAACTTAAAAGATATGTAATTAAGGAAAGTTATAAGGGCGATTTTTGTAAAATGCAATATTGAAAATAAAAATGGAAACGCCTTTGATAACATTCAATTTTTCAGGCTAAACATCATTATCCGCATGCACGGTAAAGCCTGCGGTGCGCAGGGTCTGGATGATTTCTTCGACATGCTGCTTGTCGCGGGCCTCGATGACGACTTCGAGTTCGGCGCGTTTGAGGGATACGGTCTGCATCATGCGCTGGTGGATGACCTCAATGACGTTCGCGCCCGCCTGACCGATGATGCGGGAGATGTCGGAAAGCTGGCCGGGCGTGTCGTCAATTTCAAATGTAAGCCGCGTGATGCGCCCGTCGCGCACCAGCCCGCGCAGAATGAGCGTCGATAAAAGCCGCGAGTCGATATTGCCGCCGCTGACGATCAGGCCGACTTTCTTGCCCTTAAGACGATCCAGATTTTTGCGGATCACCGCCAGCCCCGCGCCGACTGCGCCTTCGGCCACCAGTTTTTCATCGCTGAGCAGGTCGAAAACGGATTCTTCTATCTCATACTCGCTCGCGACATCGATGCGGTCGACAAGTTTTTTGATGATCGCCAGATTGCGCGGCGAAGGCTCCTTCACCGCTACGCCTTCGGCCAGCGTCGCGCCGCCCACGGGGCCATTATAACCGTCGAGAAATTTTTTGACCGCGCCGTACAGCTCCGACTGCGCGCCGATCACTTCGGCCCCCGGCTTGATCGCCTTGACGGCCGTGGCCACACCCGCGATCAACCCGCCGCCGCCCACCGGCACGACGATGGCATCAAGCTCGGGCCGCTGCTCCATCATCTCAAGGCCGATTGTGCCCTGCCCGGCGACGACGGCTTCGTCGTCGAAAGGATGGATAAACGTCAAATTGTCGTTTTCAGCGCGGCGCATGGTTTCGGCCACGGATTCATCGAACTGCTTGCCGAACAAAACGACCTTCGCCCCGAAATCCTCTGTCTTTTTGATTTTGTTGAACGGCGTGCCAAGCGGCATGACGATCGTCGCCGGAACGCCGAGGCGCTGCGCGTGATAGGCAACGCCCTGCGCGTGGTTTCCGGCACTGCAGGCGATCACGCCGTTTTTGCGTTGCTGCGCATCAAGCGTCAGCAGCTTGTTTAGCGCGCCGCGCGATTTAAACGCGTTCGTGTATTGCAGGTTTTCAAGTTTGAGGTACAGATCAATACCTAGATGCAAAGACAACCGTGCCGCACGCACCGTCGGGGTGAGGATAGTGGCATCGTTGATCGCCGCGCGCGCGGCCTTGATATCGTCAAAAGTGACCATCGTTGAACCTAAAACCTTTTAAATCAAGGGGCTAACCTATTACTTATTGCGGAAAAACGCAAATCCCTTTTCGTTTCGGCCCCCCTCCGGCCCGTTGCGGAAGGCATAAAAAAATGGTACGAAAGGCGCGGATTCAGGCAAACAGGAGCCCGAAAATGACCCATCGTTGCGGCATCAATATAGATCAGGACTGGCGCGTACAGGAACACTGGAAGATTGAAAATCTGCCTTGGGACAAGCTCGACCCGTCCAAGGTAAATGACGATTTGCTCAAGATCGTCAAGGCCGCCGCGCTGGTGGAATATAACGCAGAAGTGTACGCCAGATATCTATGCCAGGTTTTCCCGGACGATCAAACCGTGCAAGACAATATCAATGCCTGGTCCGGCGAGGAAGTGCAGCACGGCAAAGCGCTGGGCGCGTGGGCCGAACGCGTCGATCCGTCATGGAGCCTTGAAACCGCCATGGAAAAATTCCGCGCCGGTTACAGCCCGGAGCATTTCATCAACGAAGTTTCCGCATCCGTGCGCGGCAGCCGCGCCGGGGAAATGGTGGCGCGTTGCATGGTCGAGGTCGGCACGAGTTCGTATTACAGCGCCATCGGCGCGGCGTGCGAAGAACCCGTGCTGAAGGAAATCTGCAAGCTCATCGCCGCCGACGAGTTCCGCCATTACAAATGCTTCTACGACATCATGAACAAATATCTGGAAGCCGACAGGCTTGGAAAATTTGGGCGGCTCAAAGTCGCCGTGGGCCGTTTGGCCGAAGGCGAGGACGACGAGCTGGCCTATGCCTTTTTTGCCGCCAACGCCAAAGTGGGCGAAAAATATGACCGCAAGAAATACAGCCGCGAATATCTGGGCCGCGCCTACAGCTATTACCAAAAGCCGCAGGTCGACCGCGCCGTTTCGATGATCTTCAAGGCCTGCGGGTTCAAGCCGCAAACAATGGCCTGGCGCGCCGCCTCTAACCTCGCGTGGTGGAAGTTTGAATCGGAATCCCGCCGCCTGCAAAAGATTGCGGCGTAGCATTTCCCGTCTGAATAATTTTGTGGAAGGGTGCCCGCGATTCTGATAGGATGGTCGTAAGGGTAATAAAGGGAGATAACTTGATCCTCAGTCTCTTACCGATCAACATTCTGGATCCGGAATTCGGCGATACCACAGCCGCCAGAAGTCTTCTCATTAACCCCGCCCTCCGCATACAAAAAACCCTCCTGAACCACGAAAGACGTCCCCGCTTCACTTCCAACAGAGAAGGAGCCTTTCCATGTCGAAAAAGTCACGTCACAGAAAACGCGGTAAATTCCAGGTCCACGAAGGCACGCACCAAGACAATGTAATCCACGCCGACAGGTCGCGGGGCAAGTCCTCCGACTGGCACCCTCTGGACGATCAGATCAACGGGCGGCGCGATCAAAAATACGTCAAGAACATCAAACCGCGCTCGGAAGGGCAGGCCGAGCTGATGAAGGCTATCAAGGATTATTCCCTGACCTTCGCGGTTGGCCCCGCCGGAACGGGCAAGACCTATCTGGCCATCGCCTGCGCCGTCGAAGCGCTGGAGGCCGGCAAGATCGAGCGCATCATCCTCTCCCGCCCCGCCATGGAGGCCGGCGAAAGCATCGGTTTTCTGCCGGGCGCGCTGGAGGAGAAAATGGCCCCCTATCTGCGCCCGCTGTTTGATGCGCTGGGCGACCGCATGGGCGGCAAGCGCGTGCGCCAGTATATGCAGGACGGCACGATTGAAATCGCCCCTGTGGGCTTCATGCGCGGCCGCACGCTCAACAATTCCTTCATCGTGATCGACGAGGCACAGAACTGCACCTACGGCCAGCTCAAGATGCTGCTTTCAAGGCTCGGCTGGCACTCGACGATGGTCGTCACAGGAGACCCCGGCCAGTCGGACCTGCTGGACGGCATGTCGGGCCTCAGCCAGATCTGCGACAAGGTCGAGCCTCTGCCCAATATCGCCGTGTGCCGCCTCGGCAATGACGACATCGTGCGCCACCCGCTGGTGGCCGAGATGCTGGAAGTTTTGTAGAGGGAATATATCAGCGGAATATACGGTGGGCGGCATCGAGATCGCGGCTGGTGGTGGAGCCGGAATAGACCGGATCGGCCCCCAGCACCCGCATACAGTCCAGATTGCGCGAAGCGATTTCCTTGCCGATCGGTGAATCCTCCCTGCCGTCGTAACGGGTGCACAGCGTATCCGCACTCATCTTTGACGGATCGCCGGAGAGGGATGGGCTTTTGTACCCGGCGCAGGCGGTAAGGAATAACGCCCCCGTCATTGCGAGGAGGCAACGCCGACGAAGCAATCCATACGATCTGAAATTTTCTGGATTGCTTCGCTCACTTTGTTCGCTCGCAATGACGATGGTCTTTTTCATTTCCTACTCCGCAATCTTTTTCACGACGCTGGACTTGAGGCCCATCGGCCCGAATCCGGGAACCTTCGCGTCGATATCGTGATCGCCGATCCATTGCTCGGGCGGCAGGAGGCGGATGTTCTTCACCTTGGTGCCGACCTTGATCGCGCTGTTGCCGACCTTCAAATCCTTGATAACGGTGACGGTGTCGCCGTCTTTGAGTTCGTTCCCGACCGCGTCGCGCACGATCTTCGCGCCGCCTTCGTCCTCGCCGCCGCCCGCAGCGCTCACGGACCATTCATGCCCGCAATGCGGGCAGTTCCACATCCCCCGGTCCTCATAAGGATAGGGCGATTGGCATGATGGGCAAGGCGGGGTTGTCGCAGTCATAACTTTAATTCCTTCATCGTAATCCCCGCGAAGGCGGGGATCCGGTCAGTTTTTAACACAGAGCGCACAGAGATCACAGAGATTTATACGCCCCAGCATCCCGAAGCACCCTCTGTTGTCATCCTGAAGCGCTCGCACTGAAGGATCTCATTCATTTTAACCACGAAGCGCACGAAGAACACGAAGCCCCTCACCCGTCATCCCCGGCAGCGAGGCACCGCCGAGCGTGAACGGGGATCCAGCACGTAACCGCCGCGAAGCGGCACAAAGAATATTACCCTACGAACTCAAAATCATCACTCAAAGCTTCATAAACATCTTTAATGCTCATTTCGTAATAAGTTCCGTCGGATATATCCGACGAAATAAAAGTATTTGGAGGCAAAAATCTATCTGGAGTTCTATAAAAAAGTTGAGATGCACTTTTACTAACTAAGTTCTTGCTTTTATAGTTTGTAAAATAAATAGGTTTCTTTGGTCCAGTTCTATAGACTTCGGGTCTACCTCTAATTTCCTTCCTATAGAGCAATTTATCTAAGCCGATATTTTCATTATTCATTTTGTCAAAACCATAACCCAGAATATATACACGTTCCGCACGTTCTATTGCCTTTTTTGCGGCCTCAAGAGAGACCTTGTTTTCTAATTTATCGTTAGGCGCAATAGTTAATAATTCTTTCGAAGAATCATACGCTGCATCTAATTCAGGCTTTAAAGAAAATAACCTATACACTATTGGATTGCTGATCGAGATATCTGATCTATTTGAAATCAAACTTTTTCCAACTTTACCGTATACATGAATCACCCTTTGGGATGATAAAAACTCCTCGACTACATCAGTATCGCTGAAAAAATGATTCTTTTTCAGCCCTTGAAGTAAATTTTCTTCCAGAGATATATCATAGTTAAACGTAACAAAGGCTACATCATTCCCACTAATAAACTCATGAGGACTTTCACAGCCTATCATTAAGTGATGCAAAATAAAGCGACACCAATTTCCTCTGTCTCTCTGCATTTTTTGAGTAACATTATCTGCTTGGCACTTAAGTATGACTCGCGAAATAAAAAGCTTTGTTATGCTTTGCAAATCACTATTGTAATTAAGAAAATGATCTATAACTAAAGGATCAACAATATCCACACGATCAATAAGGTTTTTGCATTCATTTTTTGTGTCTAGAATAGCGGATTTAAAGGCCTGCACATCTTGTCTTTCCATCTTATCTAAGATGTACCGGGGGCAGTAGGCCTCACTATATTCTAATGTACTTACCTGAACTTTTTTATAAAAATCATCAAGGACTGATAGAAGCCCCTCAGCCTCCTCCCTGATAGCCTTAATCAAGTCATCCCCTGTTGGATAACCATAGTGCCAACTTGCTCCCGCACCCAATATAAAAACGGTAGGTATTTGAAACACTTTTAAGTCCCTTTTTTCGTTTTTTCCTCCGCGCCTCTGCGGTTAAAAATTCTTTTGTGCCGCCTCCCGGCGGCAACTATGTGCTGGATCCCCGTTCACGCTCGGCGTTGCCTCGCTGCCGGGGATGACGGCAGAGGTTTGTTAAGCCGCCACGTCCTTTTTATCTTCCTCCGCAACAAACTCCCTTACATCCTGCGTAATCTTCATAGAGCAGAATTTCGGGCCGCACATGGAGCAGAAATGCGCGTGTTTGGCGCCTTCGGCGGGGAGGGTTTCATCGTGCATTTCCCGCGCCGTGTCGGGGTCCAGTGACAAATTGAACTGGTCGTTCCAGCGGAACTCGAACCGCGCCCTGGACAGCGCGTTGTCGCGCTCCTGCGCGCCCTTGTGCCCCTTGGCCAGATCGGCGGCGTGCGCGGCGATTTTATAGGCGATCACGCCGGCCTTTACGTCGTCGCGGTTGGGCAAGCCAAGATGCTCCTTCGGCGTCACGTAGCACAGCAGCGCACACCCGGCCGCGCCGATCTGCGCCGCGCCGATGCCGGAGGTGATATGGTCGTAGCCCGGCGCGATGTCGGTCGTGAGCGGCCCGAGTGTGTAAAACGGCGCCTCGTGGCAGAGCTTTAATTGCTTGTCCATGTTCTCCTGAATCAGGTGCATGGGCACGTGGCCCGGCCCTTCGATCATCACCTGCACATC
>DIHF01000033.1:30242-30676 GCA_002420015.1 Micavibrio sp. UBA5703
TCGATCATCACCTGCACATCATGTTTCCATGCCTTCGTCGTCAGCTCGCCCAGCGTTTCCAGCTCGGCGAATTGCGCGCGGTCATTGGCGTCGGCGATGCAGCCCGGACGCAACCCGTCGCCCAGCGAATAGGAAACGTCATAGGCCTTCATGATTTCGCAGATTTCCTCGAACTTCGTGTAGAGGAAATTTTCGCGGTGATGTGCCATGCACCATTTGGCCATGATCGCCCCGCCGCGGGATACGATTCCGGTGATGCGGTCCTGCGTATAGCGGATATACGGAAGGCGCACACCCGCATGGATGGTGAAATAATCAACGCCCTGCTCCGCCTGTTCAATGAGGGTGTCGCGGTAGATGTCCCATGTCAGGTCTTCGGCGATGCCGCCGGTTTTTTCGAGCGCCTGATAGATGGGCACGGTGCCGATGGGCAC
>DIHF01000033.1:31075-50653 GCA_002420015.1 Micavibrio sp. UBA5703
TTGCCGATATTGGCGTTGATCTTCACAAGGAAATTGCGCCCGATAATCATCGGCTCTAATTCAGTATGGCGGATATTGGCCGGAATGATGGCGCGCCCGCGGGCGATTTCATCCCGCACGAATTCCGGCGCGCAGTTCTCGCGCTGCGCCACAAATTCCATCTCGGGCGTGATTTCGCCCTTGCGGGCGTAGTGCATCTGGCTGACATTCCCGCTGCGGTTTTTCACCCATTCGGCGCGGATCGGCTTCAGGCCCTTTTCAATGGCGATTTCCGCGCTTTCGTCCGTGTACGGGCCGGAGGTGTCATAGACGGTGAATTTATCGCCGTTCTCGAGCGCGATCTCGCGCACCGGCACGCCGTTTTTGTAAATCTTGCGCGAAGCCGGAAGCGGCCCGCGTGTGACATGGGCGCAATTATCTTTGTTGTTATGTTTGGACATTGTTATTCCTTTTGTTTTTTACGCGGAGGATCGGAGAAGCGGAGTTTTTTATAACCACTAAGACACCAAGATTCACTAAGGATTTAGTGCAAATATCCTTCTTAGTGTTTCTTTGTGTCTTAGTGGTAAATTTTCCTCCGGCTCTCCGAAACTCCGCGTTTACAATTTCTGTAAGCGCCCCCAACTTCGCGGAGCGAAAAGGGTTTGTCAAGAAAATCACATTCCTATATAAAAGCGCCATGCTCAAAGCCCGCCTGAAAAGGACCGCCATTTTGTCTGCGATCGCCCTTGTGATCGGCGGTGGGATTGGCTTTTACCAGATCCAAAACGAGACGGCGCGTGTCACACAAAAGGCAAGCTCTGTCGCGCCTATGGCTGGCGGCGCGCAGGTTGGCGGCGGCTTTGCCCTGATCGATCAGGACGGCAAAGAAGTGACGGAAAACGATTATGCGGGCCGCTACAAGCTGATTTTCTTTGGCTTTACTTTCTGCCCCGCCGTGTGCCCGACGGAGCTTCAGAAGATGGCGCGGGTGCTGGACCAGCTTGAAAATCCGAACATACAGCCGATCTTCATCACCGTCGATCCCGAGCGCGACACGGCGCAGGTCATGAAGGGCTATGTCGGGCAATTCCACCCGGATATTGTGGGCTTAACCGGCAGCCGGGAGCAGATCGACAAGGTGCTGGCGGATTACAAGGTCTATGCCTCAAAGGTCGAAAACGACATGATGGACGGCTATATGATGGACCACAGCGCCTTCATCTATCTGATGAGTCCGAATAACGCGCTGATTACCCTTTACCCCGCGCAGGACACGGCGGAACAGATCGCCGAAGATATCAAGAAGCGGCTGAACGCCAGCTAGCTGATCGCCTTCCAGTTTTTGTAGAAAACTTCCTTGATGCCGTTCAGCAGAACACTCGTCTTGCTTATGACGAAGTTGAACGCCTCGTAATGGTCGGACGGGCGAACGATGTCCATGAACAGGCAATAGCGGATCTGGCTGTCGGAATTGTTGAGCGATTCGTGCATCACCGTGTCGTCGAAGATAAACAGGGGGTCGTCATGCCAGTAATGCTTGACGCTGTCCGCATGGATATAAATCTGGTCGTCCTTGACCGGGTTCAGATTGTACAAAACCCGCAATGACAAACGCAACGGACCGAAATGGAGTTTGGTCTTGTTCCCCCGGTTAAACGCAGACACAGCAACGGTTTTGATGTATTTGCAGTCATAGTCAAAATCGACGATCGATTGCTCGAGAACCTTGTCGTACCACTTGATGAACAGCATGCCGCGCCCGCTATCGGCGAGTTGTTTGTCCATCGCCTGCATGATGTCGTCTTTCTTCTCCTTGAAGATGTCGATGACTTCGTTGATTTCCTTTTGGTAATCCTCCGGCAGGTCATCAATTTTGTAGATGATCTTGTTCTTGTAGGAAAAAAGATCGGCCAGCAAATTCACCGGCGAAAGCAGCATGGTCAAGATGCCGTTGCCCATGAAATAGCGCTTGAGCAGGAACGGCGTAATTTCCCTGTGGCGCATCAGGTCGATAAATCCGCAAACCAGAAAAAACAGCACCAGACGCGGCACATACCACACCGCAAGGCCTGCAATCAAAAGCCCTCCGGCCCGGCGGGAGAATTTACGCAGATCGCGTTCCGATACCATTTTCTTCGCTCCTAATCCTCAAGAATGGAATTCAGCTTCAGGGCATATCCCATAGACCCCTGAATTTTAAGCTTGCCCATCATGAAGGCAATATTGGGGTCCTGGGTGCCGTCGAGTATTTTCTGAAACGTTTCAATCGAGCATATCAGCGTCGTATCGGCCTCCACATCCTCGTTGTTCATGACAAGCTCGTCCGCCGTCGCATCGACGAATATCAGGCCATCGTCGCCGAAGTCGAACTTCACCTTCGCGCCGAATTTCGGACCCGAAGAAAGCCTTTTTCGTATTTGTTCGGCGATGCTCTCAATGCTCATGAGAGAGACTATACAGGCTCGGGGATTAAAAAAAAGGCCAAAAAGGGCCAGATAGTGCAGTTTTCGCTTTCCAAAACCATTGTATGTCACTATCCGCAGTGATAGTCTGTGCGGCATTACGTGCTTTGTAACGCCGTTGAGCGTTTGTCAGATTTTACGAAAAACAGGGGTGACTTCCATGAAGACGATGAGCTTTAAAGCTGCTTTGCTGGTTTTACTTTCCGGAGTTGCGTTCGCGGGTAGCGTACAGGCCGCCGATAACGCCGGACTCTCAAGCGGGCCGGAACTTTACTTCTACCCCGCCAAAGCGTGGAACATAACGGCTTCGCCCGTGGCCCCGGCCGCTACCGGCGGCAAGACCTGCACCATCGGCAACGAGTTCAACAACGGCTTTATCATGGAGCTTTCCGGGTCGTCCGCCGGCATTGAAAACCTTAATATCAACTTCATCCAGCCGGCCTTCGAGGCAGGCGAAACCTATGACGTATCCTTGAGCGTCCCCGGCAGCATCAGCAAAACCGTAACCGGGCAGGCGGCACAAGGCGAAATCCTGGGCGTTAACATCGCGGGCCACGCCGACCTTTACAGCGCCCTGCGCACGGCGGGCGTTCTCGACGTGCAGTTGATGGACAACGTATTCCGCTTTTACATGACCGGCTTTGCCGATTCCATGAAGCGCTTTGACGACTGTGTAGGCGGTGCCAAAGCCCCTGCCGCCGCGCCGCAACCGGAACAAATAAAAGAAGCCGCCACCGAAGCGCCGCAGGAAATTGCCCCGGAAGAAGAAGCTGTGCCGGTAGCGTCCGTTAAAACAGAAGACGGCAGAGTTGTTGTCGACCTGACAAAGCCGCCGACTTTCGACGCCAATGCCGCCGCACAAGAGAGCAAAGAAACCGTTTCGCCGCGTGTGACTTCGCACGACATCTCCGAAGATATCTATGAAATGCCTTTCGAGGCGCAGCAAATGGAAGCCGGTGTCAAAGCCCCGGCGGAGGCTGAAAATTCTATCGCCGACGAGAAAATATCCTCCGGCGTTTCCGGCGCTTTGAACGGCAAAAAACCAGAACGCGGCGGATACAAAAGGCTTTCCGAGCGTCTGGCCGAGGAAATGAAATCCCTCGCCCCGCCCCCGACGCCGTCCGCTTCGGGACCGGGCATGCCTGCTCCTGCTGCTCCCGCCGCCGTTGTGTCTGAAACGGTACAACCTGCGATGAAAGCCTCTTCTCAGGTGGAGGCCGCCTCGGCAGCCGCTATTGCCGCCGCGAAAGAAGAAAAAGGCAGCACCGATGATATTCAGGCAACCTATATCCCTGAGGAAGAAAGCGCAGAAAAGCCGGTTGAAAAAGAAACCATCAATTTCAATCAGCCCTCACCGGATTCGGCAAGGGATAATGTTAAATCGATCTCCTCGCCTGAGATGAAGATCAACCGCCGCACCGTCAAAATGGAATCCGACTTCACCGACCTCGGGGATGTCGAACCCTCCAGCAGCAAGGATGAAGAGCCGTTCCAGAGCACGCGCTTTGAAAGCGGAAAAACCAGCGACACTGCCATGCGCGACAAGATCGTCGAGCTGGAAAAGATGATCCGTGAACTCAACCGCGAAAACGAAAATCTTGAAAGCGACCTCAAAGGCGCGTTGCAACAATCCAAAAACGAGCAAGCCTCCGTATCCTCCGAGAACTGGAATCTGGAGCGCGCCACCATGCGCTATAACGAAGCCGAGCGCCAGATCGAGCGCCTTGGCCAGCAGCTCCAGCGCGAGCGCGCCACCTGCGAGACGGAAAGCCGCAAGCTGGAGAACATGCTGTTCGACCCGGAAGTGACCGACCAGAAGCAGATGGAGCGCCTCACCACACTGGAGCGCGAAATCGAGCAGGCCAAATCCGAACAGGAAGACCAGCGCCGCCAGTACGAAGAGCGCATCCGCGTCCTTGAAGGCCAGCTTAAGGCGCAGTAGACACGGCATTTCACAACACCGTCATCCCCGCAAGTGAAGGCGCACAGCGCCGGAACGTGGGCGGGGATCCAGCGCATGGTTGCCGCCGGAAGGCGGCACAAAAGAATTTTTAACCGCAGAGGCGCAGAGCGCGCGGAGGAAGGAATGAGGTGTCAATGTCTAATAAAAGCGACACAAAAATTTTTATAATCGGAGGCATTATTTGTTTATTCGTGGTAGTTGCATGGGTTGTTACTCCTTGGTTTTTAACCAATGTTTTTAACATTTCTCAATTAAATGACCGTGGCGTTTTTGGAGATATGTTTGGCTCCATAAATGCACTTTTCTCAGGATTAGCCTTTGTTGGTGTTATTGTCGCTATTTTGCTTCAAAAAGAAGAGCTTGAAGAGCAGCGAAGTGAATTGAAGCTTACAAGGGAAGCTTTTGAAGAGCAAAATAAAGTTTTAAATATTCAACGTTTTGAAAATACATTTTTTCAAATGGTTTCTCTTCATAATGAGATAGTGAACACAATGAGTTTGCCCATGAGATATCCAAACCCAGCAAAATCATATCACCACGGAAGAGAAGTGTTCATAGAGATATATAACCATCTTTTAGAAAAGTGGAATAAAGAAAGAAATGAAAATGATATAAAAATTATTTTTACTGAAATTTGCGTTCAGAAGTTTTCGGGTGTGTCGGGACATTATTACAGGAATATGTTTCGAATTTTACGACTTATAGATTCAAGTGGTTTACCAAATGAATTGTTTTATTCTAAAATACTTCATGCCCAGTTATCTGATAACGAATTAATTCTTTTGTATTATAACTGCTTTTTTTATGATCGTGGAAAAGAGTTTAGAAAATACGCCATTAAATATAAACTGTTTGAAAATTTTACTGGTAGTGAATTACTTGATCGTAAGCATTTGGATGAATTAAAAAACTATAAGGAAGAAATAGGCTCTATTGAATAACCTCACCAAACCTGTCATGCCCGCGAAGGCGGGCATCCGGCTTTTTAGGGCCCAGACCCCCGCCTGCGCGGGGGTGACAGTGAGGAAAGCCAAAGGATGTCGGGTGGGGCATATCAGGGTGACGCGACGTATAAATCTCTGTGACCTCTGTGTGCTCTGTGTTTAAAAAACACCGGACCCTACCTTCGCCAAGGATCGGCGGACGAAGGCGCAGGGGTTACATGCCAGATCCCCGTTCACGCTCGGCGGTGCCTCGCTGCCGGGGATGACGGATAAGAGGCTTTGTGCCTTTGTGTCTTCCTGTGAAAACGAATGAGATCCTTCAGGAGGACAATGAGAGAAGCCCCTAAAACTCCTCCACCGCATGCGCCATGAGCGGCGCGGCACCGGCCATCGCCATTTTGAACCGCGCATCGGTTTCGGGCAAAACGCGCTCCATATAAAACCGGGCGGTTTTGATTTTGGATTCGTAGAATGTTTTGTCGCCTTCGCCGGACGCCAGTTTCCTTTGCGCGGCGATCACCATTTTGCACCACATGAACGCCAGCGCCACCAGCGCGAACTGGCGCAGGTAATCGGTGCTGGCTGCCCCGGCTTCCTCCGGGTTTTTCAGCGCCTTTTGCGCGATCATGGCGGTTGATTGCTGCAACTTTGCAAAGGCCTTTGCCAGCGGGAAGATAAACTCCTGAAGCGCCTCGTCGGCCTGATGCGCCTCGATAAAATCGCTCACCGGATGGAAAAAGCGCCGCAGCAACCGCCCGTAGCCCTGCCCCATCTTGCGGCCGATCAGATCGAGCGCCTGAATGCCGTTGGTGCCTTCATAGATCATCGCAATGCGCGCATCGCGGGCGTATTGCTCGACGCCGTATTCGGCGATATAGCCGTGGCCACCGTGAATTTGTATCGTGTGGTTGGCGATTTCAAAGCCCATATCGGTCTGGTACGCCTTGATGACCGGGGTCAAAAGCGCCACAAGGTCGTCGGCTCTTTGCCGCTCGGCCTCGTTTTCATGATGGTGTGAAATATCAAGGTTCATGCCGATCCAGTACGACAGCGCCCGCGATCCCTCCGTCACCGCCTTGGAAATCAGCAGCGTCCGGCGCACATCCGGGTGCACAATGATGGGGTCGGCCGGTTTGTCCGGATACTTCGCGCCGCTTAAGGCCCGCATCTGGAGCCTGTCCTTGGCATAGGCCAGCCCGTTTTGATACGCCACCTCCGCAATACCAAGGCCCTGCATCGCCACGCCAAGGCGCGCATCGTTCATCATGGCGAACATGGCGCGCAGCCCCTTATGCGGCTCGCCCACCAGCCAGCCTTTGGCACCGTCAAGGTTCATCACGCAGGTCGAATTTCCGTGAATGCCCATTTTGTGCTCGATCGAGCCGCAAACGATTTTGTTGCGATCCCCCACCGCGCCATCTTCCTTCGGAATAAATTTCGGCACGACAAAAAGCGATATGCCCTTTACGCCTTCGGGCGCGTCCGGCAACTTGGCCAGCACAAGGTGAATGATGTTTTCCGTCAGGTCATGCTCACCCGCCGAAATGAAAATCTTTGTGCCGGAAATGTTATATGACCCATCGGCGTTCGGAACGGCTTTGGTTTTGATCAGACCAAGATCCGTGCCGCAATGCGGCTCCGTCAGGCACATGGTGCCGGACCAGCTCCCGTCCACGATTTTTGGAAGATAGAGCGCCTTGATCTCGTCCGTGCCGAATTTGTGCAGAGCCTCGTACGCGCCGTACGAAAGGCCGGGATACATGCCAAAACTCATATTGGCGCTGCAGATCATTTCCTTCATCGCCGTGCCGATCAGGGTCGGCATCCCCATGCCGCCGTATTCAGGATCGCAGGCCAGCCCCGTCCAGCCGCCCGCGACAAAGGTATCATAGGCTTCCTTGAATCCTTTGGGCGTTGTGACATTGCCGTTATCGAAGCGGCAGCCTTCGCGGTCGCCGCTTTGGTTGATCGGGAAAAGAACCTCCTCGCAGATTTTTGCGCCCTCTTCCAGAATCTGGTCGATAAGGTCCGATGAAACCTCGGAACATCCGGGCAGGGATGTAATGTTTTCGACGCCTAAAACGTCGTGAATAATGAAGCGGATATTATCGAGGGGGGCATGGTAAACAGGCATATCAAATGATTCCTTTCATTGACACAGCCATTTTACCGCGAAGAAGCACCCGGACGAAGGAGTTTTTAGGGGGCTATTCGTCCAGCAAATAAAGGATTTCGTCGGCCACACGGTGCGAATTGACGTTTTTGATCTTGCTTCTGGCCTGTTCCATGGCGGAAAGCTGTTTTTTGGTCATGGCGGCGGCGATTCTATTGAGTGTTTCCTCGCCGATCCGCTCTCTGGCGGCACGGGCATTAGCCAGCGCTTCCTCCCTCAATTTTTCGGAGTTACGCTGGCTTTTGCTCGTTTTCCCACGGTCACCCTCTATCGCCTGAAGCTCATTGGATTTCGGCTTCGTACGTTTGTCCGTGTCGCTGTTTTTGTTCTTGTTCAACCAAAACATAGCCCCATAGTGGCAGGTATTGGTTAACGGGTGGTTAAGAAGTGGAAAGATTTAAACGGGCTCATCCAAAGAAGGCACAAGATGTAACCTTTTTTCCACAGAAGGCTCGGAAGGAAAGAAAGAGGCAAGAATATCACGGGGATTTTCAGGCAATAATTCCGTTCGCCTTCCCAGCGACAATGTGCCTTGCAACCTGCGCGTTCCGAACGGAAAACGATGGGGAACATTGAAAACACGCCAGGCCGCAGATGCTTCGCGCAACGTATCCTCATCCATGGAAGCACCTTTTTTCTTCTGTTCCTCATAATAATCGCAAACGAGCAGAGCAGGCCTGGCCTCCCATTTTTGACGCTGGATGTTTTCAAGCCATGGCCATCTTTTCATAGATTCGCCGTTGAACTCCGTTCTCAGTGAGCCGTCTGCGGGCTTTGCACTTTGAATAATATCCTTAAACGTATCATCCATTCGATTGGAAAGAAGAGCTTCTGCCGTCGCCCTCGCCTTTGTGTGATCGTAGAACAGGTGAGCGAAATAGGCTTGCGTTTGCCCTATTCCTTCCTGATGCGGGTAATGAAAAACGCCATCCTTTGCATAGCTACGACTTCCGATTGCTACAGCCCGATCGAAATTAAGCGGCTGATCCAGATTGAGTCTCCTGAGCCTGTGTTCAAAATCCGCGCGCGCCGCCTCAGTCAGGCTTCTTGCAAAAAAATTGTAATCTATCCGCGAGCTCGACATTAGCTGTTCAAGATCTTTCTTCTCCAATTGAATAGGATTCCCCTCATCGTCCAGATCCTGGAGCTCCTTGTGGTAAGCCTTGTGAATATCCTCCATAAAATGACCCACAGTGTACCACCCATCATGATGGGTCATCATCAGCGCAATCCAGATGTTGCTGCCTATAGCACGCTGTTGACGAAGGCTTTTAATTTTCCCGTCATGATTTTTTGCCGGCGGCCTGGAGGCATTGTTTGCCATATCTGCCATGAGGGGATTGGATAAAATCAATCCGAGCTTGTCCAAAACCGCTTCACCGCTTTTGGTGTCTGTCGTGGCTTCACGCATCTCGTAATAACGACGAACCATTTTATTGGCGGCATATTTAAGGAATATCTCAAGGTTAGGGCTAAATTCTTCTCTTTGCGGAATAAAGGATCCTCTTTTAAATACCCCCTCAAGCTCTGCAAGCATGCCGAGCAATTGCGCCTTTCTGTCCATCTCTTCCCGCGCCATGGAAGACGGCGTTCTGTACATGGCCTGGCCCTGCCTGGTGACCATGAGATATTTTATTCCTGTCTTGAACTCATCCCAATCTATAACGAGCTTTTTTTGGGGGTCCGTTATCGACGCCTGTGCATCCTGCGTTTCCTGAACCACTTGAAAAAGCAGCCCAAGAATAATGTCTTCATCCCCACCGTTGCGGGCAATTGCATCGCCACTGCCGCTTTGTACGTTGACTGGGATCGCATTGGCAAGGCCCATTCCGGCCCGAAACATCTTTATGACCTGTCTGTATATAAGCTCTCTGGTGCCCGGACCGCCTTCCTTGGTGTTATCGCTGCCTGAAATCTTTGCAGCAATGCCGGACGTCTTAAATTCGTCCGGAATAGTAGGTGCATTGAGACGCCAGTTAATTTTATTCCGTCCGCCATGCATATAGTGCGTTCTCACCCGATCTGCCGAGGCCCGCAAAGAATCGAGTGTTTCGGGAAGCGGCATATGTATGAAGCCTTCCATGTGCGGAAAAGCGCTAAAAATAAGATCCTGGCACAGACTTGGGCCATCGCCGTCGACATCGTTAGCGTCAGCAATAATGGCCCTTTGGTCATACATAAACGGATACATCGACATGTGCTCGCAATGTTGTAACCGTTCATGATTTTGATCCGGATAACCAAGACCGTTGTTAAATCCAAGAGGGTTTGATTCTAATAAAAAATTGTGCAGACGGTTTTTGTATCCCTGATGCTCCAGATTGGCAAAGCCCTGCTTGATCGAACTCAAAATACGAAAACGAGTTTCATAACCCAGATTGTGTATTGATCCACCTTCAGAGGCATCAATAAAGCCAAAGTCTTCCTGGGCAACAATTTTATGCTCAACAGCAAATTTCCGGAAAGGCTCGTGCCACATAAGATTATCAACAATAGCTTTGTCGACTTCATAATTGGTCCGCATTTGAGATTTAAAAATGGAAAGACCGTCATGGTGCAGATTGAGCAAAGCTCTTCCGAGTAAATCGCGGGCAGTATCATTACCGTGAAAATTATTGTTTCTCAGATAATTTAAATTATCGATCAGTTCTTCCTGAAAGGAATACCCGCCATTTTGCTTCAATTTTCTGTTATTAAATCTTCTATTGTTAAAGATAGACCCAAATCGTTCCCTCAGAACATCAAATTCCTTAAGACGGCTCTCAAACTCTTCCTGTCTTTGTTTTGCCTCCAATCCGGTCGTGGAAATTTCTTGCAGGCCCCGCTCCACACCTACATGAATTTCAGCCAGTTCCTCTCTGATTTCCCAGAGGAGATCATAGCTTCCCTTCAATTCCGGGCGAACCTGTCTTTTATGCCGGGGCTGACCTATTTGATCGAGAAGGTTATCAAGGTCACTCAATTCAGGCTTTGCCGTTTGATCACCCAGTACCTTATCCGTTTCCTCTACAAGTCTTGTCAGCACGGAAATGGAGCCGTACATAGAGGTCACCAACCCGTACAGAGATGTCCATCGTTCGGCATTTGCGCGGCCATCTATATCTGATGTCTGCCAGGCACGCGGCGTATGATCCAGCCGCACTTTGGAATTGATCATGGTGGGCAAGTAATGATCGGCACCATATACTTTGGCGCTGATTTGATCGAACTTGCCGTTGACTTCCCATCTTCCCCTCATGGCGCGGATGCCATATTTAAACACCATCTTCGTCTCATCGACGGAAGTAAATTTTACATTCGGGGCCAAATGTTCGAGACTGAACATCTTCCTGAAAATGCCTCGCGCTGCACTAAGTCTTTCGCCTTTAGGCACCTGACTCAAATCCTGCAATTGCAAAAAGAGATCGGTTCCCTCATCACTCAAATAACCCGTAGGGTGTGCCGTGGCGATATTCGCCTGCGTGGTGTGATCGGCCATCTCTTCGATTTTTTCTGCGCTACACCCCGCCTCATGCAGGCTAGTCATTATTGTTTCATAGTGGAGCGGATTATGGGCTCTATCGTCGGGGACATTGCCTTCGGCAATATGCACGGCCGCTTGCATCGCCAGACCTTTGGTAAAATTAATGCGCGTGAAAACTTTCTTTTGCCCAGGCGCAAAAGCATCGAACTGTTTGGTTATTTGATCGGCACCATCCTGAAGGTTAAGAACAGAAACACTCTCTCTGGATGCCTTCACAGCTACCGCCGCTTCCGGATCACTGTAAAAACCCTCTGCTTCTTCCCTCAGTGCTTTTACAAGAACCTCTTCAATCGCATGAACGTCATAGCCATCAAGGATTTCTTCCGTAGATTCATGCCCGGAAATCGGATCCGGCATCGGTGCCTGCACGGCATAACGAAGCTTCTGCGCCAACATGTCCCTGTTACTCTAGTTTTTTATAGGGGTGGTAATACCGCCCCGGTTAATTAGTGTTTTGTGATTCTTCTCTTTATAGAGAGATATTTTATAGATGAAAATACGAAAAAAATCAACAAATATGGAAATTTTGTGGTTGTATCTTTTCTATGCTGGTTTTTTGCACCTGCGAACTGGCCGCTAACCCGCGCTGGCCCTTGTTTGCCCGTAAACAAGGATAAAGGAGCCGATCATAATCAGCGCCCCGCCGAGCAGCGTTGAAAGGCTCCAGTTGCGCGCCCCGAACAATAAAAACGCGAATAAAACGGTAAACAGGGGATAAGAAATTTCACCCATCGCGGCATAAACGGCCGAGGTTCCCTTGATGCCGTGCGTCGTCAGCAGCCAGCCCAGATATGACGACATCACGCCCAGCGCCAGCATAATCAACAGGGACGGCGTTTCTTTGGCAAACGCAAACGACACGGGCTGATGATTCCACAATCCGTAACACAACGTCGTCACCAACCCCGTCATGGCACCGCAGAAATAAAAGGTCGTCATGTTGACGCCCGTGAAAACCCGCTCGTAAAAAACATAAGCCAGCCCGTAAAAACAGGCGGCGATCAGGGGAAAAAATGCTGCGCTCATAATGTTAGTTCCTTAAAGGCTTGCCGTTGTCGAGCATATGTTCGATACGGGCCATTGTGCCTTCGTTGCGCACGAGCTTCATGAACTCCTCGCGCTCGAGCCTGATAAGGTCGTCCTCCTTAACGGGCCGCGTATAGTCGGCCTTCGCACCGCCCGACAAAACCGTCGCGAGGTGATCGGACACAACAACATCATAGGGCGTTGCCTTACCGGACTTGCGCAGATCGGAAACGGCCATATCCAAAGCCGCCTTGCCGCTTGGGCCGGGCAGGCGGATGCTATCCACCTTGGCGGGCGCCTTGTAATCCACCGCCAACGCCAAAGCGCGCTGCTTGGCATCGAACAACAGGCGGTCGCGGTTCATAGTTATACCGTCGCTTTCGCGGAAATAGCCGATCGACTTGGCCTCCTGCGCCGATTTGGCAACGGCGGCCATGCCGATAGTTTCAAAGGCCTTGCGCACAGCACCCATCGGCGTTGTATCCGGCGAGAACCACATTTTCTTTCCGGCTGTTACGCTGTAAGTTGCCTTGTAGTAAGATTCGCGCTCGCGCTCCTGAAAACGCAGGATCATTTCCTTGCACCCGCCCCAGCCGGGGATCAGGCCAACGCCGACCTCGACCAGCCCGCAATAGGTTTCGGCGTGCGCCTGCACGGCGTCCGAGGCCAGCAATATCTCGCACCCGCCGCCGAGCGCCATGCCCGATGGCGCACTCACCACCGGGAACGGCGCGAATTTCAGCGCCATGAAAGCTTTCTGCCCGCCGACGACGAATTCTTCGACCTGCGGCCACAACGCCACGTTGATCGCAAACATCGCAAGGCCGAGATTGGCCCCGGCGGAAAAATTCGAGCCTTCGTTGTAGATCACCAGAGCTTTGTATTGCCCCTTGCCATCGCCGATGGTTTTGATCGATTTGTGCAGCAGTTCGAAAATCTGTTCATCGAACGTGTTCATCTTGGACGTATGCTCGAAACACAAAACGCCGTCGCCAATATCCCACACGCTCGCCGAAGCGTTTTTCATCAGCGGTTCGGAAGACAGCCTGATATCGCGCAGCAACAGAACGCCTTCCGGGCGTACGACATCGTGATATTGGCCATCGGTGCCGAAATACTGATAGCGCCCGTTTTCGATGCGGTAAAATTTCCCATCACCCAGTTTTTGCAATATAGCCGGAACCGCTATGCCTTCCTTGCCCAGCTTTTCGGCGAACCACTTGGCCCCCAGCGCGTCGATCATTTCAAACGGGCCGTATTTCCAGTTATAGCCGAGCTTCATCCCCTCATCGATGTCAAACACCGTATCGGCGATTTCCCCGACAAGCGTTGCGGCATAAGCCAGCGTCTTGCTCAAAACCTTCCAGGCATAGCGCCCGCCTTCATCATCCGTTTCGACAACGGCGCGCAGGCCTTTTTTGCCAGCGGCAACGGAAGCCAAGCCTTCCGCAATCTTTTTATCCGAAACTTTATAGTGCGTTTCGGCAAAGCTGTCTGCCTGAATAGAAAGCGCCTGCTTTTCCTTCGCCTTGGGATTATCGGGGTTAAGGCGGTAAAACCCGCCCTTTCCTTTGCGGCCCGTATAGCCGGCGGCGATCATGCCGTGCACGAATTTATGATCGACGAACTCGGCCCGGTACGCATCGTTTTGTGCAAGCGTCGATAACAGCGAGGCCGAAAGCTTGGGCATCAAATCGATACCCACCAGATCAATCAGGCCAAACACGCCCGTTTTCGGAATGCCCACAGGCTTGCTCATCACCGCATCGGCAATTTCGATGGAAATATTCTGCTTGATCGCCTCGTTCACCCCGGCGGTCAGCCAGAACACGCCCAGACGGTTGGCAATAAATCCGGGCGTGTCGTGACATTGCACAACGCCCTTGCCGAGTTTCACGTCGCAAATCTCGCGGATGACTTCGACGGCTTTTTTGTCAGTCTTTTTCCCAACAACTAATTCCAGCAAACGCATATAGCGCGGCGGGTTGAAAAAATGCGTAATCATGAAGTCTTTGGCGAAATCGTCAGGCTGGCCCTCAACGAGTTTATGAAGGGGGATCGTCGATGTGTTGCTTGAGACAATCGAGCCTTTTTTGCGGTGCTTTTGCAGCTTCTCGTATGTGGCGTGCTTGATCTTGAGATCTTCGAGCACCACCTCGATGATCCAGTCGCAATCCTTCAAAAGCCCGATATCGTCCTCAAGGTTGCCCGGCGTGATCAGCGCGGCGTTGCTCTTGAGCATGAACGGGGCCGGATCGGTTTCGAGCATCCGGGCAATCGCGGCGGCGGCGAGGTTCTTCCCTTCGACCTTGATGTCCAGCAGAACAACCGGGAGGCCGCTATTTGCCACCTGCGCGGCGATGCCGCTTCCCATCACGCCCGAGCCGATAACGGCAACTCTTTCTATTTTCATTGCGCCCCCTTAAAGTCCTGCATGCTTTCGGCAAATTCCTGCAACGTTTCCACGTTCCATTTCTCAATATTATCGACTTCCTGAAACCGGCCGCCAAGCAAATAATAGACGTTGCCGATAACTTCCGTCTCATATTCGCGAACCTGCTTGATGTCGGCCAAGGGCTGCGCCATGCCGCGCATCAGCCGCATGTAAAGTGTCGTTAGCCCCTCCAGAGACCCCACGACCAGCAGCTTTTCTTTTAAATGGCGGAGGCCGTTCAGCCTGTACTCCATATAGGGCTGATGGTATTTCTGGATATACATATTCCTTTGCTCGATCTCGCGCATCTGCGCATCGAGGATGACCTTCATTTCCCCCTTTTTTAAAAACAGCTTTCCATCGGGGCCGCGCAGATGATCCTGCGAATTCATCACAGCATCGATAAAAGCCTTTCCCGATTTTTGTATCGTTTGCAGCGCAGATTCCTCCGCCTTTTTATCGATGGAAAATTTTCTTTTTGCCGCCGCCATCGTTTGCAACGCTTTTTCAGCCTTGCCGAAATCGCCGCTGCGCAGGGCCGAACGATAGGAGCGCAAATACTCCTCTCCCTGCTCGTCAAAAACTTTTTGAGCCGCCTGTTCCAGAAGATCAAAATGCTTTTCGTTACTATCGAGAACTTCAATCCCGCGCAAAAGCCGCTCGTTCGACTCAGCCAGAGCTTTTCTTTCCTTGCGGTAGCGTTGCAATAGAATCCCGGTATCCGATGTCCATTCGATATTTTTGTCCACCTGTCCGGTTTTTTCGTACGTATCAAGCTCGTTTTGAATGATGCCCATGGAGCGGTTAAGGCGCATATAAGTCAGAGCGAATTTGATGATGTTGTCCTGCAAATCGTTCAGGGCTTCGGCCGCTTTTTTCTTCAGTTTTGCCGCGTCCGGGTGGTTGGGCTGCTTGACGAATTTTTTACGCTCCTGCCCCGCCCATTCCAGCGCGTACTGGAAAAAACTTCTGTAGAGCATGAGCAGCGCGTTTTCCTCCGCCTTGACGTGGGCCTCGGACGGATTGGCCTGCACGGAGTTCATATACTCCTTGACCTGCTCGAGAAACACCGAGGCCGCGTTGGAAATTTCTGTGCCCGGTTCAAGGCCGAGCATTTGAGCGAGGTTCTTTGAGTTCATTTATTTTTATGCCATTTAACCACAGTGAACACAGATGAAAACACAGGCGCGATCAAAGCTCCTAACAACCGTCATTGCGAACCGCCGAAGGCGGTGAAGCAATCCAGAAAACAAACTACAGAGCGCACAGAGTCAAACAGAGGATTTTATATCTCTGCGACCTCTGTTTATCTCTGTAGTTTAAATTTCTGACTGTATTGCTTCGCTTCGCTCGCAATGACGGAAAAGAAGATAAAAGCATTAAACACTCTCCAAAATCGTCGCGATCCCCTGACCGCCACCGATGCACATCGTCGCAAGCGCGTATTTTTTCTTCTCGGTCTTCAAAAGACTGGCGGCCTTGCCGGTGATCCGTGCGCCCGAAGCGCCGAGCGGGTGGCCCATCGCAATCGCGCCGCCGTCGAGATTGACCTTGTTAAGGTCCGCGCCCAGCTCTTTCAGCACGGACAAGCCCTGCGCCGCGAACGCCTCATTAAGCTCGATAATGTCGATATCGGAAAGTTTCAGCCCCGCCCGCGCCAGAGCCTTTTGCGTGGCCATCACGGGACCGATTCCCATGATTTCGGCGGCGCAGCCCGCCACGGCCACGGATTTGATCCGCGCCAGAACCGGCAGGCCGTTTTTGGCGGCATATTCCTCTGACGCGACCAGAACCGCCGCGCAGCCATCCGTCAACGGCGAAGATGTCGCCGCTGTCACAGTACCGTCCGCCAGAAACGCAGGCTTGAGCTTGGCCAGTTTCTCCGGTGTTGTATCGGGACGTATGGTGCCATCGGTCCTGGCTTCGCCGATCGGCACGATTTCATCGTTGAATTTCCCGGCAGCAGCGGCCTTGGCCGCTTTCTGGTGAGAGGAAGCCGCGAAGGCTTCCTGCTCCTGGCGGGAGATGGAATATTTTCTGGCGAGGTTTTCCGCCGTTTCGCCCATCGCCATATAGGCTTGCGGATATTTGGCCGCGAGCGCCGGATTGGGCATGGGGTTGAACCCGCCCATCGGAATGCGGCTCATGGACTCGACCCCGGCGGCGATAAAGACCTCGCCCGCACCCATCTGTATGGCCCCGGCGGCCATATGGATAGAGGTCATCGAAGAACCGCAGAACCGGTTCAGCGTCACCCCGCCAACCGATACCGGCAAGTCGGCATGATTTACGACAATTCGGGCCAGATTGAAGCCCTGCTCGGCCTCCGGGAACGCACAGCCAAGCATAAGATCCTCTATATCCCCCGTTTTAACGCCTGTGCTTTGGACCAGCGCCTTGACCACAGCGGCGGCCATATCGTCGGGCCTGACGGCGGCCAGCGCGCCTTTGATCGCAAATTGCATGGCGGTGCGCTTGAAGCCGCAAATAACAACGGGTTTGTGCATAGGGAAAATCTCCACTGAATAGAATAAAAATCCGACTTCACTTTATAGAGATATGGGGCGGCGGTCTATGGTTTTGCAAGAAAATATGCACTATAGCGATTGACAGCACGCAAAAATTCAGGCAGCTAAAACCTACAGATTTGAACCCGCTTTGAAGGAGAGTAACCGTGGCAGCAAAGGCCGATAAAAAAGGTATGAAGCGTATCTGCACAGGATGCGGAACGCATTTTTATGATTTTGAAAGACGCCCCATCGTTTGCCCGTCCTGCGATCTGGAGTTCACGGGCGAAGCCAAAGTTAAAACCCGCCGCGTGAAAGCCCCGGCCAACGACGCGGAAACGTCAAAAGCAAAACCCGGCGCGGCCGGAAAGGCTCCTGTAGCCGCCGACGAAGACGATATTGTGGTTTCCGATGATGCCGATGTCATCAGCCTCGACGATGTCGAAGAAACCGATGACATGGACGACGATGATGACGCGGTAAAAATCGACCTCGGTGAAGACGACATTGAGGATCTGGACGATGCCGATATCGAGGAAGACGATGACGACCTCGACGATGAAATCGATGTCGATATCGACAAAGACTAATCCTTGAGCAATTCGGGAAAGCTCCACGTTGCAAGGCTGAAACTGCCGCCTGTCTTGTCAGGTCCGGATGCCGCCGTTCTGGGTGAGGTGCTATCCGATACAGTTGTGAGCCAAGCCGTCATGCGCGATGGCAACGGGCCGCAAGCGCCGTGGGTATTAAGCTGCATTACTGAAGGCATCCCCGATAAAACGGCGCTGACGGCGCAGCTCCTACTTGCAGCTAAAACCAACAATATTTCAGACCTATCGTTTGATGATTGGGTCGTCGAAGAAGTTCCCGATAAAAACTGGCTTGAAGAATGTTACCGCCAGTTTCCGCCTTTTTCGGTCGGAAATTTCTTCGTGTACGGTTCGCATTACGATGGCAGCAAACCGGACGACAAACTCTGCCTCCAGATCGATGCCGCCACGGCTTTTGGCTCGGGCGAACACGGCACGACCAAAGGATGCCTTCTGGCTTTGCAAGATTTGAAAGAGGATGGCGTGTGCCCGTGGAATGTGCTGGATATGGGCTGCGGTTCGGGAATTCTGGCGATTGCCGCATGGAAGCTCTGGAAAACCCCGGTGCTGGCCGTGGACAACGATGCGGAATGCATCCGCGTCACTTTGCGGCATGCCGATTTTAACGGCATCAAGACGGGCGCGGCGGCGCTGGATACCGCCTGCGGCGACGGGTTTGCAACACAAGCTGTGCAAAGCCGGAAACCGTTCGACCTTATCATCGCCAATATTCTGGCCGGGCCGCTGATTGAAATGGCCCCGGCGCTCAAAGCTGTTCTGGATGTGAATGGCTATGCCGTATTGTCCGGCATGCTGCGCGAACAGGCGGACGACGTTCTGAAAGTTTATGAGGGGTGCAAAACAACCCTGAAACGCCGCTATGATATCGATGAATGGTCAACGCTGGTGCTGCAGGATGCGGCGGCGTAGAACAATCAGATACAACAACACGAAATAGAACAGATAAAGCTCAGTAATCTCGCTGGCACGCTCCATGAATAAAACTTGCGGAAGCGTATCGTCGATATCTTCCAGTATCTTTACAATGAGCGCCAAAGCTGCCGTCACGGCCAGAATCGCGGGCGGGTATATGATGTTGAATTGCGCCGGAAGCAAGTTTTTCCTCAGCCGCAACAGCAACGGAACGATCAGGCCGCCCGTGACTACGCCGACCTCAAGAAGAATGCGCGGCTTCTGATCCAGCCATGACGATGTGTTGTGAAGATTTGTCTCCTGCTGGTCGTTGATATGCACCCAGTAATCGGGTGTCGACCACAACAGAAAATGCTGGCCCCAGCTTATCTCCTCCCCCGCCACATAAAAACAGCACACCGCCGCCAGCCCGACCCAGGCCTTAAGCCATTTCGAGATTGCGGAAAACCCTTCCCACAAAATCCGGACGGCGACAAGAAACCCCGCGAACACAAAGAAAAATTCGATCAGCTCATGCGGTCCGCGCTCGGTGTGAAGCTCTTTGAGTATATTAACCGGCAATGCAATCTCAAGAATCGCCTGCACGCCGCCGATCAACAGCGGAAACCACAGCCACCAGAATTTATGCAGGGTTGCCTGTTCCATGGCTACAGTCTACTCGACCGTAACCGACTTGGCCAGATTGCGCGGCTGGTCGACATCCGTGCCCTTGGCCACGGCCACGTGATAGGCCAGAAGCTGCACCGGAACGGCGTAGAGGATGGGCGCAATGAAGGGGTGGATCTCATCCAGAACGATATTCCATTCGATATGGTCCGCAAGATGGCTACGGCCCTTTTCATCGGTAATCAAAAAAACCTTGCCGCCGCGCACCACGGTTTCCTGGATGTTCGAAGCGTTCTTTTCAAACAGCGGATCGTTGCCCGGCGCGACGACAACGACCGGCACCTTGTCGTCTATAAGCGCGATCGGCCCATGCTTCATCTCGCCCGAAGCGTAACCTTCCGCATGGATATAGGAAATTTCCTTGAGCTTGAGCGC
>DIHF01000033.1:50941-88277 GCA_002420015.1 Micavibrio sp. UBA5703
GCAATCGGATAAAGCGACCCGCGCCCGAGATAAAGAACATCCCGCGCACCGGCGATTTCACCCGCGATATCCTTGATCTGCCCATCATGATGAAGAATGCCCGAGACAAGCTTGGGCAAATGGCGGAGCGCCTCGCCGATCTCAACCATCTTTTCGATAGTGACGGCCTTGCGGCTGCGCGCCGTGGCAAAGGCAAGACAGGCCAGCGTCGCAAGCTGTGTCGTAAAAGCCTTGGTCGAGGCTACGCCGATCTCCGGCCCGGCAAGCGTATGGAGAACCAGATCGGACTCGCGCTCAATAGTGCTTTCAATTGTGTTGACGATGGAAAGAATTTTTTGCTTTTGACGTTTGCAATACCGCAGCGCCTCGAGCGTATCGAGCGTTTCGCCCGACTGCGAAACGAAAATCGCAAGGCCGCCATCGGGCATCGGCGCTTCGCGGTAGCGAAACTCGGAGGCCACGTCAATTTCGCACGGGATGCGCGCCACCTGCTCGAACCAGTATTTGGCGACCATGCAGGCGTAAAACGCCGTGCCGCAGGCAATCAGCGTCAGGCGCGGCGCGGCGTCCAGCGCCGCCAGAACATTATCGGGAATGTTGATACGGCCCGTCGATGGATTGACGTAGGTATTTAAAGTATCGCTGATAACGGCGGGCTGCTCGTAAATTTCCTTGAGCATGAAATGCGCGTACTCGCCCTTGCCGGTCGTTGCGCCGGACTGGGCCGTGATCCGTACATCACGCTTTACCGGCTGGTTGTCATTGACGTAGATGTTCACGCCCTTGCGCGTGACGGCCACGCGGTCGCCGTCCTCAAGAAAGCAAATCTTTTTGGTGAGCGGCGCAAGCGCGTATGAATCGCTTGCAACAAACATCTCGCCCTCACCGTAACCCACGGCCAGCGGCGTTCCCTGCCGCGCCCCGATCATCAGATCATGCTCACCCGCGAAAATCATGACGACGGCAAACGCGCCCTCCAGACGGGAAAAAGTCGCGTTGGCCGCCTCCTGCGGCTTCATGCCCTGTTTCATGTAGTGCGTAACCAGATGCACGATCACCTCGGTATCGGTGTCGGTTTCAAAGCGGCACTGCAACCCCGATAATTCTTCCTTCAACGCCGCATAATTTTCGATGATGCCGTTATGCACCACGGCAACTTTGTCCGTGGCGTGCGGATGCGCGTTGCGCTCTTCCGGCGCGCCATGCGTCGCCCAGCGCGTATGGCCGATGCCGACCGTACCCTTCAGCGGTTCTTTTTTCAGCTTGTTTTCAAGATTGGTCAGCTTGCCCTCGGCACGGCAGCGCGTAATGTGACCGTTGGTAAGCGTGGCGATGCCCGAGCTGTCATAGCCCCGGTATTCAAGGCGCTTCAGCCCCTCCACAAGCAAGGGTCCAGCCTCTTTTTCACCGATGATGCCGATTATTCCGCACATTTTTATCACCTTTTTATTGAACCACAGCGCTTCGCATCCCATCGTCATTGCGAGCGACCATCGGGAGCGAAGCAATCCAGTCTTTTCAAAAATTTCTGGATTGCTTCGTCGCCTGAACCACTTTGCAAGTGGTCAGGCTCCTCGCAATGACGAAAAATAAATATCCTCCGTGTATGCCACAACCGCTGTGGTTCAAAAATACCCTTGCGAAAGCCTAGCAATCCAGCCAAAAAATACAAATCACAGCATGTTACGGATTGTTTCAATTCAGAACAGATCGAACCGGGAAACGCTCAGGATTTCAGCGCCGCCCGTTATGCTCATGATAACCAGATTTTCATCGATAATCTGGACCATCGGCTGGTCGTTAAGAACGGGCGGGTGGCTTTTGACCAGAATCCATTTAAGATCGACCCGCTTGTAAACCCCGGCATCGAAACTCGGCACGCCGGAAGTATAGCTGCGAAAGACCAGCATCAGATCCTCACCCATCAGCGATCTTTTCTCTGTATAGCCACCGCCCCATGTCGATTCCCTGGCCCAAGACTTTAAAGATTCTTCGCTCTCAAACTCTTCTTTAAAGGGATCAGGTTTTATTTCCTCGGGCGGAACTTCGGTTGCCCCGTCCTCTTTCTTCTCCTCAGCAACTTTCGCCGGAGGAGCTTCTTTCTCTTTTTTTGTCTCCGCTTGCACGGCCTTCAGAAAGCCGCCGCTTTTGAGAATTTTCATGTCCTCAGGCGCGATATACTTGCCGCATAAATCGGCGGAAACGAAAACGCCGTCATAAGCGCTTAGTATATAAAGCCCGCTTTCGCCTTCCTTAACCTGCGTGCCGCAACTGGTCATGGTGTCGAAATAGGCTTCGACATCTCCGGCGCTTTCGCCCTTGTATAGCTCCTGAACCGCGAGCGAAACCTTGGAAAAATTTTTATTCTGGCTAGGGCCGGAGCCGTCACCCTCAACAGGCGGTGCCTGCACGCTTTTTACTGCGCCTTTAAAAATCAGCGCGGCATTGTTGATGTTGGATTTGCTGCCCTCAGGACTGAAAGCATTCTGTGCGCAGGAACATGAAAACGCGGGCGCAGAAAAAAACATGCTGCCTGCCAGAAACACGAGTGCCGTTATTTGCTTTCTCATCTTCAAGCCCTCTTAAGAGTCCAAAGACCAATCAGGCGTTTTACTTCCTGGAACGCTTTCTCTTGCGGTAAGAAGCCGCCCAGCCTTTGCGGGTTTTCGCCTCGGTACGCTCGATCGATAGCGCATCCGCCGGGACATCGTCCGTAATGGTGCTGCCCGCCGCGATAAAAGCGCCATCACCCACCGTCACCGGCGCGACCAGATTGACGTTCGAGCCAACCATGACGCCCTTGCCGATCACGGTTTGATGCTTGTCGTAGCCGTCGTAATTCACCGTAATCGCCCCGGCGCTGAAATTCGTGTCCTCGCCCATATCCGTATCCCCGACATAAGCCAGATGATTGATCTTGCTGCCCTTGCCGATGCGCGATTTTTTCACCTCGACGAAATTCCCGATGCGCACGTCCTTGCCGATCTGCGTGCCGGGGCGCAGCCGCGCAAAAGGGCCAATGCTCCCGCCGCTTGCGATTTTTACACCCTCGAAATGGCAAAACGCCTTGATCGTCACATCGTCGGCGATTTCCACGCCGGGACCGAAATATACATTCGGCTCGACGGTAACGCCGCGCCCGATTTTGGTATCGTGATGAAAATAAACCGTGGCGGGATCGATCAGCCTTGCGCCCTGTTTCATCGCTTCATCCCGCAGGCGCCCCTGCAATGTTTTCTCAAGCGCCGCCAGATCGGAAAGCGTGTTGCAGCCCATAACCTCCGTTTCATCGCAAATAACATGAATATGCGTTTTGACTTTTTTGCGCGCGGCGATTTCGGGCAGATCCGTCAGGTAATATTCCTTTTGCGCGTTCTTGTTCCCGATCGCGCCGACCCATTCGGCCAGCTTCGCCCCATCGACGCAAAACGCACCTGTGTTGACCAGATTGATCGCTTTCTCTTTCGCGCTCGCGTCCTTGTCCTCAACGATTTTTTTCAGCGCGCCGCTTTTATCCGTGACAAGCCTCCCATAGCCTTCGGGGTTTTTCAGTGTGCAGCCCAAAACGGAAATCCCCGCCTTGCCTTTAGCCGCGATCAGCCCTTGCAATGTTTCGACTGTGACCAGCGGCGTATCGCCCAGCAGGATCAGAACATCGCCGCGAAAACCTTTCAGCAGCGGCAGCGCCGCTTTCACCGCGCCGCCCGTGCCGTTGCGCTTGGGCTGTAGAGCTGTCTTGTACGGCTTTACGGCCTCCACCAGTTCCGGCATGTCAGGCCCGGTCACAACAACAATTTTTTGCGGCTTCAATTGCGCCGCCGTCTTCAATACCCAATTGATCATGGGAAGGCCCGCCAGCTCGTGCATGACCTTGGGCGTTTCCGATTTCATCCGTGTGCCCTTGCCGGCGGCAAGAATAACAATGGCGAGATGTTTTTTGCTCATGACGGTGCCTTATTTCTGTTTTTTTGTCTTTCCTGCGACAAGATAATCCTCGCCGTTTTTATATTCCACAAGATGCATGAACATGGTGCCGTAGGCCGTCTTGACCATGACCTTGACGGGGACGGGCAATCCGTTCTCGCCGATCTTCCCCACCCATACGGTCGGCATGGTGCCGCGTGCGCGGCCCTGTTCCTGGATCGAAAGCCAGCCGCGCGGTTTCTTGTGCCACTTCCCGGCGACGGGTTTGACCTCGACCGTGCACTTCGTCGAAGGCCCTTCGTAAACATTATAGCCGGAACGCTTGAGATCCTGATGCCCCTCATGATTGAAAATCATTTCAAAGCGGCGCTTGCCGTCGAACACTTCCGATGTCCCGGCGCATTCGCCGCCCTTGTCTATGTTTTGCAGCATCGCCAGCGTCGAGGTCAGAACGTCGATGGTCCCCTGCGTAACCTCGTCGTCCGTATCTCCTTCCTCGATCGGTTCGTTGTGGTTCTTGACCACGAGGCTTTTGAAACTCCCGTCCTTGCCGTAGGAATATTCCTTGATGTCTTCCTCGCCGCGCCAGACCGCCGTCGATCTGTGCAACTCAGGCTGAAGCTTTCCACCTTTAAGCACCCAGCCCTTTGTAGCGAACGTGCCCTCCCACGGCACCAGAGTTTCAAGCACGCCGCGTGTGCGGCCTTCGGCGAAAATGTCGTAGCGGTCTTTCTTGCCCGTATCCAATGTAAGCGTTGCTTCCACCGCGTGAAAGCCGCTGGTGTAAACATCATAGGTCAGCGTCTGCACGCCCGGCCCCGCCAGCGCAGGCGCGGCAAAAAGCAATACCGCAACAACACTAGCAATACAGACCGGCAAGTTTGACCATCTCGCCGCCCATATCCATCTTGAATTTTTTAACGCCTGCTGCCGTTTCATCGTTCACGCCTCCCAGATCAAAATGGCGCACACCTTCATTCTTTAGCACAAAAAGCGCCTCGCCGAGCAATAAATGATTTGCATTGGCCTTGCGCCCGTCCGCGCCGCACCAGCCCGCCTGATATGTCGCCGAAGCGCCGTGGCGCAGGATCAAGGCCACCGCTACGCAGCCTCCGTCTAATATAGCGCGGCCGATCATTGCTTTATAGCCGACTTCCCGGTCAGCCATGAAATTTTTCACAAGCATCCTGATAAATCCTGGCTCCGAACCGCTATATCCGCGTTTTGCCTTGTCCAGCGCATAGACCTTCAGGAACCAGTCGAGATGAAGGCCCTCATTGTCCCATACGATTTCCGGGCCGTTTTCCTTCGCTTTTTTATAGCGCCGCCGCCAGTCCTTATCCATGCGCGCCAGAAAATCTTCCGCCTCCAGATCAAGCCAGACCGTCTCATAACCCGGTACATCAACGCGCCCGAAACCCGAGGATTTCATTATCGCCTGAATGTCCTCATCATCCGGCATTTCGGGAATGATGCGGCGGCGGCGACCCAAACGGCGCGGAAACAGACGGTTGAATTCCTCCAGAAACAGCTTTTTGTGCGCCGCGCTGCCGTAGCCCTCAAACCACAGCGGCCCGCGATCCAGCATCACCGCGTGCAGCAAATTGCCCAAAGCCCCGGCCTCCAGAACCAGAACGATCCCGGCCTCTTTCCCGTCGATTTTGACAACGCCCGGCCGCAATCTGTGGCCTTTCTGCACACACATGGCCGCCGCATAGGGCAAGGATTGCAGCAAATTGGCACGGCGCAGCAATTTATAACGGCCCAGCCATTCCTCCTTCGCACTTATATCCTGCCATTCGATCGTGCAACCCATCATTCTTTTTACCATGCCCCTCGCAGGGCGCGAAACACTTGATTTTCCTTACGCTTCGTGGTGATGTAGGATTCTCATTTGGGGGATGATTTATGGCTCTGGCAGCGCGGAAGACAGATATGGACAACTTGCAGAATATCATCGAACGGGCATGGGAAGACAGGAACAGCCTGAGCCCCGCGACAAAGGGCGAGGTACGCGATGCTGTGGAACAAGCTCTGGAATTGCTCGATAGCGGCAAGGCCCGCATCGCCGAACCATCCGGCGCCGGATGGAAAGTCAATCAGTGGCTCAAAAAAGCGGTTCTTCTGTCCTTCCGCCTCAATCCCACAAAAACAATTTCCGGCGGGCCGGACGGCTCTGGCTGGTACGACAAGGTCGATAATAAATTCAAAGGCTGGACGGAGAGCGATTTCGCCAAGGCCGGATTCCGCTCCGTGCCCCATGCCATCGTGCGCCACTCGGCCTATGTCGCCAGGGGTGCGGTTTTGATGCCGTGCTTTTTGAATGTCGGTGCCTATGTCGATGAAGGCACGATGATCGACACATGGTCGACCGTCGGCTCCTGCGCGCAAATCGGCAAGAACTGCCACATTTCGGGCGGTGTCGGCATCGGCGGCGTGCTTGAGCCGCTACAGGCCGGACCCGTCATCATCGAAGACAACGTGTTCATCGGTGCGCGCAGCGAAATCGCCGAAGGCGTCATCGTCGAAACGGGCGCGGTGATTTCCATGGGCGTCTTCATCGGTGCCTCGACCAAAATCATCAACCGCGAAACCGGCGAAGTCATGCGCGGCCGCGTGCCCGCCTATTCCGTCGTTGTGCCGGGAACGCTTCCGGGCAAAAACCTGCCGGATGGATCGCCGGGGCCGGGTCTAGCCTGCGCCGTCATCGTCAAAACCGTCGATGAAAAAACCCGCAGCAAAACCGGCATCAACGAATTGCTGAGGGATTAAGCTCACACTCACTCCGTCATCCCCGGCAGCGAGGCAACGCCGAGCGTGAACGGGGATCCAGCATGTAATTGCCGCGTAGCGGCTCCATAGTAGTAAAAAACCTGAACCACAGCGAACACAGCGGTCACAGCGCCCCTATCATTGTCACCACACGCTTTCCACACGCATAAAGCGTGTGGTGAAATGCCTGTGATCCATTACCCGCCATCTTTCCGGCTTCGTCGAACAGATGAGTATACGCCCACGTGAGCGCAAAAGCCGTGCAATGACGACATTTTGTTACAGGATAATCCTTATTATTTATCATTTATTTCAATAACTTAATAATAAGTCGCCAAACCCGCCGCCCATCCTTTCCATAATTTATTTGCATTAACCATTGTTTCCATGATAGTTAATGGCTGAAATTTTATTACTTGTATCATTGTGGAGACCCTTTTGACGGGCGATATAAGCATTCATACCTTGGCACAGGGGCTCTTTTCTCCCACCGTCCAGGCTTCCATGCGCTCCGAGCAGGAAGCTGAAGAGAAGGAAGCGCGCCTGCGCACTTTTTACGCCAAAAAAGAATGGATACCCGCGCCACTGTCTCTTGATTATTTGCGGCTATTCAAGCCCGTAGGTCAAAAACGCAAGGATGGTATCACCGCAGATATTCTTCACGAGTTCGACCCCTTGGTGGTACTCAAGGGGCACCTCGAAGGCGGCATATTGCCTAAGAAGGTAACGTATTATCTTGAAAATGGGCGAAAGATTGCAATTCCACCTGCTTTCCAATCCATAGAGCATGCTTTCACCGCCGTGGCCATTCACGACACAGACGAAGATAACCCCGAGGCTTCCGCAGACCATTTCATGCAGTTTATGCTCAAAAGTATGGATCGCTTGGGAATCCCGGACGAAGAAAAAGACAGACTGAGATTTTCCCTTCAATTTGATGTCGCTTCTATGGAGGCTCTGACATTCGGGCGTAAAATATTCGACAAAGGGGGCAGGGTCATAACAATACCCACCCATGATGGCGATCTTAACCAGTACTTGCGGGCGGTGGAAAACCATTGGCCAGCCGCCTTGGCCAAGGGCCTTGACAGGCTGGGTGGTCTGGTCACGCGTTTTAACCCCGTCTCAGAAAAACAACCTTTTACCATTGAAAAACAGCAAGCATATCTGAAGGACACCTATCGCAACTTCATGCACGCCCAGCCGCTTGAAAACGCCATGGATAGATTCCCGGAACTACGTAATAGCATCGAGATCATTAACGCCAAGATCAATGTCGCCTATCGTTGCCTGAGCGCGATAATCGAAAATCATCCTGAGGTAATTAAAAATTTTGGTGGCAAACTTAACTTTAAACCTGAAACGGCAAGGATCGAGATACACCGGTATCTTGTAAAAGCCACAGCCGACCTTCATTGTCTTGATGATGACACCCTGCCACTGGTCAGGATGGTTGACGGATTCATGCGCGAGGCGGAAAAGCATCCTTCCCTGCTGAACCTCGTTCGGCAAATGGATCGCCAGATCAGCGCCTCAATCGACGCAGTCCGCAACCCTAAAAATATCATTTCCGCCCCCGTTCATACGCTCGATGCCCAGAGATAGGGCCGGGCATTGATTTCCCCCTCAAAAACTGAGACAAAGGCTGCATGAACGTCATTGACCTCACGCAAAAGCTGATTGCCTGCCCTTCCGTTACGCCGAAGGACGCGGGGGCACAGGTGTTGCTGGCTGCCACGCTCGAAAAGCTCGGCTTTGAATGCCACCACCTGCAATTCGGGGAGGTTCCCAATCTTTTTGCGCGCCTTGGCACGGGCGGCCCGCATCTTTGCTATGCCGGGCATACCGATGTCGTTCCACCCGGCCCCGAAGGCGAATGGACGTTCGGCCCGTTCAACCCGCAGGTCAAAGACGGCATTTTGTACGGGCGCGGCGCGTCGGACATGAAAGGTTCGATTGCGGCCTTCACGGCGGGCGTTGCGGCGTATCTGGAGAAAAATAGAAAACCCAAAGGCTCCATCAGCCTCCTCATCACGGGCGATGAGGAAGGCCCGGATAATTTAGACGGCACGGTGCGTGTGCTCGAATGGATGAAGGAAAACGGGCATGTACCCGATGTCGCGCTGGTTGGCGAGCCTACAAATCCGTCGGAACTCGGGCAGGAGATCAAAATCGGGCGGCGCGGATCGCTGACCGGGACGATCACCGTCAAGGGAAAGCAGGGCCATGTCGCCTACCAGAAACTTGCCAACAATCCGCTGCCGCGCCTTGTGAAGCTGCTGGATACGCTGGCCTCGCACAAATTCGATGAGGGTAATGAATTTTTTGATGCCACCAATCTTGAAATCACGACGATCGATGTCGGCAACACGGCCTCCAACATCATCCCCGGATCGGGCCGCGCCGTGTTCAATGTGCGCTTTAACGACAGGTGGAGCGCGAAAACGTTAGAGGCAAAAATCAACGAAATCCTGAAAACCGTTTCCGGCGATTACACGCTTGAAGCCCGGAGCGGCTCGGACAGCTTCATCACCCAGCCCGGCGCATGGACCGGCACTGTGCAAAAAGCCGTTGCGGATATCACCGGCAAAACCGCGCGCTATACCACCAGCGGCGGCACATCGGATGCGCGCTTTATCACGAAATATTGCCCCGTGGTGGAATTTGGCGGGGTGAATGCCACCATCCACCAGATCGACGAAAACGCGAAAGTCGGCGACCTTGAATCGCTGACGAAAATTTATACGCGCATTCTTGAACTTTATTTCGGCGGTTAATGTCCCAAAATACGTCATCCCCGACCAGCGAGGCGTAGCCGAGCACCGTTCGGGGATCCGGGAGACATGCAGCGCGGCAAAGCCGCGCACATATTGTGCTGGATCCCCGCCTGCGCTCCGCCGTTTTCAACGGCTCCACTTGCGGGGATGACGATGTCAGGAAGGTCTAATCACTTCGACTTCACAAACGCCGCAATCGCATCAGCCTGCTCGTTCGTGGCGATGATTTCCGCCTTGCCGCCGGGGATGGGGCGGTATTCCATCGAATTGTAAGGCACGCCGATTTTCTTGCCGCGCATGACGCTGTAGGCCAGCGCCAGATAGAGCACCTCGGCGCGGCCGCCACCCGCGCTGAACATCACGTCTTCGACATCGGCGATTTTGCGCCCGTCTTTTGTCTTCACCGTCGCGCCGATCACGTTGCGCACGCTGACATTGCCCGCATCTTCGCCCGCCGCCGTTTCAATCCCGGCCAGAAGCTCGGGATAAATATCCTGAATTTGCTTGTCGTTGAATGTCATCGCATAACCGTTCGATACCGAGCTGATATTCATCTGGCGGTAGCTGACATAGACAGGCGAATCCAGATGCAGGCGGTCGAAATCCACGTAAAGCGATTCAATCTCGCCGTTATCGCCTAAAACGACGTCGTTTACCTCGCCGACAACCTTGTTCTTTTTGTCCAGAACGCGCTTGCCCAGAGTTTGCGCCGCGCTCTCATAGCCCTTGCGCTGCGTGGGGTCGATGCGGTTGATCTCGGAAAGGCTCTCGATGAACTGGCTGTTCGCGCCTTGCGCGTGCGCGGCGGCGGGAGCGCCCGTCAGAACAGCAAAAAGGGCAAACACAGCAATCAGGCGCGAAAATGTCATCGGGATTCTCCTTGAGTTTCTACGCCCCTTTTAAACCATATGGGGCCAAAACACAAGTCGATTACCATAATTATCTTCAGGTTTGCTCGTTTACTGATGCAGCGAGCCCAGTCGCCTGTCATCCTGAAGCGCTCGCGCTGAAGGATCTCTTTCATTTTTGAACCACAGCGGCCACAGCGAAAACACAGCGCCGTCATTGCGAGCATCCGCTGGATGCGAAGCAATCCAGCCTTTACACTTCCGGCTTCATGCCCGGCTTGTTATCCGGCACAGCAGGTTTCTCCCCCGCAATATCCGCCGCCGCCGTCTTGAACTCCGGCGAAACGTTCCTGTCCAGCGCGCTGGGCGCTTGCACAAGACCGTCATACGAAGCCATCGCCCCTGTATTGTCGCCGGGGCCGGCCCATCCGGTAACAGCGTCCCTGACAGCGGCAAAGCCGTCCCTGATGACGGAAGGCGGCGCGAGCTTTTCGCCCACCGCCTCGCGTTTTTCGGGGGGCAAACCGCCCAGCCAGTTCCTGTAACGAAGATGAGCTACGCCTTCGGCAAGGACGACCGTAGGGTCGACCGTTTCAAACCCGACGGACGATTCCAGAACCCCGGTTTTGTAACGGTCGGCATCGTCCTGCGTCAGAACACCATCCCGAACCAGAGCGGCGGAAGCTTCCTCAAGCCCCATACGTTCATGCGCAGCAATCCCGAGCGCCGTGATCGGAATGACTTTCATCATCCCCTTGCCGAGGATTTTTCCGAGTTTTTCGATATTTGCAAGTTCGAGGTTCTTGATAACCTCTTTAAGTTCTGTAATCAGGTATGCTTGCGCGTCCAAGGGATAGTTTTTTATCTCTTGTTTTATGATGTATCCTATGCCTGCTTTTTTATGCTCAAGAACATGCTTTTCCTTCGGACCGGGGGCTACGCCTTCGCGACCATAGTTCCCATCTTGTATTCGTGCAATTTTCGCCGCATCTTCTGTGCTTCTTACAACAATGGCGTTCTTTATCCCGTTATATTCTTCTTTCGTATAGGGAATGCCTGCGCCCCGAAGGCCTTTCTCAAGTGTTTCTATATCTTCTGGTTTTATTGATTTCATATCCACAAACTTTATGGCTTGGCCATCACCCACCCCCTCCTGCCACTTAGCCGATTGTATTGCCTGTTTGGATTGGCGTACGAAAGCTGTTCCGCGCACAGACGCAGCTTTTATCTGCGGATCTTTGGAAAAATCTATGTTTTTTAGGCTATCTGGTTGTTGACAAGGGTTATGGGCCATATCGCTAGGAACGATGCCGCGTTGGATCAAATCACGAACCTCGTCGGCACTGAGGTAGTTTGGTTTCCCGTGCATGCCAACGTAGTGAGGATCACGAGCGCTTTGGATATTGGAAAATGCTTTTTCATTTCTATAGCCAATGTAATTACTTCCGGGGACCATACGGTCACCCTTGATATTCTTGGAACCATACGGAATACCGTTTTCACGTAAGGCGATTTCAATTTCACGCATCAGATCAGCCCATGAAACATTCCCCGCGCCATATATCGTTATTTGTTTTCCCGCCTGTGGGTTACCAAGAGTGTTAAAATTTTCTTCTATACGTGGTGTCGTAACTTTTGCTGCGCGTACCCCATTTTTCATGACAATGCCTGAAACGATATCCCATGCTCGCGGCAATGCGCGAGGGTCAATGCTCAGGTGGAATTTCCAACCATCGTCACTTATTTGCTTCATAGCCTTGGAATTGGGATGTTTTAGATTGATAAATCCATTTTCATCAAAGGCAATGTAACCATCTGGCAAAGGTTTTTTTAGAAAGGCATAGACATCGTTAGGCATGGGATGCCCCTCAAATTTTCAATAGTTGCTCCGCACCCCAACATCCTACCCCCCCCCGGTTAAAATTGGGTTAATGGGTTGGTTTTTCTTGTGAATTTGCCTTTCCGTCATTGCGAGCCCGGCCCTGAGCCGGGGGAAGCAATCCGCCGATTTCACCACGAAGCGCACGAAGATATCACGAAGAACGCGAAGTCTTTTTTGCTTCTTTCTTCGTGGGCTTCGTGCCCGAACTTCGTGATCTTCGTGGTGAAAATCTTTTCTGGATTGCTTCGGTCCCCCGGATCAAGTCCGGGGTCCCTCGCAATGACGACGAGTGAAATGACTCTTTGCGTGCTCTGCGGGCTTTGCGTTAAAAATCAAATGGGCATACGCCCTAATAATCCACCCGCACCAGATACAGCCCCTCTGCCGGAGCTGTCGGGCCGCCTTTGGTGCGGTCGCGGGCGGCGAGCGCGGCGCGCACGTCCTCAATGCTCCATTTGCCTTCGCCGACCTTGGCCAGCGTGCCGACCATGTTGCGGACCTGATGGTGCAGGAACGAAAGCGCCTCGGCCTCGAAAAGTATTTCTTGCCCGCCGCAGCTATCGTATTCACGCGCCGTTACGTCCAGCCGGTCCAGCGTTTTTTCCGGCGACTTGGCCTGACACTCGGAATCGCGGAAGGTGGAAAAATCGTGCCTGCCCACTAAAATTTGCGCGGCCGCGTGCATGGCGGCAACATCCAAAGGACGCCGGATATGCCACGCCAGACCGCGCTCGATCGAAGGGAACGCCGGGCGGTTGATGAGCCGGTAACGGTAGAGCTTGTTCTTTGCGCCAAAGCGCGCCTGAAAATCGCCGGAAACAATCTCGACCTTCAGAATGCAAACGCCCTGCCCGGCCAGATGCGCGTTGATCGCCTTGGCAATTTCAAACGGCTCCATGGGCCGCGAAAAATCCTCGAGGTCCACATGCGCGACCTGCGCGCAGGCATGCACCCCCGCATCCGTGCGCCCGGCGGCGTGGATGCTTACGCGCTGCTGGCAGAATTTATAGATCGCTTCTTCAATCGCAGCCTGCACCGTCGGCACGTCGTCCTGCCGCTGCCAGCCGTAATAATCCGTGCCTTTGTACTCGACGGTAAGCTTGTAGCGGGTCACGAAAGTCTTTCCCCCGGCTTGATGTACCCGCCGTTCAGGGCCGAAGTAAAATCCATCGCCTTGGCCCCGGCGGGTTGCACTCTGGTAAGCTTCATGACTGTACGCCCGCCACAGACAGTGATGCCGTCTTTGTCCAGCACGGTCCCGGCCCCGTCACCCTCGCCGCACAAAGCCCCCGCATGCGAAGGATAGGAAAACCACGGCAATGCAAGCGCCTCTAGAATTTTAAGCCTCTGGCCACCCGCCTCGCACCACACGCCCGGCCAGGGATTGAGGGCACGGACCTGCCGGCTGATTTCACGGGCGGTTTTGTTCCAGTCCACGCGCCCGTCATCCTTGGTCAGAAGCGGCGCGTAGGTCGAAAGCGCATTGTCCTGTACCTGTTCGTCAAAATCCTTGCCCGCTGCCAGATTGTCGATGAATTCCTCGATCAAGGCCGAGCCCATCGCCGCCAGCTCGTCATGCAAGCTTTGCGCGGTTGTGTGCGGATGAATTTTTACGGCACGTTTCAAAAGCATCGGCCCGGTGTCGAGCCCCTCATCCATCTGCATGATGGTGATGCCGCTTTCTTCATCCCCCGCCAAAATAGCATGCTGGATCGGCGAAGCCCCGCGCCAGCGCGGGAGCAACGAAGCATGAATATTGATGCAGCCGTATTTCGGCGCGTCCAGAACGGCTTTCGGCAATATCAGGCCATACGCCGCCACCACCGCGACATCCAGATTATGCCCGGCGAAGATGGCTTGCTCCTCTTCCTTTTTCAGAGATTTGGGCGTGAAGACGGGAATGCCGTGATCGGCCGCATAAGCATGAACGGGCGAAGGCTGGACCTGCTGGCCACGTCCTTTGGGGCGCGGCGGCTGGGTATAAACGCAAACAACTTCGTGCTTGCTCGAACGCAAAGCATCCAGAGCCGGAACCGCAAAATCCGGCGTACCCATGAAGGCGATGCGTAGGCCGGTCATGATTACAGCACTTCCTGTTTTTTAAGTTTTTCAACCTTGCGCAAAATCATGCTGCGCTTGAGGGAGGAAAGATAATCGACAAACAAAACGCCGTTCAAGTGGTCGATTTCATGCTGCACGCAATGCGACAACAAACCTTCGGCCTCAAGCTCCGCCTGCTTGCCGTCGTAATCCAGATATTTCACGCGCACGATGGCCGGGCGCTTCACCTCCGCATATTGCTGCGGAATGGACAGGCATCCTTCTTCCATGACGCTGATTTCTTCGGACTCCCAGACGATTTCCGGATTGGCCATGCAGATCGGTCCTATATTCTGCTCCGGCGTTTGCTCGCCCTCATCCTCATCGTCCCTGTTGCGGCGGCTGAGGTCCATAACCAGCACGCGGTTGAGCAGGCTCACCTGATTGGCGGCAAGGCCAATGCCGGGCGCGTCGTACATGGTCTCCAGCATATTATCCATCTGCTGCCGGATGGCATCGTCCACCCGCGCCACAGGCTGGGCCTGCTGCTTCAAAACCGGGTCGGGAACGATGATGATCTTGTATTTGCTCATGGGAATGAGGTACTTCGTTTGGCCCCACAGGTCAAGTCAGGCCCTCTTTTTCTCTTTCTCATCTTCCGCCGTAAGGGCCAGAAGACGCGGCGTTTGCTCGACCGCGCCGATTTCGGGGAAATCCTGCCCGCTTGCGCCCTGTAAATCCTTGAATTTGCGGGCGGCCGGGAGAACCTGACGCTCCATCGAACCAACAGCAGCATCATAACCCTTCATGGCGGCTTGCAGGTTCTTGCCGATTTTCTCGATGTGGTCTGTGAAATTCAGAAGCCGCTTGTATAAATCCGTGCCGAGCGCCGATATCTCCTGCGCGTTCTTGGCAAGCTCGACCTGCCGCCAGCTCATCCCCACCACCCGCAACAGCGACATGAGCAATGTCGGCGAAGCAATCACGACATTCTTCGACGAAGCGAACTCGACAATTTCCGGATCGGCACGCAGGGCAATCGAATAAATATGTTCGGAAGGCAAAAACAGCACGGTAAAATCCGGGCTTTCTATGTTTTCCCAGTACCCTTTTTTCCCGAGGGCCTTCACATGCTCGCGCACCTGCCGCGCCAGATTTTGCATCAGCGCCTCATGATCGTCCTGACTGAGGTCTTGTGAAAGGCGCTGCGCGAACTCATTTAAAGGAGCCTTGGAATCGATGATGATGTTAAAGCCGTCCTGCATACGAATGACCGCATCGGGTTGCTGACGGCCGGTTTCTGTTATCATGGAAACCTGCGTCTCATAATGAATGCCTTTGATAAGCCCCGATTTTTCGAGCAGCCTTTCAAGAATAAACTCACCCCACGCGCCCTGCGCCGACGGATCGCGCAGCGCCCCGACCAGCTTCGCCGTTTCCTTGCCAAGTGACTGCAGACTTTCATGCAGCGCCCGGTCCGTGCCCTTGACCTGCTCCAGCGCCCCGGCCATCGCCTCAAGCTGCTTGTGCACAGGCTTGACCAGATCATCTATGGCACGCTGGCGCTTTTCAAGATCGTGCGCGCCGTCCTTGTGCGCGTCCTTCAGCCGCGCCTCGGCCAGCTTTAAAAACGCCTCATGCGCCTGCTGCACGGCCTCCTGTGCCGAAAGCTTGAATTGATTGTCCATCTGGCTGCGTGCGGATTCGCCGGCGGCGATTTGCGCCTGCAAAGCCGCGTTGCTGCGCTCCAGCTTCATCCGCGCCGCCTGAAAGACCAGCGCGGCCACAAGCCCGCCCGCCGCAAACCCCGCCGCCGCGTAAACCCACTCAATGCCCAAGGCCTGAAAATTGATTGCTTCCATCATAATGTCTGCTAGCTTAATGGGTATGAGCGCAAAACACAAAACAGAATCTGGAAATGCCCTGATTTACGTGCTGGTTGCCATAGCATTGTTCGCGGCACTCAGCATGACCCTTGGCCGCCAGACCGATACCGGCGAGGTCGGCACCGTCAGCGACGAAAAGGCCGAGCTTTACGCAACCCAGCTTATTTCCTATGCCGCGCAGGCCAAGCAGGTCGTCGATCAGATGATCTTTTCCAATACAGACATCAACGACATTAACTTTATTCTGCCGGGCGATGCGGCGTTTAACACCGCACCCCATATCGACAAGGTCTTCCACCCTGAAGGCGGCGGGCTGGTCCTTGGCAAAATCCCGGCGGAAATCGCCACCAGCGGCGGTTCCGGCCCCCCCGCGGGCTGGTATCTCGGGCGGTTCAACAACGTAGACTGGACGGCCAGCACCGGAATGGAAGTTATTCTTGTGGCCTACCAGATCGCCAAACCCGTCTGCGAAAGGATCAATGAAAAAGTCACCGGATCAAAGACGATTCCAACCATGACCGATTCTATCAAAGAGGTCATGATCGACGATGCCACCACGGGATTTGGCGCAGGGGCCAATACGGACCTTACCACCGGCGGCGGCGGGATATGCCCCTCCTGCAACAAGATCGCTACGCTGTGCGTCGAGGATCAGGCGCAAAACGCCTATGGGTTTTATTCCATTCTTGCGGATCAATAATCAATCGGCATAACCCGCGATAACGGCGCGCAATTCCTCTATGCCTGTGCCTTCATGAGCGCTGGTGGCTGAAATTTCGGGAATAGCGGCAGGCAGTTTTCCGATTTTTTCTTCGATCTCTGCCTTCATTTTTTCCAGCTCCGGACCTTTGGCTTTATCGGATTTGGTCAGTACGATACGAAAAGGCACCGCTGCCTCGCCCAGCATCTTCATAAGTTCATCATCGCTTTCCTTAAGGCCGTGGCGCGCATCGACCAGAATAAAAACGCACTGCAAATCCGGGCGACCGCACAGATATTTCTTGATCAGCTTGTTCCAATCGTAGCGCTGGCTCTTGGACACCTTGGCATAGCCGTAACCCGGCATATCGACCATGTACAAAACCCCGCCGAGGTCGAAGTAGTTGAGCTGTTGCGTGCGGCCCGGCGTGGCCGATGTCTTGGCCAACGTATTACGCCCCGTCAAAGCGTTGATAAGCGAGGACTTCCCGGCATTCGAGCGTCCCGCGAAAGCGACTTCCGGCCGGCCAGATTCCGGCAATTGCTCAAGTTCGGCCACGCCCAGAACGAAATCGCAGGGACCGGCAAATAATTTCCTGGCTGTTTCTAAATCTTGTTCCATAAAGATTCTTACATTTTTGTCATCCTGAAGGGCTTTGGCCCTGAAGGATCTCATTTTTATTCATCATGAGATCCTTCGCTTCGCTCAGGATGACAACCATCAAGGATTCCTCGCGCTCTTGGCGCACTTTGCGGTTAAAAAATTATTTTTTCTTTTTCTTCTTCGGTTTCGGCGGTTTGATGTTCTTCGGCTTGTCGCCGTGTTCGCCGAACAGCGCTTCCTCGACTTCTTCCTCCACCATCTCCACCAGCGGATGAACGGCCGGGCCTTTTTCTACCTTCTTCTCAAGATCCGCTTCGATCTTGTTCTTGTCGAACAGGTAAATCGGCACGCCGAGTCGGCGCATGATGATCGTCTGCTGGATGATTGAAAGAATGGCGCTCAAGGTCCAGTAAATCACAAGGCCCGAGGCAAAATGCGCGAGTGTGTAGGTAATGATGAAGGGAAAATAATTCATCATATCCTTTTGAAGCTGGTCCTGCGGCGGCGGGTTGAGCTTTTTCTGGAAGATCATCGCCACGAGCATAATGCAGGGCCACACGCCGATTTGCAAAAATGCGGGCACATCATAAGGCAACAGGCCGAACAGGTTGAAAACGCTAGTCGGATCGGGTGCCGACAAATCCTGAATCCAGCCGAAAAACGGCGCATGGCGCATTTCAATGGTGGCGAAAAGAACCTTGTAGAAGGCAAAGAAAATCGGAATCTGAATCAGAATCGGAAAGCATCCGGCCATCGGGTTGACGCCTTCGCGCTCGTACATCTGCATCAATTCCTTTTGCAGCATGGCTTTATCCGTGCCGTATTTGTCGCGGAGTTCGGCAATCTGCGGCGCGACCATTTTCATCTTGGCGAAGGATTTATACGACGTGTTGGTCAGCGGAAATACGGCTGTGCGGATGATGAGCGTCATGATGACGATGGCGATGCCGAAATTCCCCGTCAGCGTCCCAAAGAAATGCAACGCATAGAAAAATACGTATTTCGTCAGGAAATAAAACATGCCGAAATCAACGGCCAGATCGAAATTCACGAGGCCGAGTTTTTCTTCATATGCCTCCAGCGCATAAACCTCCTTGGCCCCGGCGAAAAGATGGCTCGCCGAAACGCCCGTTTTTCCCGCCGCAACTTCGACCGGCGCGCCAAGGAAATCCACCTGATAGCGGCCCTTTTTGGGGTCTTCGGGCAACGGCGTATAGTTGAAACGGTATTTTACGTTTTGCTGCTGCGCCGGAATGAGCGCCGTCAGCCAGTATTTCTCGGTAATGCCGATCCAGCCGTTCATTGCCTGACGGATTTGCACAGGCTCCTTGCCCAGAGCCTTGTACGTGATTTCCAGCAATTCCTCGCCGACATAGCCGATCGGCCCTTCATGTGAAATCCAGCGGCCCTGAAAATCTTTTGGGATTCCTGTCTGTGAAATAAGACTGAAAGGATACAGCGTCACGTCCTGCCCGGAATTGTTGACGACTTCCTGCGTGATCTTGAAAACATATTTGTCATCGATTTCGATGCGGCGCGTAAACAAAAGCCCCGCGCCGTTATCCCAGACAAGAACGACAGGCGTATCCTTGGTCAGCTTGGGATTGCCCTGAACCTGCCACACCGTATCCGGCCCCGGCACGGCGACCTTGCTGTTTTCATCCGCGACCCAGCCGTAATCGATATAGCGCGGCAGTTCGGTATTCTTGGGTGAGAGCAGAATAACGTTTTTCTTTTTCTCAAGCGTCTCGAAATATTTCGACAGCTCGATATCGTCAATGCGCCCGCCCTTCAGCGCAATCGTGCCGGTAATGCTACCGTTGTTAATTTCAATGCGCGGGCTTTCGGCCAGAACTTCGTTACGCGGGCGCAGCTTCAATTCGGCAGCCATGCCGCCGCCCGGCGCCTGCACCGCCGCCAGCTCGGCCCGCGCCGCCTGCGCCCGGCGCAAGGCCTCGGCCTTGGGCTGGGCGACGAAATGGTCGTAGACGAAATAAAGCGCCATCGAGAGGATGAAAAAGATGAAAAGATTGCGCAGATCATCCGGGTGCATTTCGTCTTTTTTATTCATCATGTCCGTCGGACCTTTTATTTATTCTTTGGTTTCAGGTTGCTCGGGGGGGTTATAGCCCATGAACGCCGCCCAATCAAAGACTTTAGGCACCGGATCGTCCCACCCGCATTGGCACCACGGATGGCATTTTCCTATGCGTTTTGCTGAGAGCAAAAGACCCCGCAGAACACCGTGGGTTTCCAAGGCTTTCAGCGCATAGGCCGAGCAGGTCGGATGAAACCGGCAACGCGGCCCCAGCAGCGGCGAAATCACCCCTGTGTAAATGCGTATGGGAAGTTGTAACAACCTAATAAACACTTACCACCTACTGCTTACCGCTTTCTTTCCCAAACCCCGTCTTTTCCAGACACCACTTTAGATCGTTTTTCAGGGATTCAAAGGGCCGCGTGGCGCTCTGGCTTTTTCCGATCAGCACATAATCGCAGGAATCCCTGGCGTACAGCGGCAGGACAGCGGCAGCGGCGGCACGCAGGCGGCGCTTGATCCGGTTGCGCTTGACGGCGGATTTATCGGTGCGCTTGGTCACCGTGTAACCGACCCGGCGCTTCCCAAGATCGTTGGGCGCGGCCTGCAGCACAAGGCCATGCGAAACCCATTTCTTGCACGAGGCGTTCATGCGCACAAAATCGGCACGATTTTTGAGGGTTTCGATTTTCATTTCAATCACAATTCTTTGCTCGTCATTGCGAGCGACCAACGGGAGCGAAGCAATCCAGCCTTTTCATGGGGTCTTGGATTGCTTCGTCGTCGCTACGCGCCTCCTCGCAATGACGGATTCTTAATCCAAATCACCGCAAATGTACACGACCACGGCATGATTAACGGATAACGATGTCCACGGGAAAATTCAGGAAGCCTTAAGCCGACAGACGCTTGCGGCCTTTGGCGCGGCGGCGTGCGAGAACGGCGCGTCCATTACGGTCGGCCATGCGGGCGCGGAAGCCGTGACGGCGTGCGCGGACGATTTTGCTGGGCTGGTATGTGCGTTTCGTTCCCATTTCTGGCCACTCCGGATGATTTAAGTCCGCGCTTTATAGCGTGTATTAACAAAGCTGTCAATTATTGCCGTTCAAATAATCGGTGCGGATATCGACTGTATCTATCTCATTGATATTATTAAAGTTTTTGTTTGTCCAGTCCTTTGCCTGCCCGCGCCCGAGATCGCGCAGCTCGCACAAAAAGCCCCAATCCGTGTCGAACTTGCTGGCGATGGAAAGGTCACGCAGCACATCGTCGGTGCGGATGGCGTGGATCAGGATGTTCTTATAATCCTTCATATATTTGTCCTTCAGCATTTTCCCCTCGATCAACTTTTTAACAAAGGCAATCGAGCGCAGCTCCCGCAGCAGCGAGCCGTTAAAGGTAATTTCATTCAGGCGGTTTTCGATGGTGTAGGATTCCTTAGGGATTTCCTCCCGCTCGATCGGGTTAATATGGACAATCAGGATGTCGCGGCACTCGGCCTCGTAAAACAGCGGCCAGAGCGACGGATTGCCCATATACCCGCCGTCCCAGTACGGCTCGCCATTGATTTCAACCGCCCGGTACAGAAACGGCAGCGCCGCCGAAGCCATCAAAACGTCAATGGTAATGTCCTTGTTCCTGAAGATCGTCTCCGTGCCGGTACGCACGTTGGTAGCCGTAATAAACAGCTTGGTGCAGTCGCACAAATTGACCTCATTAAAGTCGATCGACTTCTCGAGGATGTCGCGCAAGGGGTTGATGTTTAAGGGGTTAAACTGATACGGCGAAACGCTACGTTTCAGGGTTTCCATCACCGCGAAAGTCGCCGCGTGGCCGCCGCCCCAGTTCTCGGCCCAGCTCCTGGCCAGCGGATTAAACAGCGCCGCCATTTCCTCCATCGCCGGCAGGCCCGGAACCCCCGGCCAGCGCGCCTTGCGCACGGGATTGTATAAAAGCCCGGCCTCGGCCACCTCCCGCCAGAAATATTCCAGCATCTCGCGGGCGCGGGGGTAACCGCCCTCGCTGCGCCCGTGCGCCAGCGCGGCGGCGTTCATCGCGCCGGCGGACGTGGCCGTGATGCCCTCGATGTCCAGCCGCCCGTCCTCCAGCAGATAATCCAGCACGCCCCAGGTAAACGCCCCGTGCGCCCCGCCGCCCTGCAGGGCCAGATTGATTTTCTTTTTGTGCTTATGTTTAGGCGCGTTCATTGTTTTCTTTTTTGTTAAATACAGAAAACGCAGAGATAAACAGAGCTTAATATTAACCGCCAAGGACTCCAAGTTTTATAATCTTGTCGCACTTTGCGTCCTTGGCGGTAAAAATCCTACCGATCCCCCATTGCCTGCCGCATGAAGAACCGCTTGGCTGGGGGAGTTGGTCATAGGGCAAGTCCTCGTGGCGGTTAAATGACTTCATCATTATTGCGTGCGCAAAGGCCCACAAATAGGGCGAGAGCTTTTTGTACTGCAGGCAAGGTCGCCGTAAAAAGAATTATGATACCCAGAAAGATATTGCCGTGAAAAAAGCCGTTCATAAAGAGCGCGGGCAGGGTCGCCAATACCGCAGGCGCCAGCAGACTGACAAGCAGGACCTTGAAGCGCGCCCCCGTGCGCCGCACTGCCAATTCGGCAAGAGCAATCGAAACGAAGCTGGCGGCGACCAGCATCGGTGTGAGTGTGAGGGGCGGTAAAATGTAGCTGTCCAGAGTATAGGCGAAATGCAGCCGCAACAGAAGAGATGTGATAAGGGCCGCGCCCGCCCAGCCGGCAGCGATGATGTACCAGCGTCGCGCTTTCCACAGCACCCAAGAGACGATGCCGGCGGCAATCCATATATTGACAAAATCAACCACGAAACGGCCACCCGCGGAAAGCCCGATGTCCGAGCTTTGGGTCACGAAACTGAAAATCGCCATGACCAGTTTCCCCATCAGCAAAGAGGTGCCATAGACGACAAGAAAAAACCACGGGAAACGCCCCGGCATCGCAAGAGTGTGGTGTTGGGCGGCAATAGCTTCGGCGCGACGAAAGCTCCAAGGTTCCGCGCGCGGCTTTAAAAACAGGTGCCACAGGATGTATACGGAGCCATGCGCTACGGTATATGCCGCGAGCAAAAGGCAAAGCGCCGTGAGGAAAGCATCAAGACCCGAGAAAAACGACGGGGCCCGGAAGCGGGAGAAATAATAAAGCGAAAAAATCAGAGAGGACCCAAATGCCGCCAGCAGGAAGGTCAGCCCGCCCACGGCACCCCAGAAGGCTGGGCTATATCCATCACGTGCCTTCGCGGCCTGTGAGATGGCATAACCGTAACAAAAAGCCAGAATAAATGTCAGCATACCTAGGCAAACTCCAAAATCTTTTAAAAATTCTACCGATCCCCCATCGCCTGGCGCATAAAGAACCGCTTGGCCGGGGGGAGTCTGGACACGGCCCTTAGCCCCGCCCGCCGCAAAAACCTTACCGGCGGGATATTGTTGGAAAAGAGCCGCACCAGCGCGTCGGTCACCGCCACCATGGTCATATTGTCAAAGCGCCGCTGGCGCTGATACGCGGCAAGCAACGCATCCGCGCCCGCATCCCCGCCCGCCCGCGCCGCCGCGCAGACCAGATCGGCCAGCGCCTTCACATCCCGAAAACCGAGGTTCAGCCCCTGCCCGGCGATGGGGTGGATGCCGTGCGCGGCATCGGCCACCAGCGCCATGCGCGGCGCTATGTAAGACGCGGCGTGGACAAGGCTTAACGGAAAGCACATGCGCTCGTTTATCATACGTACTGTCCCGTATTCTTTCGGGAAGCGTACGTTCAATTCTGCCTCGAATTCCTGCGGGGTCAGACGCATAAGGGAATTTCGCTTGCTGCCGTGCTCCGTAAAAACTACCGAGGATCTATGCACGCCGTTTTCACCGTCCGTCATCGGCAAAACCGCGAACGGGCCGGAGGGCCAGAAATGTTCGACGGCTGCGTTTTCGTGAGGATACTCATGCGCCACCGTGCAAATCACGGCGCGCTGGCGGTAATTCCAGTCCCGTGTCCGCACGCCCATCCATTCACGGGTGGCCGAATTGCGTCCATCGGCCCCGACGACAAGTCGCGCTTTGATGGATTGCCCCTCTGCAACAACGTTTACATAGCCGCCGTCCGGTGAAACGACGAAATCCTTAACGTTTTGCGGCGCGATATGCTCGATATTTTTCAAAGCGCTCATCCTTGCCAGCAGAGCGCGGCGGATATCGGCGTTATCGGCGATCCAGCCGAAACTTTTGCCCCCCGCTTCGGTGCTGAGGAAATTGAGCAGCACCGGGCTGGCGCCGTCCAGAATGCGGATATCTTCGATGGGACAGGCTTTGCCCTCCAGTGCCGCCCATATCCCCGCCTCTTCCAGAATCTTGGCCGAGCCGTAGGATATGGCGGTCGTGCGGGCATCCTCCCGGATCTGTTTTTGCGGGTCCTGCCCGTCGATACAGGCGATTTTGAGCCCCGCCGCGCGCCCCAGCAGGCACGCCAGCGTCATCCCCGCCAGCCCGCCGCCGATAATCGCCACGTCGTAAATTTCGCCAATATTGCTGTCCATGCGGCAACCTTAGCCCCGCCAGCCCCCAAAAACCAGCGCAAATCACTGCCACCCTATCGTCATTGCGAGGAGGAGCGTAGCGACGACGCGGCAATCCAGAAAAAGCTGGATTGCTTCGTCAGCCTTTCAGGCTTCCTCGCAATGACGAATTATCAATTAAAGTACAAACCCTACGAAACCGGGCAATCAACCTTGACCGGGAGGTCGGCGGCAATGGGTTCATCATCGAGCATTTCGATCATGCCGCTGGGCTGGACTGCGAAATTGGCGATGAAAAGCGCGTTGGAATAAAACACCACCGCATCGCACAGGAAATGCCCCTGCTCGTTCATGCCCTCATACGAGGCCGGGCGTATCGTTCCCTCGATTACGGAACGTGTCGTAGCGTCCATTTCCACTGGCATATTGGGGTCTGCCATGCTTTCGGCGATATAGAACGGGCCTTCCTCGCCGCGCACGAAGAAACAGAAAAAGCGCAGATAATCTAGCACGTTTTGCTCGTTCACTTTCACAGGCGCCTTGGCGTTGACTTCATGGATGGGGGGCGATGTGCCGTTCAGGCGGAACAGATTACCCTGATCCGTCAGATAATAAATATTCAGTTTCTTGTTCACCCAGTTCGGGTCGTGGACGCGGATAAGCGCGATGGATTCATAAAACGGCAGCATGCGCCAGTGCACCTGCGTGCTTTCGGGCGAAACGCGGTATTTGCCGTCGACAGGGTTAATCTGCTCCAGAAACCCTGCCAGCTCGTCGCCCTGAACCGCATTCCAATTATTATCCTGGTACATGACCGTCCCTTAAATCCTGTATATTTTCAGCGCACGCAGCCACCCTGCGAATCGCGCATTCACTCAATTATTAAACACTATTACTGCAAATTGTAAACGCTTTTTCAGCGCTAAACCTCTAAAGAAAAAGCCCCGGACGATGCCGGGGCTTTTGTCAATTCTTTAGCCGTCAACCCTAGAAGGTTTCGGAGCCGCAACCGGCAGCGTCGCTGAGGAGTTCCTCAGTGGTACCGCCCCAGTTGATGCTGGCGGGCGTTCCGGTCGATGCCTTGTTGACGACATCGCCCATACAGCCTGTGTCTTCGCCACCTGCGGCCGGTTCGATGCTGGCCAGATCTGCTGCGCCTTCACCTTCGCCACCGGCAGCCGGCTCGATATTAGCCAGAGCCTGCGCACCCCCCAAGTTAAGCGGCGGCAATCCGGTGATCGTCACGTTCAGGCCGCTGAGACCGGCAGCGAACGGATCGAATTCATCGAAGATCCTTGCCTGATCGATGTCGACCGGCACAAATCCGAAGAAGAAGATGCCGATATCGCCGCGATCCGGAAAGTGGAAGAATTTCTCTTCCAGGAAGTCGAACACGTTCTGGCTCAAAATCCCGCCCGTCGTAATCGGCGTAACGTCACCGAACGGTGTCTCGAAGGTCGAGTTCAGGGCGTTTTGCCAGATCGGAAGACCCGATTCCTGATCGAAGAACGCGAAATTATCGAGGGCTACGAAGAAGTCGCCGGACTCCTGGAAGCCTCTGAAGATCTGCGAACCGATCGTGCCGCCAAAGTTGGTCGGTATGACTTCAGGATTGTACGGCGTGGAACCTGCGCCATCGACATCGAGCAGTGCGAGATCCGCATAGCCTTCCGTCGGGACGTAGGTATGGATCGGCCAGCCCTGCCATGCGCCGAAGTCTCTCGGCGTGACTTTCTGGAAGCCGTAATCCCCATAGTAACCGTAGTCGCCATAGTGATAGTCGTCACCTTCCAGCGTCGCAAAGTCGAACGGCTTGAACAGCAGACCGATTTCCGAATGATCGCCGCCGATAAACTGGTTCGGCGTGCCGGTCATGTCGATCAGGCCGCTTTCAAAGTTCGCGCCGATCCGGTTGTTGGTAAAGATGTTACCGGCAACCTTGATCCTTCTGGCGTCCTCGTCGAGTTCCTCCAGAACGTTGGTTTCAAAGCGCGCATTGAACGGGCCGGAAACATACAGGCCGTTTTCCATGCTGTTTGTTACCACGTTGTCGAATACGTCAGCGCGGTCATAGCCGGTAATTTCGATACCGTCGCCATGAGACTGGCCGTCATAGTCAACGCCGTAGGTGCGTCTGCCGTAACCTTCGTAGGACTCGGATTCAAACGCCTCTTCGCTTACCTCATCGGCAGGCGAACCGGAGTCGATGACCGTGTTACGCTCGATCACAACATTGAATTCAGGCGCGCCGTAGTAGCCGTAGCCGCCGAACAGGACCACTTCCTCCTCGGGCAGTTCGACTTCGTTGGCGAAGAAGCCTGCATAGCCGATCACCTTGATACCGTCGTCGCCAGCGTCATAGACGTTGTTGTCGGCGATCAGGAGGCTGGTTACGCCTTCCGTCTCGATACCGTCATCGCTCGGACCCTCGGACGTTTCGCCCGTTTCCTCGTCGATGCTGCCGATCGTGTTGTTGGTGATCTCGACATGGGTGCTCAGGAAGTACGGGTCGCTGTAGCCTTCGTACGCGTACTCATACTCGCCTTCATAGCCCGGCAGACCGTTCTTGAAGAAGCCGGTATGAACATGGATGCCGTCGGCGCCATGATTGTCCTGAAGCCTGGTCAGAAGCTCGTAAGAACCATAGTAGCCGTAGCCGCCATAGTACTCGACTTCATCGAGGTATTCCTCAACCACGTTACCGGCGTTCAGGATCGTGTTGTTGTGGATCAGCGTATTGCCGCTCCACAGAACCTGGATGCCGTCATCGGCGGTGTTGTCGATATGGTTGTCGACGATCTCGACGCCCAGGCCCGGCAAAGCTATGCCTGCATAGTCGCCATAGATGTAAACCTGACCAAGGACCTCGCGGACATGGATGCCGTCGGCGCCAAATCCGTCATGGGATTTCTTGCCTTCGCCATAGTAGCCGTAGCCCTCGCCATAGCCATAACCTTCATCGAGCGCGTTAACGCCTACATCATAGATGTTGTTGCTGTCGATCAGCGTACGGCCGCTTCTGACGACTTCGATGCCGTCATCGCCGGTGTCTTCGATGTCATTGCCGACGATCTCGACCGAGTTTCCGTAGAAACCCTCATACGGATACAGAGCCAGCTCTTCGCCCTCATAGACCTCAGAGGGATAGTAGAAGTAGTCGGCAAAGACGTTGCGAACATGGATGCCGTCCGCGCCGTAGTAATCGCCGCCGCTGAACTTCATCTTGAGGACGTCTTCATACTCACCGTAACCCTGGGTGATGTACTTGTACCCTTTCAGGCCGGTATCTTCGATGTCGTTGTACTCGATACGCGTACGACCGCTGTCAAGAACCTCGACACCGTCATCGCTGACGTTTTCGATGTCATTGTTGCTGACCACGACTGCGTAAGGCTGGTAGCCGTAATCGCCGTAGAAGCCGGGGCCGTAGAAGCCGTTGTTATGAACGCCACGAACATGAACCGCATCCGCGCCGTATTCGTCGGCACCGGTACGACGGCTGGCTTCGCCGTAACCGTAGTACTCGCCTTCATAACCATAGCCGCCGTAGTAAACTTCCTTGACCTTGGTTACGCCGACATTCTTGATGCGGTTGTCATCGATCAGCGTCGAGCCGGAGTCGACGACTTCGATACCGTCATCGCCCGTCGTGTTGACGTCGTTGTCGATGATGTTGATCTCATAGCCATGATAGCCGTAGCCGCCGTAATAGCCCGGACCTTCGAGGCTGTCGAGCGCGGCAAGCCTGATGAAGTTTTCGCCGCTGTCACGGACATGGATGCCGTCGGCACCATAGTAGTCGCCGCCGGAGAAGTTCAGGCTGCGGTATCCTTCACCGTAGTAGTCGCCGTCCTGAACGTTCTGATCCCCGATCAGGCCAGTGTTCCTGACCTTGTTCTCTCTGATGAGAGTCCGACCGCTATCGACAACTTCGATACCGTCGTCGCTGGTGTTGTTGGTATTGTTACCGACAATCGCCACGTCGTAGTAGTCGCCTTCATAGCCGCTGAGGAAGATCGGGCCAAAGCCATAGACGTTGCGGACATGAATGCCGTCCGCGCCGTGACCAAACAGATCACCGCCGTCGCTGTAGTAGCCGCTATAATAGCCGTAACCGCCGTAATACTCGGAAACGCCGGTGTTGGTAACGTTGTTACCGGCAACATACGTCGAACCGGAGTTGATGACTTCGATACCGTCATCGCCCGTGGCGTTGATGTTGTTGTCGATAATGTTGACGCCATAGCCGTGATAGCCGTAACCGCCGTAATAGCCGGGGCCTTCAAAGCCTTCGAGCTCGGCCATCTCAATGAGGTTCCTGCCGCTGTTGTGGACAAAGATGCCGTCCGCGCCATGCTCATCGCCGTAGCCGTAAGCGTAGTACGGGCTCTCTTCGGAATCACCAACGCCGGCATCGGAAATGTTGTTGCCGGAAATCAGCGTCAGACCGCTGTTGCCGACATCAATGCCGTCATCGCCCGTCTGATGGATGTTGTTGCCGACGATCTTGATATCGTAATCGCCGTCAAAGCCGAATACGTTATCGACATGGATGCCGTCGCCATTGTTCAGGACAGCGCCATAGTAGCCGTCGTAGTAGTAGCTGTTATAGCCAACATAGGAAATGTTGTTGTTCTTGATCAGCGTCTTGCCGCTGTCGAGAACCTCGATGCCGTCATCGCCGGCATAGCTGACATTGTTGCCTTTGATGATAAGGGCGGAACCGTCATACAGGCCATTGCCGCCAATGTTGTTGGCATGGATACCATCAATGCCGACATCAGAGACTGTGTTGTCCTTGATGCGAACATTGTTCGAACCGTCAACATGGATACCATTCAGAGCCGCAAAGGAGATATTGTTGCTCAGAACGTCGATCCACGATCCGCTTTCGATCTTGATGCCGTTTTGAAGGGCATTGCTGATCGTGTTACCGGAAACCGTGACGTTGTCAGACGGATTAACCAAGATGCCGTTCAGACCGACGCTGTTGATCGTGTTGCCGGAAATCATCGAGCCGTCGGAATTTTTGTTGTAAATCCCGTTGCCGGATGCATCGACGATCTTGTTGCCGGTGATTTGAGCGTTGTGGCTGGTGTCGACTTCGATACCGTCGCCGTGAATATTGTCCTCACCGGCCGAATCCGTAGCTGCCAGCGTGGTGTAACCAATCACGTTGTCGCGGACTTCGTTGCCGATAGTCTCCACCGCCAGCGCGTTACCGTCGCCGCCGATATGAACGCCATCGCCGCCCGTGTTGCGGATCAGGTTACCCTGAACCAGCGTGTTGTTGACGCCCTCCAGGTGGATGCCCGACAGGAACCAGTTCGGACCGCCTTCGCGGCCGGTGTCGTTGATGTCGTTGTTCAGGATATCCAGATTATTGCTGTTCCAGGCGTAGATTCCGAGCCTGTCGACGCCGTTGATGACGTTGTTCTGGACCAGAGCGTTATGCGAGCCGCCCATCACCGCGATGCCGGAAGCGCCGGTCACGTTGTCGATGGTGTTGCCGGAAATCTCGGCATACGTGCTGTCCCAGACGTTGACGCCGTCCCAGCCGATATTGTCGATATCGTTGGACAGAACCTTGTTGTTCGTGCCGCCCAGGATCTCAACGCCGTTATCGCCAGTGGTGTTGATGGTATTGCGCTGGACGATGACATTGCTGCTGTTGTCAATGTCGATGCCGTCATCGCCGACATTGCTGATCGTGTTTTCCTGACCTGCCAGAGCGCCGCCGATGACCGAGTTATCGCTCTCGATGACGATGATACCGTCAAGACCGACACCGTCAACGATGTTGCCCTGGATGACCGTCGCGGGCGACGGGTTCACGTAGATACCGTTCAGGGTCGCGTTATTGACCGTGTTGCCCAGGATCTGCGCTGCAGGCGAACCGGACACATGAATGCCATCGCCATTGATGTTGCTTGCGCCACCCGTCGTACCGACGAGGTTGTTGCTGATGGTCAGACCGGTGGTGTTAAAGGCGTTGATGCCATGCGAGCCGGTGTTGTCGACTTCGTTGTTGTCGACCAGCGCCGTGGTCACGCTCTGGATATCGATGCCCTGCTGGGTCGCCGAGTCGATATCGTTGCCCGTCACCTTCGCATCCGAGCCGCCATTGACGCGGATGCCCGCGTTGTCGGCCGTGAAGATATTATTGTCCGTGATATCGATGCTGACCGTATTGTCGGCGTAAACGCCTTCATCTTCCGCGTCGATATAGCTGTAGGTGCGGATCGCGTTTTCATGCACGACATGGTCGCTGCCGCCGAATACCGACACGCCGCGGCCATCGGCCCGGATCGTGTTGCCTTTGATGGTGGCCGTATCGGAACCGTTGCCGACCGTCACGCCGTCATCGGCGATGCTGCCGTCGACATTGTTGGTGCCGATCAGGTTGCCTATGACCACTGCGTTGTCGCTGTTGTTAACATCGATACCGTCGTCGTCGGCATCATCGACTGTGTTCGCTTCAACAACAGCGTTGTTGCTGCCGTTGAGCTGGATGCCGTCGATGCCGACTTGACCGATCAGGTTCAGATAGACATCGGCGTTATCGTGGTTGTCGATCTGGATACCGTTCAGAGCCGTTTGGGAAATGACGTTGCCAAGGATGTCAACGCCCGATCCACTCTCGACCAGAACGCCGTTTTTACCGACAAACGAGATGTTGTTGCCGGAAACCGTGACATCGTTGGACGGATTCACATGAACGCCGTTGCCGACCGTGTTCTGGATGGCGTTGCTATCAACCAGAGCATTGTCAGAGCCGGAAATGTGAACGCCATCGTCACCGATGTTGTTCGCGCCGCCGAGCGTGCCGATCTGGTTGGCAACAACCAGGTTGTTCGAACCGCCCGTGACCAGAACGCCGTCAGCGCCCGTGTTGTTGATGCTGTTGCCGATGATAAACACGTTGCTGCTCGGGTTGACCGAGATACCGTTGGATACCGTGTTGGCAACGGTATTGGAAACGATAAGAGCGCCATCCGAACCGTTAACATCGATACCTTCAGCGCCGATGTTGTTCGCGCCGCCGGATGTGCCGATCTGGTTAGAGATAATAACAATACCGGCGCTGTTGGTGGCTTCGATGCCATCAAGCCCGGTATTATCGATCACGTTGCTGGTGACAATAGCGCCATTCGAATTGTCGACTACAACGCCGTTCTGTCCCACGTCATGAACCAGGTTGCTTGCGATCACGAGACCGGTTGCGCCATCAATATGCGCGCCATCGCCCGTCGCGTTGAAAATGTCGTTTCCGGCAATGTTGATGTTCGTGTAGCCCTGCGACAGCAGATCATTGGTCGTGGTGATGCCGTGACCGATGATCGGCGTTACAGCGCCGCCATGGATGAAGTTGTTGGAAATGTCGATATTGTCCAGCGAACCGCCTGCATCCAGATCAAGCAATCTGATGCCCGCGATGTTGGAGCTGTCGGTGCTTAAGTCGACGCCTTTCAATGTGACATTGTCGGCATAGATCAGGATAGCCGGGGAAACCGTCACACCTGCCGCGCCTGTCGCGCCCGCGAAGTCGAGAACGACTTCATCGGCGCTGCCGGCCGTGCGGCCTGCGCCGACCGCGCTTGTTTCATGAGTCGCGCCCAGAATCGTCAGGGACTTGTAGACCTCAAGCGGGAGGAAACCCTCATCCGTATCGGACGGATCGTTGTAAACGCCCGAACCCAGAAGAAGGGTGTCGCCAGCGGAGGCAACGTTAATCATGCGCTGAATGCCTTGCAGGCCAAAGCTTGAATCGCCGACAAAACCGTCGGGGATCAGCGAGAACAGGCCAAGGTCTTCACCGTCGAGATAGTGGTGAACTTTGGATTCGACATTCGCCAGCGCGTTAATTTCCGCGAAGCTGTAGCCACCAGCGGAAGCGTCGATGCCGCTGATGCCGCCCGGGCCGACAAGCCCGGTAATCGTGGCATCATAGAAAGTCGCGTTCGAACCGTCGAGCAGCGTCGGCGTGCCGGGCTGGAATTCAGCGCCGTCAGCGAGTTGAATGAAGAATTTGCTGTTGTTGACGTACTCGGTTGCACCGATGGTGTCGCCGAGGATGTCGATACCGGCACCGGACAGATGCATGCCGACCTCGCCGTTTACAAACGAAGCGGTCGATGTCTGCATGTCGATGTCAAGGCCCGGACCTTCTGCGTTCGTCAGGGCGGAAAACGCCTTGGACGTCGGCAGCAAGCCGTAGAACGTGAGCGGCGTTACGTTGTTCAGAACAAGACGGCCCGTTCTTGTCGAAGTCGTGGTCGTGTTGTCGACCAGAAGGCCATGTTCGTTACCGGCGTACGAGCCGCCGAAGATGGAAACGCCGTTTGGCGATTGAATATTTCTGATTTCCACGCCGTCGCTGTTGCCGGTAACCGTCTGCGCGTTGGAGGCGCTGTCAGCCAGCACTACCGTGGCTTTGCTGGTAACGCCGCCGATGTCGATACCGTCATCGGTTGCATTGACGATGGTGTTGCCCGAAATCTCGACAACCGCCGTACCGCTGACGCCATCAAGGTCGATACCGTCATCGCCGGGGGCGACGATCGTGTTGTCTCTGATGACAACGCTGCCCTTGCTGAGCGGCGAGTCGAAATGGATGCCGTCTTCGTCGATGACGCCGTCGATGACGTTGTCAAGGATGAAGACATTGTTCACCTTGGTGAACTGCATGCCGTGGTTGCCAATGGTGTTCAGGTGGTTGTTCCTGACGATAACATCGCCAACGTTAATACCTCTGACGCCTTCATCGTCGCCGTCTGCATCGTTGATGGTCGTGATGATGTTGTTCTTGATATCGAACTTCGACGTACCAACGTCGCCGCCATCAAGGAGCACGCCGTTGCCGTCGCCCGTGAACTGGAATCCGTCGATGGTCACGTTGTTGCTGGTGACCTTGAAGCCGAAGCGCTCGCCGTCCGGACCGCCGAGGCCGCCGTCGATCAAGCTCTCAGGACCGCGCACACCTGTATTCGGGTCGATGCCGTGGTTGATGCCTTCCAGCAGGAAGTTGTCTTCATATACGAGAATGTTTTCGCCATACGTGCCCGCGCCGACATGAATCGTGTTCAGGCCCGAACCCGCATTGTCAACCGCGTCGATGGCGTTCTGAATGCTGCCGCCCTCGTTCTGGTTGATGTCGATCGTGCCGCTCGTGTGCGTGCGGACGCTGTCTTTATCAACGCTGGAGAAGATGTCCTTGTTGTTGATGACGATATTGCCGCCATCCGCATCGATCAGCGCACCGGATTGCAGCGTCACATCGCCGTCGCCCGCAAAGTCATTGCGCGCTTCGATGTTGATATTGCCGCCTTCGGAGGCGATCGTGGAATTCACGCCCATATTGGTGTTGAGCGCCGATACAACAACGTTATTGCCGTTCGTATCAAGGCGTGAGCCTTGGCCCATCTCAAAATTGCCGACTGTGGCGTTGTTGCTGTCGCCAAAGAATGTGGCATCGCCGATCAGCGTTTCCACGCTGGCGTTATCCGCAAAGACGATGTCGTCGTTCGAGTTCACCTGCAGCGCGTTGAAAACGTTCGTGCCTGTAAAGTTAACATCGTCGTCGTCACCCAGGCTAACCGATGTGGTCAGGCTGACAGCGCCGGAGATCGTGGCCGTCGTCGTGTTCACGTTGCCTACGTTAATCTGGTTAACGTGCTCGCCGCCGATGATGAGGGTGCCCGCATCGATCTGCTCAAGCTCGGCCTGGGTCAGATGCGCGCCGCTGACGAAGTCGCCAAGGCTCATGGCGCCGTCCGTGAGGCGCGTGAATTTCACAGCCGAAGTGCCGGCATTGATCGTGCCCGCGATGTCGTAATCATCCGCGATGACGACGGCAACGTTATCGATTGCGCCCGTCGTGTCGATCGAGCTGCCCGCGCCGAAAACATCACCCATGATGAAACGGTCGGCGGTGGCAAGGAAGTAACCGCCATTGGTGTCGATATCGCTACCGACCGCAACGATCTGCTCTCCGGCCAAGGGGCCGAAAGCCTGACCAATCAGTTCAAGATTGAGCCCAGCGGGACCTGTCGCTTTGATATCTGCGGCAACCAGAATATTGTTGTAGGCTTGCAGGCTCAGAGTCACATCTGTGGCGCTGTTGACGTTAATCTCGTCGAAAACAACGATGTTTCCGGCGTTGTCGTCGGTCGGACCGCCCGTGACGGTGCTGTTAATGCCGGTGATGATGGTGGTGTTGGTGCCTGCGCTCAAAGAGGCAGCCAGAGCCGCCGCACTGATATTCGTGAAGTCGGGATTGACGACGTTCGAAATCAGGATGCTGAGCGGGTCGATCAGCCACTGGCTGGCCGTCACGAGGGCTTCTGCGCCCATGCCGACTTCAGTACCCGAGGTTTCAACGAAACCACCCGTAGCGGAAATTTTACCGTCGAGCTGCATCTTGCCGTCGGCAATGGCGATGACTTCGCCGCCGTTATTGGCTTTAACCTGCGCGTCTTTTGCGACATTGATATTGCCGCCGGACAGGATGATCTTGCCGCCCTGTTGCGATACGGAGGATACGTCGACGACGCCTTCCACGTTAATGATATTGTCGACAACGCCCTTGGCCACCGAAGCCGTCATAACGACTTCGCCGCCTTCGGCATTGATCTCGCCCGTCGATTCAAGCAGGGCATTGCCCAGCTCGCCTTCGACAGCAACTTCAACCAGACCGTCGCCGTACATATCGAGCGTAACGGCTTCACCGGCCGCCATAACCACTTTGCCCATCTTGGCATTGATGACGCCGCTGTTGACGACTGTCGGCGACACGAAAGCCGCCAGACCGGAATCGGCAACCGATACCGTGCCGCGCAATTCGATTTTGCCGTCGCCGAAATTCTCGAAGCGCATCGAGTTGTCGCCATCCATGATGTCGGTATTCGACACTTCGCCCGTCGACGCCGCGATACCGGCAACATCTACGTTTGAATTTTCGCCGAAGATCACGCCGTTCCGGTCGAGGATCATCACGCGGCCATTGGCCTTCAGCGTTCCAAGAATCTGAGTCGGATCGTCATGATCGCCAATTGCGCGCGCAACGAAAAGGGCATTCGAGCCGCCGCTTTGGTTTATGCTTACGTTGCCGAGCGTACCGATATGCAGCTCCTGCGCCTCACCCACTGCGCGCATGGTGTGCTGGTCGATCTGCGTGCTGCCCAGGCCCGTATCCGTAACATTCGCGCTCCCCGCCACGATATTGATATTGTCCCAGTCCGCATTCGGGTCGATCGCCTGCGCTTGTGCTGCATGGCTGCTGACCATCATCCCCGCCGCGACAATCGCCGTCGTCGAGAGCAGGCGCTTGCGCCGTGCGTTGAAAACATTTTTCCTGGCCTGGGTGATCGCGTTACTCATTTTCTTCTTCCCTTCTTTGTTGTTAGGTCCGGCGTCCCGGATCTGCAAACGTGTTAAATTAGACTAAACTTTAAAACCACTTGCGCGAGGGAAACAAAACTCCCGCACACACAAAACATTTTTTCAAACCTGAATTTTTTCTTTTGTTAATTTGAAGCACGTAAACCATTTTAAGTAGTAAACTTCCCCGCTTCTGAATTAACTGCGGCACTATATAAAAGCACATAAAAACAGGTGCCAAAGCCGCTTACTTAAACCTATTGCAAGGTTGGTATGGCATTTTTCGGAGGAAAATACAAGCTACTATTAAGGAAAATTTAATATTTTTTTGCTACGGCGCGTCCAGTAATGCGCGAACATGCCTGTTTTCCGCTGTAATTCACGAATATCTAATATTAGAAAATTTTTTCATTAACCTTTTTTGGGGGGAAATTCACGTGTATGGATCAGGAAGTGGGTTGAAAGTTATCGAAAAATAGCTTACACCTTGTGGATAAGTTGCCTTCCATAAAGGCCCTTTCTTTTTTTTCAATTTCTGTTATTACGTACCCTCGGAAATTAGTATTTACCCAGAGATTTTATAAATTTTTTAAAGTTAGGCACGGTTCACCATGAAAAAAACCACATCGATTTTTAGCGCCCGCCTTGGGCTGACCCTGGCTGCCACAGCGGCTTTCATCTGTTACGCAAGCCCGGCAACGGCGCAGGTTGAAAACGCCACGGGCATCGCCGATCCGGGCAGAATCGAAGGAACCATCAGGGAAGGAATCGTATCGCCGGACGTGTCCCCGCGCATCGAGGTGAAGGACCAGATCGTCCAGAAAGCCCCGCAGGGAGCCGAAAACATCAACCTTACGCTCCGCAGCGTCCAGCTTGACGGCGTAACGGTTTATTCCGAATCCGACCTCGCACCCGCCTATCAGGACCAGATCGGCCAGACCATCAGCCTCGCCGAGGTTTATGCGATCGCGGGCGCCCTGACCAGCAAATACCGCAATGACGGCTATATCCTGACGCAGGTTGTCGTGCCGCCGCAGACCATCGAAGGCGGCGCTGTGCGCTTGCAGGTGGTTGAAGGTTTTGTCGGCAATGTCGGCGTGCAGGGCGAAGAAAACGCACAGGCCGCAGCCCTTATCAACAAATATGCTGGCCAGATTCAAACGGGGGGCGCACTGAACGTTCGCGACCTTGAAAGATGGCTCCTTCTGATCAATGACCTGCCCGGCGTTGAAGCCCGCAGCGTCCTCAGCCCTTCAAAAACACAGGCCGGCGCCGCCGATCTGCGCGTCATCCTCGAGCGCGATCCGTGGGATGCGATGGTCAGCATCGACAATTACGGCAGCCGCTTCCTCGGCCCGATTCAGGTTGCAGGCGCAGCTTCCGCCAACTCCTATTTCGGCAACAACGAACGCATCACGGGTCAGGTTGTCCTTGCGCCTGAACTTGGCGTGGATTCACGGTTTTTCGAGCTCGGCTATTTCGCCGCCAGCTACGAACAGCCGATCTGGAACCGTGGAACCGTTATTGAGGTTCTGGGCAGCCACACGAACACACGCCCCGGACACTCTCTGGCTGAATTCGATGTCGAAGGCCGCTCCAATTTTGCCAGCGTAAAGGTCACGCACCCGGTCATCCGTTCGCGCACAACCAACCTGTACGCCAATCTTGGTTTTGATGCCCGCAACGTGAACAGCAAAAACAACATCGAGGACACACGCCGCGACCGCATCCGCGCCATCCGCGCCGGGGGCCGCGTCGAAATTCTCGACACGCTGCTTGGTCTTCTCGGGGTTGGCATTAACACCGCCAACGTGGAAGTATCCCGCGGCGTTGATATACTGGGCGCCAGCGACAAGGGTGAGAATAATCTGACCCGCCCGCAGGGCGACCCGACCTTTACGAAGGTCGAGGGCGGCTTGCAGCGCCTCCAGCGCCTGAC
>DIHF01000028.1:0-5843 GCA_002420015.1 Micavibrio sp. UBA5703
ATCGACCAGCTTTTGATTTTTTCGGCGCTGCTGATTTCCATCGTCCTGCTGCTGGTGCAAATTATTCTGCTGGTCTGGTCAGTCGTGTTCCAGCCCGCGATGGCGTATTCGATGTTCACAATCACAACGCCGTTCAACGATCTGGCCTACATGCTGCTCGACAGCGTGTTCGGCGTACCCAACATGTTCAATTCCTGCGTTGCGATGGCCGGCCTCTGTCCGAATGCGCTGGCACCAAGCCCCGCTTTCCCGACACCGTTCCACACCGCCCTGCATTCTCTGTTCCAGTATTACTCCATCGGCATGTTGCTGATCGGCGTGTTGATCTTTTTGTATTTCGCCGTCGTTGTCGTCGTTGAAACAGCCGTCAGCGGCGCACCGTTCGGCCAACGCTTCGCCAGCGTCTGGGCACCGATCCGCCTTGTGGTCGCTATTGGACTTTTGATCCCCTTCAATTACGGGTTAAACAGCGCCCAGTATATCGTGCTCTACGCCGCGAAATTCGGATCGAACCTGGCATCGAATGCATGGATTGATTTTAACAGTGGCGTAGCCGCAAAGTCCGCCGCTTCCGGCGGCGGTTTTGACAATGCCAATAACCCGCTCGGCGAACATGACTCTCTGGTTGCTCTTCCCAAGCAACAGGACGCCAGCGTCCCGGTGCAGTTCATGTCCCTCGTACACACCTGCGCTTATATTCAAAACCTAAGGAAACCGCCAACTCCCCCCTTCGTTGGATCACCCCCTACCAATTACGTGACCGATACGTCAGCGCCGATCCGCCCCTATCTGGTCAAACATAACTACGCTTTTCTAAGTGATACCAGACCCTATATGGAGGTCCTGCCCGCGACAACACATGTAGAGGCCTTGGACTTTTATGATAACGGCGACATCATTATCCGCTTTGGCATATACGACCCGGTCTTGTACAAAAACGAGATGGGAAATGTTTATCCCACCTGCGGCGATATCAGAATCAAGGTCACCGATGTCAGTGAGAAGGGTCAGGGAGGAACGGTTGGGGGGCCTGATTATATCCTTGAGAGATATTTCAGTCTTGTAAAACAAATGTGGTTCAATGACACCCGCCTGCGCGACTTCGGTGTGAGGATCGCAGGCCTCAACATGCAATCGGCGGCGCAATACGCCTGTACCGTCGGATGCGGCCCGGCCGACCGGCTTCCGTCCTGCACCGTTGTCGCACCTCTCATCAACGCGCCATGCGGATTCCAGATGCCCGCCGCAGACTGGAAACAGGACGTGACCAACGGCTATCAAACCTTATTCAATAATTTTACGAACATTGCCTGGTATAATTACGCCATAAGCGGGGCCAATTTCGCAATCCAGGCCCAGATCATCGAAAGGGGATGGGCGGGCGCCGGCATGTGGTATAACCGCATCGCCCAGGTCAACGGCGCTTTCATCACAGCGGTTATGAACACCCCGACCATTGATGCCTACCCGAAGGTGATGGAGGATATCCGCACTGAAAACCGCAAAAGCAACTCGAAAGTTTCGCTTGAGAACCAGTTCAGGCCAAACCTGTCCGGCGAAAAGCCAACCCAGATCAGCGGCGGGGAAGAAGCGCTCCAGCTCGGAACTGCCCTGAACGCCGCCTATGAATACTGGAACAAGGGCGGCGCCAACATGGCCGACCCGGAAAAAATCATCAAGGGCAACATCTTTACAGACGCCATCAATATGATGTTCGGAACGGGTGGCCTGTTCGCCATGCGCAATGAAAACCTGCATACGCATCCGCTGGCGCAGCTCGTCGGCCTCGGCAAGGGTCTGGTTGAAAGCACCATCCGAAACATGACCATCGCCTCCGTAAGCGCATTTCTGGGCGGTATGGGTGCTGCGATGGATCCGCATAGCGCTTTGGGCGCTTTGGGCGAGGGAATGGGCAAATTATTTGCGTCCTGGGCTTTTATCGGCCTGACGGCGGGCGCCGTTCTTTATTACGTCCTGCCGTTCCTGCCCTTCGTCTATTTCTACTTCGCCGTCGGCTCATGGCTTAAAACCATATTCGAAGCCATGGTCGGCGTGCCGCTCTGGGCTCTGGCACATCTTCGCATCGACGGCCACGGCCTGCCGGGAGATTCGGCGATGAACGGGTATTTCCTGATATTCGATATTTTCGTGCGCCCAATTCTTACGGTATTCGGCCTGATCGCTTCTATTACGATCTTCACCGCGCAGGTGCGCGCCCTCAACATCATCTGGGACATGGTGACGAACAACATCGCCGGCTTTAACGACACACCCAATTTTTATACTGTTATCGGCCCGATTGAATTCAAACGCGCCGAGGTCGACCAGTTCTTCTTTACGATTATATATGCAATGGTCGTTTACATGCTGGCCACGGCATCGTTCAAGCTGATCGACAAGATCCCCGACGGGGTTTTGCGCTGGATGGGATCCGGCGTCTCGACGTTCAGCGATATCAACCAGGACCCGACGGAAAGCCTGACCAAGTACGCAGCGCTTGGCGGCGTCAGCGTCAGCCAGCAGATCTCCGGCACTGCCGTGCAGACGGCTGGTCAGCTTGGCCGAATGGTTGGAAAATAATAGGCAGGAGAAGAATATAAAAGTATGAGTATTTCGGTTTCAAAAAGAGCAGTGTTCAGATACGCCGTCATGCCGCAGATCAAGACGCGGCTTGTGGCGCTCTTTGCAACCGGATTCAGCATCGTACCCTATCTGATGGCCCTCGTGTATTCGACCGTAAAGCTTCTGCCGCCCAATCACCCCTATGTGAACCCTGCGAATATAGGGCGTTTCGGCGTCAGGCATGTCATAGGCGAAGCCTCGAACAATCTTGTCTTCAGCGTCAAAAACATCGACCAGATCGCCCTGTTCTTTTGCCTTCTGATCGGCATGATGCTTGTTTTCGTGCAGCTTTGCATGGTTGGCCTCTCGTTCTTCTTCGGCAGCGCCTTTGCCGCAGGTGCCATCCCGACAAGCTTTGCAGGATTTTTCCTGATGACCTTCTTTCATCAGGATCAAAACCTGGCGGGGATGCTGCTCGACATGGTTTTCGGCGTACCGGGAATTTTCAACTCCTGCGTTTCGACGGCAGTTCAGTGTCAGGACATGAATAATGTTGATATACCGGATATTAACCCGCTTGCAGCGATCAGCCCGCTATCCCCTAACACGGAAGCATTTTTCCCATTCCCCATCCATAACGGCCTGCACCAGATGTTCCGGCTCTACAGCCTCGGACTTTTGTTCGTCGCAACCCTTATCACCTGTTACTACATTGTAACCATTCTGGCCGAAACCGCAGAAACCGGAACGCCGTTCGGCAAGCGCTTTAACAAGGTCTGGGCTCCCATCCGCTTTGTCGTGGCCTTCGGCTTGCTGATGCCGATCGGGTATGGTTTGAATTCTTCGCAATATATTGTTCTTTACGCCGCAAAATTCGGATCTGGTTTTGCCAATAATGCATGGGTCCGCTTCAACCAGAATCTGGCTGGCGGCCCGGTCGGAACCACTTTCCTCGGCCGGGTGGAGAATCTTGCGTCCACGCCCAGCATCCCCGAAATCAACGGCTTGCTGCAGTTTTTCTATGTGGCACGTGTTTGCGCTGAGCTTGAACAAGTTAAAAACAATACGGTCATTCGCCCTTATCTCGTCAGAAGCCCGACAGACGCTGTACCCTTCATGGACGTAACCCTCGCTACACCTTATGCCGACATGATAACATTTGCACAAGGAAACACGGTCGTGACCATGGTATTCGGCCCGACACCGGATAAGAACATTTATACCATGTACCGGGGCTTCGTGAAGCCGGTTTGCGGCGAGGTTAACTTTTCCCTGTACGATCCGCGACAGCCCGGAATCGCAGGTGATGCTGCCGAATACATGCAAAAATATTATTGGCATATATTAAAAGAGCTGTGGTTTGATCCTATATTCGGTAACTTCCCCAGAAACGAGATGCTCGTCAACGGCACATGGAACACCGACACAACAGCCCCGCTTCCAGATGCGGATTTTAAAAGAAGCTTGAGAGATTGGTATAGAGCAGACTTGGAAGCTGTTCTTACAGGACCCAACTTCTTAAATCCCCAAGGGGTCGTAGCAGCGCAGGCGCTATCGGCTGAGTGGAACATGAACACATTCCTTGAAAGAAAGGGTTGGGCCGCCGCCGGGGTATGGTACAACCGTGTTGCTGAAATGAATGGCGCGATCAGCGGAGCCGTATTCAACGTTCCGACACCGGCGAAATACCCAATGGTGATGGAGTATATCAAGTTCAAGAACCAGCAAGGTACTGAAGAAGTGACCATCGACGACATGTACCGCCCGCTTCTGAAGGCGGGAAAGGATGTGCCGTTCCAGCGCCCCGAAGATCCCGCCATGTCGCGCGTCCTCAACCATGCATATGATTACTGGCGGCAGGATGATGGCGTCAGCACGACCTTTTCTGACCCGACAGGTAACATTGTCGTCGATGTCATCAAAATGCTTTTTGGAACAGACGGGCTTTATTCGATGCGGCGCAACACGAATGTGCACCCGCTGGCGCAATTGGTCGGCGTCGGGCGCGCCCTTGTTGAAAGCTCGATAAGAAATCTTGGCATGGCGGCCATGCTGACCGCAGGCGGCTCCCTTGGAAGCAGCCTGGGCACCTATGTCGGCGCACTTTCCTCCGTAGCCTCAAATTTTCTTGTGACAATCGCCGGAGTCGGCATGGCAACAGGGTTTGTATTGTATTACGTCGTGCCCTTCCTGCCCTTCGTATACTTCTTCTTCGCCGTCGGCGGCTGGATCAAGGCTATCTTTGAAGCCATGGTCGGCGCGCCGCTCTGGGCGCTGGCGCATCTGCGCATTGACGGCAACGGTCTGCCGGGTCAGGCGGCGCTGAGCGGCTACTACCTGATATTCGAGATTTTCCTGCGGCCCCTGCTGATTGTCTTTGGCATGCTGGCCAGCATCTCTATCTTTTCGGCGCTTGTCCTCGTCCTTAACCAGACCTTCGACCTGGTCACATCAAACCTGACGGGCTTTAACGTGTCGGAAGAAATCGCGGGTGCCGGGCCAAGCGAGATCGAATTCTACAGATCCCCGGTCGACCAGTTCTTCTTCACCGTGATCTACACGATTTTGGTCTATTTGCTTGCCATCTCTTCGTTCAAACTGATCGACCTTATACCCAACAATATCCTGCGGTGGATGGGGCAAAGCGTTCCGACATTCAACGATCAGCGTGAAGATGCCGGCGGTGCCTTGGCGGGTACGGCTGCCCAATACGGACAGCAGACTATCAATTCAATCATTGGCGGGCTTAAGAAGCGATAGGATTGTAACTTTTTTAACGTATGATTTTTTTTTGATGACGGAAAATGGCGATAACAAAGGGACAGATAGTAAAATACGCAGTTCTGCCCGGCTTCTGGCCCCGCATACGCGATCTGGTCGGNNAACAATATCCTGCGGTGGATGGGACAAAGCGTTCCGACATTCAACGATCAGCGCGAAGATGCTGGCGGTGCCTTGGCAGGTACGGCTGCCCAATACGGACAGCAGACGATCAATTCAATCATTGGCGGGCTTAAGAAGAAATAGGATTGTAACTTTTAAACGTATGATTTTTTTTGATGACGGGAAATGGCGATAACAAAGGGACAGATAGTAAAATACGCAGTTCTGCCCGGCTTCTGGCCCCGCATACGCGATCTGGTCGGAAGCGGGTTCAGCCATGTCGCGCTTTATATTGCCATCATCTATAGAAACGTAAGGCTGCTCCCGGCGGGGCATCCGTACCTCAACCCCGACAATTTCGGACGTTTCGGCATTCGCCACGTCATCGCCGAAGCCGC
>DIHF01000028.1:6140-40069 GCA_002420015.1 Micavibrio sp. UBA5703
ATATTCGTTTTCTTCATGATTCTGGCCGGAGTCGTCATATTGCTGACGCAGGTTGTCCTGTTCGTTTTCTCCCTCATTGCAACGCAACCCGCTATGGCGCTAGGTCTTGTTCCCTTTCTCGACTGGTTCCAAAATCCAAACCCCGCCGGGTATTCGGTAGGGCCTGAGCAGGATCTGGTTTTCTCTATACTCGATCATGTTTTTGGATTGAACCAAAGGTTCTTCGGTTCCTGCGTTTCTTCAACGGCTGCCGTATGCGTTGATATGCACGGAAATCCTATACCAAAACCGGCAGTTTATCCAACCCCCATGCATACGGCACTGCACGATCTGTTTCGCTTTTATTCACACGGCATTGTTCTGGTCGCCGTTCTGGTTCTTCTTTATTACGTCGTGACAATCGTCGGCGAGACAGTCGCCGAAGGGACGCCCTTCGGGCACCGTTTCAACAAAGCCTGGGCGCCGGTCCGTATCGTCATGTTTTTTGCCATGATTATTCCCTTGAATATTGGTACGGCCAGCGGCGGCCTGAACGGCGCGCAGGTCGTCACGTTCTGGGTAGCGAAATGGGGCTCCAACATGGCAACGAACACCTGGGGCCGCTTCAACGACACCTTGCTGCTTTCATATCTCGGCGACACGAATAACTTGATTGCCCTGCCGACACCGCCTGAAATCGGCTCGCTCGGCCAGTTTCTGTTTGTGGCAAAAACCTGTCAGTTGGCGGAGCGGGTGGCAAACAACAGAAACATCCAGGGTTATATCGTCCGAGAGCGTGTAACAGGCACAGATCAGCTTTTGATCGATACAACAAATTTTGCAACGGCACTTAACTTTGCAAGAAACGGAACGATCATCATCCGGTTCGGAGAGCTTGACCCCGGTTATGCCGCAGGGGGCGACCCTACCAAATACGCCGGGCAAAAAGGCTATGTATTCCCCTGGTGCGGTGAAATCCATGTCCAGCCCAATGACGTTTTTGAGGAAGGATCGCGCCGCATTCAGGAACTTTACTACAACATGGTCGATGGAATGTGGCAGGGATCCGACGCACGCAACGATGCGGTTACATGTATCGTACGCCGGGTGTTCCCAATCGATGCCAACGCTGCATGCCCAGACTGGCCGGACAGAACCCTGTTTACAAACGAAATTGCATCTTATGATATTTTTGCGACGGGCGCCGTAGCAAACGCCGTCAATCAGCAGGCTGCCAACGGTGATTTCACGGTTTCACCGCAGCTTCAGCAAATGGGCTGGGGCGGCGCTGCCATCTGGTACAACCGCATCGCCCAGATGAACGGGGCCGTCACGGCGTCGATACTGAATATTCCCAAACCAAGCAAATTTCCCTACTTAATGGAAGAAGTCCTGGACCAGCACCGCAGGGACAGCCAGACGATCAGTTCTCCCGAAATGTTTGATCCGCTTATGCCCACCGGCAAGCTTGCCGATCTTGGCGATCACCCGTATGCGCAGGAAATTGCCGCAGTTCTCTATCGTGCCTATGTGGTCTGGGAAAACGACGGCGGCGGCTCGACAGGACAAACACAAAAAACGGAAAGCATCGTCATCAACGCCATCAATCTGATTTTCGGCACTTCAGGAATTTTCGACATGCGGCGCAATCCGACCACGCATCCTCTGGCGCAGCTTAGTGCGTTGGGCAGAGGCCTTGTCGAAGCTGCCGTAAGGAACGCAATCCCCGCCATGGGCGGCGCCGTCGGCGCAAGCCTGAGCAGTCTGCTTGCCGATTTTATCGGTGACATAAGCAGAATAAGCGCCAGCATGTTCGGCACTTTTGTGCAGATCACGATCGTCATGGGTGTCATATTGTATTATGTTCTGCCGTTCATGCCGTTTATTTATTTTCTCTTTGCCGTCGGCGGATGGGTAAAAAGCATCTTCGAGGCGGTCGTTGCCATGCCGCTATGGGCGCTGGCGCATATTCACATCGATGGCGAAGGCCTGCCGGGCCGCAATGCCGCAAACGGCTACTACCTCCTGCTTGAAATCCTGCTAAGGCCGACATTAATTGTATTTGGCCTCCTCGGGAGCATTATCGTTTTCTCCTCTCTTGTGATCGCACTTAATCAGATATTTGATGTGGTCATCAGCAACGTTGGTGGCTTTGACCTTAAACAGGAAATTCTGACCCCCGGCAAAATGGCGTTTTATAGGTCCCCCATCGACGAATTTTTCCTTACGGTCATGTATGTCGTCATTGTCTACATTATCGGCTTGTCTACCTTCAAAATGATAGATCAGGTGCCTAACAATATTTTGCGCTGGATCGGCATGTCGGTATCCACCTTCAAAGAGACCGCCGGCGACCCGGCTGGCGAGTTGAGCGGCGATATTAACAAAGGCGGCACGATGATCGTCGGCCAGATCTTCGACCCCGAAAGAAGCATGTTGTCCCAGCTCGTCAAGGATTAATACCCAGATCGTTTTTATGGCTGATTTTATAATTACTTGAACACTTTTCCCTTTTTGTCATCCCGACCGAGCGCTTTGGCGCGAGCGGAGGGATCTGGCCAAGCTGGCCAGATCCTTCGACTTCGCCACGCCAGAGGCGTGGCTTCCCCCCTCACCCTGCAGGCTTCGGCGGACATGCCATGAAATGGCGGTGTTGGATATGTCGAATTCCTAATTAAACGGCTATAGTCATTATCAACGACTGTAACTTACTGCTGCGCGGCTTCCTCAATGGAGGCGGAACCGCCGTTACGCAGATGCGACAAAAGAACGTCGATCTGCCCGCCGCCGCGCTGGATGACCGAAGCGAAATCCGAGCGTTGCGTGACGCTCATGCTCACGCCCTCAACGATGACATCGACGATTTTATACCTGCCACCTTCATGGCGCACGCGCCAGTCGACCTGTATTTCGGAGCCACTGTCGGCGGGAATGATAAATGATGAAACGATAGCATCGGTTTCGCCGTCCTCACGCGCACTGCGAACCTCGACCTTCTGGCCTTTGTATTCGCTGAAACGCTGGGAGTAGACCTCAATGACCATTTGATGGAACAGCTTGAGGTATTCCTTGCGCTGGCCGTCTGTGGCCTCGCGCCAGTAACGGCCCAGGGCGAAACGCCCGATCGTATCCATGTCGAAGCTGTTGTTCAGCAAATTCCTGAATTTCGCCTTGCGCTGGTCCATGGTAAGACTTTGGTCGCCCAGAAAGTCGATGCCTTGCTGCGCCATACCATCTATGAACGCTTTTGAACCTTCTTCCCTGTCCGTACCTGCGAAAGCAGGAGACGCACAAACACCCTGAAAAGCAGCGAAAACGAACACAACGAGAGCGATTTTCCTGAGCATAGCCATAGTCTATCCCTTACATAACCGAACCAAACGGCACGGTATAATAACATTTATACGAAAAATCAATGGTAAACCCTTTGCGCAAAACCATCATTAATCGTCATAGTTGGGGATCGCAGGCGCGCCATCGGTGTTCTCGTCCTTAACCAGCGCATCACGGCGTTGGTAATAGGTGGCGCGAACCGCAGCATAATAGTCGATAGAACTCGACTCGAGATCCTGCAGGACATCAATGAGGGACTCTCTCAGGTCGAGATAATCCAGACCGACCTTGGCGTAATAGATGCCTTCCTCGTCGATATTGTGCAGATACCAGCGCAGCGGATCGGCAAAAGAATCGACCGCATAACCGCTGTAATCGCGTACGGAAGACGGGCCGAGGAACGGCACGACCAGATAGGGGCCGTGACCGACACCCCAAATAGCCAGCGTTTGGCCGAAATCCTCGGATTCGTATTCAATGCCTTCGGAACCGGCGACATCGAAAAGCCCGCCTACGCCGACAAGCGAGTTAATAACGGCGCGCAGAACCACATCTCTGGAACCGGGCAAGTCGCCCTGCAGAAGCTGGTTGGCAAGCGTCACCGGACTCTTGATGTTCCTAAGGAAATTGCGCAAGCCCGTACGTGCGGGCGACGGCACAACGGCCCTGTAGCCTCCAACGACCGGATGGATAACGGCGTCGTCAACGGCAGCGTTAAAAGCGAACACACGGCGGTTGTTTTCCTCCAGCGGATCGTCGATTGCGATATCGTCGACCATGATCGGATGCTCGGCCGAACTGGAGCACGAAGCCAGAAAAAGGCTCGCCAGCACCGAAACCAACAATAAAACACCAGTTTTTACATCCGTCGTAACGGCCACCGTCCTGTTATTGAACATTTTCATCCTCGTTAAAATTCCTTGTTGAATCCCCGGCATATATTCAACCACGTCGGCATTACCACCACGTTAATGCATTACAGAAATTATTCTGGGTTTCCGCCGCGTAGTTCTACAAAATTCTTCTACAAATATAAAGCCTTAATACGAATCCGCAAAACGAAATCTAAAAATTGTCCTTAGCCGTCTTCGAGATTCATCATCACCCCTACCCCTGAAAGGAAGCAAATTAGCGCCGGAGACCATGCCGCCAGCATGGCGGGTATCTGGCCGGATGCCCCGAGAGCCTGCAGGAAGCTGGAGGTAAAAAAGACCAGAAAGCCTATGAAAACCCCAAGGCCGAACATGATTGCCCCGCCCTGAAAGCGCGGCAAACGCATGGATACCGTCGCCGCCAGCAAAATCATGGCCACAAACATCAGGGGTTGAGACAAAAGATTCTGGTAATATACCCGCAGGCGGGTTGCATCGAACCCGGTTTCTTCAAGCGTCTGTATGTAACCGGGCAGCCGCCAGAACGACATGGTTTCGGGCGAGGCAAAGCTTTCCTCTATGTCTTCGGGTGTCAGGCGCGTGGGCAGGGCAAAGAAATTCTCGTATTTTACATCCTGCCCGGCCTTATAGATCCTGACATCGCTGAAAAGCCAGCGGCCCTTTTGCAAGGTTGCCTGTTTCGCATCGACACGGCGGTTGAAATGATCGTTACCGTCAAAATACAGCAGCGTTACATTTTTAAGCACCCAATGCGGCTGCGCGACTTTTGCTGCATGTAAAATGACATAGCTTTCCGTCTGCTTCTCTCCGCTTTCCACCTCGCCGCCATCGGTCTGCTGGCGCAGCCACAAACCTTCTTTAAAGACGGCGATCTGGCTTTCCTCGCGGCTTAAATACCTGTTTTCAAGCTGCTTATAGCGGCTAACCAGCACGGCCCCGACGGGGTTAAAAACCGTGACCTGGAACACGGCCACCAGCACCGCAACCGCCATAAGAGGCGCCAGAAATTGCCAGACGGAAAAGCCCGAGGCCCGCACGACGATCAGTTCATAACGGCGGTTCATCTGCCAGAAGGTAAACATGGCGCTGAACAGGATTGCGAAGGGAAAGAGAAGCTGGCTCATTTCCGGCAGCTTGAGGGCGCTCATCTGGAGTACCAGCGACAACGGCACGTCCTCGCGCTTGCTGGCGCGGCGGATCAGTTCGACCGAGTCGAACAAATAGATCAGCGCCATCAGCGCGCAAAGCAACAGCAGCATATTTGCGAAATACGTGCGCGCAAGATAGCCGCCAAGGGTTTTTGCTATCTTCATGCTGCACCTTCCGGCACATTATTGTGCACAACACCCGGATGCAGCGCATGGTAAATTCTATACCGCAATTTCTCGCTAAAATCGGTCAGGAAAAATGTACAGGAAAGCAAAGGAACAAAGACCAAAGCATGCATGAGCAGCAGAGCGATATTGCTTTGTCTTGCTGCGCTGTAGGCCGCCAGAAAAAGCGCCTGCACGATCACAACCGCAATAATGGCCGTGGCAATCCGCCAGCTCTGCCCGCGCCGGTCCATCGGCCCCAGCAGCAAGGCATTCAGCGAAATAAGCGCGTATACAAGCGCCAGCAAGGGTGCAGCAATGCGGCGGTGAACCTCCACATTGAACTCGCGCAAATTGTCGAGATCACGCTCGTTCTCAAGATCGGGATTTATCAGCTCGAATACGGTGCGCTCGGCAGGCTTGCGCCATCTTTGCTGCACCGGAACGCTGTCGGGAAGGTCGATCGTATAACGCTCGAAATTCAGGCGGTGCAAGGCATCGTGCCTGGGGTCGTATTCCTGGCGCGTGCCGTCATAGACCAGAACCTGATGGCCGTCCTTGGTCGCCTGCACGATGCCGCGCTGGGCCAGAACCGTCGAAGGATTGCGGTTTACCTCGCGGCTGTCGTGGATCATCAGGCCGCGCATTTCGCCATTTGGCATGCGCTCGCGCATATAAACCGTCAGGCCCGGAAGCACGGCGTTAAAGACGTTTTCCCGGAACAACAAGGTAGATATCTGCGATTTAATCATTTGCTGCATCTGTTTCATGCTGTCGAGCGATTTGGGCGAAGCCCACATCGTGACACCCCACAGAATTACCGTCGTGGAAATCGCAAGGATTAGCGCCGGACGCGCCAGAGCCATGGGCGAAGCCCCTGTGGCGCGCATGACGACGATCTCCGAATCCATCGTCATGCGGTTATAGATGAAAATAACCGCTGCCATTAAAGCCAGCGGCAGAATGATCTCGAAAAAGCGAGGCAGCGTCAGCATCGTCAAAAGCCAGAATGAAAAGCTGGAAGCGCCGGACGTGATGATAAGCTCAAGAAACTTGAGCGATTGAGTCAGAAAAACAACCACGGCCAGCGTCACGGCGATGAATAGCGTCGCCACGACAAGGTTTTTCAGCAGATAAAAATCAAAAACCTTCATATGCTTTGTTGCCTTCCATTCATGCGGGAACATAGTGTATATCAAGGATTGTGTATAGTGTTAAAGCCATTGGGAAAAGATCATGAGCATGAAAATCTCTTTCACAACATCGCCGCAAAAAGCTGCGGATACCGCCGTTATCCTTGTCTATAGCGGCAATGCGCTGGGCAGCCGTGCGGCGAGTCTGGACAAGCAAACAGACGGTTTCATCAGCCACGCCTTAAAGATGCGCAGCAAATTCAAGGCAAAGACGGGCGAAACCCTCACGCTTTCCCTGCCGCCCAAAGCGCCGTACGTACAAGCCGTACTTGTCGGCATGGGAGACTCCGCAAAGCTTGATGCGCTAAAGGCGGAAGAGGCTGGCGGCAAGCTGTGTCTGGCTTTGAAAGCGGCTGGCGCGGAAAATGCCGCACTGCTGGCGGATGGCCACGCTAAACTGAAGGGCCTGAGCGAAGCCGCGCTGGCCGCACATCTGACCAATGGGTTGCGCCTGCGGTCCTATAGTTTCGACCGCTACAAAAGCAAGGAAAAAGACAACAAGGATGGCCTTAAATTGGTTCAAATCGTGACGGCACAACAGGCCAAAGCTGCCGATGCTTTCGAAAGGCTCGATTGCGTGACCGAAGGGGTTTTCTGGGCGCGCAATCTGGTCAACGAGCCGCCCAATGAGTTATTCCCGGTTTCCTTTGCCAAACAAATTGTCGACGAACTGGAGCCACTGGGCGTAGAAATCGACATTCTGGACGAGAAAGAAATGAAAAAGCGCGGCATGGGCGCGCTTTTGGCCGTGGCCATGGGTTCGGAGCAAAAGCCGCGCATGGTTATCTTACGCTGGCAGGGCGGCAAGGGTAAAAAATCTTCTAAATCGGCCCCCATCGCCTTTGTCGGCAAGGGCGTGACGTTCGATACAGGCGGCATTTCCCTCAAGCCCGGCGCGGGGATGGAGGAAATGAAGATGGATATGGGCGGCGCGGCCGCCGTGGTCGGCCTGATGAAGACGCTGGCGCTGCGTAAATCCAAAGCCAATGTCGTGGGTGTTGTCGGCCTTGTCGAAAATATGCCCTCCGGCCATGCGTACCGCCCGGCGGATATCGTCACATCGCTGTCCGGCAAAACGATTGAAGTCCTCAATACCGACGCCGAAGGACGGCTTGTCTTGGCAGACTGCCTGACGCACGTACAAAGAACGTACAAACCGGGAGTTATCATTGATCTCGCGACCCTGACCGGGGCTATTCTGGTGGCGCTGGGGCATGAATATTGCGGCACATTTGCCAATGACGACAAGCTCTGGCACCAGATGGAAAAGGCCAGCGCCGCCACAGGCGAAAAGCTCTGGCGCATGCCATTGGACCCGGCATGGAAGCGCGACATGGAAAGCCCGATGGCCGATCTACAGAACATCAGCAAATCCGGGCGCAATGCAGGCTCCTGCACGGCGGCGGGTTTCCTTGAACATTTCATCGAAGGCAAAACCCTGTGGGCGCATCTGGACATTGCCGGCACAGCATGGCATAAGGCCGACAAGCCGACCGTGCCAAAATTCGGCACCGGATTCGGTGTACGTGTCCTTGACAGACTGGTGGCCGATTATTACGAGAAAGCATGAGTATTAGCCTGAAAAAATCAACCCATCCCGTACGCCTGACACAGGCTGTACGTGATACCATTAAAGGCACGGTTGCCGACGATCCTGTGGCCAAACAATATCTGCCGCAGGACGCGGAGTCTTTTATCCACCCGCTTGAGCGCCGCGACCCCATCGGCGATGACGTACATACACCCGTCAAGGGGATCGTTCACCGCTACCCGGACCGTGTCTTGTTCAAGGTTGCTAGTGCCTGCGCCGTCTATTGCCGCTATTGCTTTAGAAAAGAGATGATCGGCCCCGGCACCAAGGGGCTTTTACAGGATGAAATCAACGCCGCCCTTCAATATATCCGCAGCCATAAGGATATCTGGGAAGTTATTCTGACAGGCGGCGATCCGCTTGTTTTATCGCCGCGCCAGCTTTCCGCCGTTATCGACAATCTTTGCGCCATTCCGCACGTACAGGTCGTACGTATCCATACCCGCGTGCCCGTCGCCGATCCGCAGCGCATTACGGAAGAACTCTGCGCGGCCCTTAAGCGCGACAAGGCCGTTTACGTGGCCATTCATATCAACCACGCGCAGGAAATTACCGATGACGTACGCCGCGCCCTGAAAAACCTGCACGCAGCGGGATGCGTGCTTTTATCACAATCCGTGTTGCTCAAGGGTGTGAATGATAACACGGCGGCACTTGAAGATCTGTTCCGCCAGCTTACTGCCCTGCGCGTGAAGCCGTATTACCTTCACCACCCCGATTTCGCCCCAGGCACCAGCCATTTCCGTGGCTCCATCAAGCGCGGCCAGCAAATCATGCGCGAGCTTCTCGGGCGGCTGTCAGGCATCGCGCAGCCGACCTATATGCTCGATATCCCCGGCGGCTTCGGCAAGGTGCCACTAACCCCGCAATACCTCAATGAAATTGAAGATGGTCTTTACATGGCCGAAGATTACCAGGGCTGCAAGCATCACTATCCGCCGAAAGAATAAAAGTGACGGAAGTTCGTTTTTACCATCTGGAACGCCAGAGCCAGGATCAGGTTCTGCCGATGCTGATCGCCAAGGCGCTCGGCGGCGGCAAGCGCATCGTCGTCAAAACCTCGGGCGATGCCGAGACTGAACAATTAAATGAACATCTCTGGACGTACCACCCCGACAGTTTCCTCCCCCACGGCAGCAAAAAGGACGGCAACGCGGCGATGCAGCCGGTGTGGCTTACGGCGAAAGACGAAAATCCAAACGACGCGGATGTTTTGATCCTCACACATGGCAGCGTCACGGAAATCGCAAAAGATTTTTCCCTTTGCTGCGAGATGCTCGACGGGCGCGACGAAAGCGCCGTCAAGGAAGCACGCACGCGCTGGAAATCCTATGCCGAAGCCGGACACAAAGTGACCTACTGGAAACAGAGCGAGCGCGGCTGGGAGGAAAAAACCGGAAAATGATGGACCCTCTCGCACAACTTGCGATCATGTGGACGTCGGTTTTCTTTGCCGCCGTGCTGGCCCATAAAACGCGCCTGACGCCGGTTCTGTTTTTTCTGTTCATGGGGGCGGTTCTGGTCAACACCGGAATCCTGCCGCATGAAACACACCCCTTCATTCGCGGCTTTGCCGATATCGGCATCATCATCATCATGTTTGCGCTGGGGTTCGAGGAAAGAACCGTCAACTTCATCGCCACCATCAAGCGCGTCTGGGGGATTGCCTTGTTCGGCGCGCTCGGGCCTTTTCTAGCCGCATACGCCGTCGCCGATTATTTCTGGGACACAAAAAACGTTTCCCTGTTGTGCGGGCTGGCCATGGCCTCGACGACTGTATCGCTCACTATGGTGTCTCTCAAAAGCGAAGGACTTCATAAAACAGCAGCCGCACGCGGCATCATGACTTCGGCGGTCGTGGACAATATATCATCACTATTGCTCGTCGCATTGCTGGTGCCGCTTGCCACCGGGGAAACCGCCCTGACGCCGCAAGGCGTCGGTGTGATCCTGTTCAAGGTCATCGTTTTTTTCCTGATCGTTCTGTTCGTCGCGAGATGGGTTTTGCCGCATGACCGGCCGCACTGGCTTTCGCGCCTTCCGGTCATTGGCCAATACGGCATCAAGCATGTTCTAAGTTTCAGCGAAGGCGAACAATCTGTCCTTACCGTTCTTCTGATAGCCTTGTTGTCCGGCCTTCTGGCACATCAGTTTGGATTTCATCCTGCCGTCGGCGCCTATCTGGCCGGGCTGATTTTGAAGGAAGAATATTTCCGCACGGACAACGATCCCAAAAAAGACTATTTCGACTCAACAAAGCGCATCATCGACTCGGTCGCCTTTTCATGGATCGGGCCAATTTTTTTCGTTCACCTCGGTACAAAAATTCTTTTCGACTGGGAAATTTTTGTTTCCGTCATTCCGCAAACCATCGCCATGGTCGCGGGAATCATGGCGGCGCAAATTGCTTCCGCCGCGCTGGCAGCGCGCTACACAGGCGGCTTTAGCATAAAGGAAGCCCTGATGATCGGCTTTGGCATGCTGGGCCGCGCCGAACTGGCGTTCGTCGTGATGGAAATCGCTTATACTGAAAAATCGATTTTCACCCGCGAGGTTTTTTATACGCTGATGTTCACAGCCTTCTGGCTGAACGTCAGCGTCCCCATCCTCATCAAGCTCTGGAAGCCCTACTTCAAGAAATCCTAGTGTGCTGCCGGAGCCGCAGCGGGTTCGGCTGGCGGCGGTGCAGCAGGTTCTGCCGTGGCAGGAGCAGCCGTTTCACCTTCAGCAGGCGCCGCACCACCTTCGACCGGAACCGCCGCAGGATCTTCCGCAGCAGCAGGCGGCGGTGCAAGCTCGGCAGCCTCGGCGGCGATTTCGCCTTCACCCGGCAACCCGGCTGGTGAATCCGATAACGTGCGCAGCCAGGCAATAATTGCGGCGCGGTCTTCGGGTTTTTTCAAACCGACGAAATTCATTTTGGTATCGGAAATATATTTCTTCGGCTTCCAGAGAAACTTGTTCAGTTCGGCATAACCCCAGTTTCCGCCCATGGCCGTCATGCCGGCGGAATAAGAAAAACCTGCGCTGCTGCCTTTCCCTCTGCCCACAACACCCCACAAGCTCGGGCCTGTCTTCACCGGGCCGCCCTTGTCGAAAGAATGGCAGGACGCGCAAGCCTTGGACAGGGATTTTCCCTTTTCAACATCGGCGGCGGCAATCAACCCCAACACCGGTTCAGCCATTGCCTCAGCCTGACCACCCCCGGCGGAACCCTCCATGCCCGCGATCTCGACGGCGTTTTTCTCCAGCTCATGCGGGTGGACAAGGTGTTCTGCCACGAAACCGGCAAGCATTGCGGTGATGCCGGCGACCAGAACGGCGGCGAATATTTTGTTAAATTCAAAGCTATCCATGGGAATTATCTGTCAGGGTTAAAATCTATTACCAAAGAAAAATATACGTAAGGGATCTGCGATTGTCGACAGTGATATACTCTTTGCGTATATTCATTCAACTGAAAAATATATGGAAGGGTAATTTATGTCGGGCAAAAACAAGCGCATAGCATTTCAGGGCGAGCACGGGGCTTTCTCGGATCTTGCCTGCCGTACGGTTTTCAAAGGGCTGGAGACGCTCCCTTGCGAAACGTTCGAGGATGCTTTCCGGGCGGTTCAGACCGGCAAGGCGGGCCTAGCCATGATTCCGGTGGATAATACCATCGCAGGACGCGTTGCCGCCGTCCACCACCTGATGCCGGAAGGCGATCTTTATATCGTCGGAGAGCATTTCCAGCCTATCCGTCATATGCTGCTGGGTGTTAAGGGCACAAAAAAGGGTGACATCAAACACGTACATAGTCACATACACGCACTGCCCCAATGCAGTAAATACACAAAAAATCTGGGACTTAAGCCACACGTACATGCCGATACGGCCGGAGCCGCCCGCGACGTTGCTGCACGCGGCGACAAGCGCCATGCGGCGATTGCCTCATCCCTCGCAGCAAAAATTTATGGCCTTGATATCATTGCCGAGGATATTCAGAACGAAGACCACAACACGACGCGCTTTCTGATCCTTTCGCCAAAGCCCCAGATGCCGAAAATGAGCGCAAACAATGATGTCATTACCACGCTGACCTTCGAGGTCCGCAACATTCCGGCTGCGCTGTACAAGTCGCTGGGCGGGTTTGCGACCAACGGGGTCAACATGCTGAAACTCGAATCGTACGTTGATCCGCGCTTTCAGGCTGCACGTTTTTACGCCGATGTTGAAGGTCACCCGGACAGTAAAAAATTGCAACTGGCGCTCGAGGAACTGCGCTTCTTCGCCAAAGACGTTAAATATCTCGGCACATACAAGGCCCACCCTTTCAGAAAAGCCAAAAAAGCTGCTAAACGCTAGCTTATTAAGGAGAAAAAATGCCTACACATGCCGAGCTGGCGACCAGCCTTCTGGTCGATGCTGCCGAATTCTTCCGTACGCTCGCCGAACAGAACGAGCCTCTAAGAGAGCAAATGACAGAAAACGCCAATGTTTTCGAGCAAATGGCTGAACTTTTGCTGAAAAATCCGACGGGAGATCTCGATGGCGCAAAACTGGCCGACCTTGCCGGAAAGCTGCTTAAGGATTCGGCGACGTTTTTCAATACGCTGGCCGAGCAGAACGAGCCCATCAGGAAAATGATGATGGAAAACGCCTCCGTGTATATAAAAATTGCGGATTTACTGATGAAAAACCCGCTAGGCGAGATTAACGCATCTTAGCCCCATATTCTTTTGTCATCCTGAAGCACTCTCTTTTCTTGTTTTTATGACCAAAGATTTGTAATCTGGAGACTGGTTTCTAGGACTCCGCATTCGCGGACCAATTCCTTTTGAATTATAAAACAACAGCACGAGAGCAATCGCATGGCACAAGCCCGTATCATCAAACACCGCGGCGGCAGCCGCAGACGCAGCAGGAAAAAAGGCCCGGGCCTCGCGTTCCTGCCTGATTCGCTACAGGTTTTTCTGGCGCGGCGTTTTGTCGATATTGCGGCTGGCGTCCTGTTCGCTACGTCAGTCTTTATCCTTGCGGCCCTTTTTACCTACGATCACGGCGATCCGTCATGGAATACCGCCAGCGCGCGCGGCCAGCCCATTGCCAACTGGGGCGGCGCGGCGGGCGCGGGGCTGGCCGACCTTTTGCTCCAGACGCTGGGCGGCGGAGCCTTTATCATTGGATTTATTATGGCCGTGTGGGGCGTACGCCTGTTCTGGCGGCATACCTTATCGCCCATATGGGCGCGTGTTGTCAGTCTTATGATTGCCGCCATCAGCGGCGCTATCGCTATGGCCCAGATCCCGGCAGGTGACTGGATGGTTCACCCCTATCTGGGCAGCAGCGCCGGCACCATCATCATGAGCCATATCGTTTCTTTCTCCGAAAGCCTTGGCACAGGGCTGGGTAGCGGCATAATTGCCCTTACGGCTGGGATGGTTACACTGGTCACAACCATTCACGCCTGCGCCGTCACCCGCGATGAATTGGCGGCGGCCATGCTGGCCGTTCGGGATTGGGGGCTAACCGTAGCGACGATCGTAACGAATATCAGCGCGCATTTTTACGCCTGGCTGCGCCACTATAACGATCCTGAATTTGCCCCGCCAAAGAGAAACTTCTTTGAGAACTTCAAAAAACCCAAGGCCAGAATCGAACCTGTCATCAGATCGGGCATAGAGCAACGCAAGGAGCGCGACGGCGACGAAGAGAAAGAAGATGCTAACATTTCTTCCTCGCAATCTCTTCCCTCGAAGAATGGCCCCGCCATTCCCGTGGTCAAGGCAGCGCGCTCAAACGCACAGACACAGGCAAGTTCGGCGGATAATCAGCGCCGTTTTGCCCTATCCGATACGGGCGAGTGGGAATACCCGCCCCTCTCTTTGATACAAGAACCGCCCTTTGAAGTCATCGATTCCATGCCCAGCGAGGATGTCCTGCGTAAAAACGCCGAACTTTTGCAGAATGTGTTAGCTGATTTTAACATTGAGGGTGAGATTGTCAGCATCCATCCCGGTCCGGTCGTTACGCTTTACGAACTGGAGCCCGCCCCCGGTGTGAAAACCTCCCGCGTCATATCCCTCAGCGACGATATCGCCCGCTCCATGTCGGCTGTGTCGGTACGCTGCGCCGTCGTGCCGGGGCGCAATGTCATCGGTATCGAACTGCCAAACAAGAAGCGCCAGATCGTCTATATGCGCGAGCTTTTGGGCTCAAATCTTTTTGAGACAACAAAGGCTAAGTTGCCGTTAATATTAGGAAAAGATATAGGTGGTCAACCAATTTTGGCCGATTTGTCCAAGATGCCGCACTTGCTGGTGGCCGGAACGACAGGCTCGGGTAAGTCGGTTGCGGTCAACACGATGCTCATGTCCCTCCTCTACCGCCTGCCCCCGGAAAAATGCCGGATGATCATGATCGACCCCAAGATGCTGGAATTGTCGGTTTACGATGACATACCTCATTTGCTCTCACCTGTTGTTACAGAACCCGGCAAAGCCGTTGTTGCCTTGAAATGGGCAGTACATGAAATGGAAGAGCGTTACCGCGCCATGTCAAAAGTCGGTGTGCGTAATATCGAAGGCTATAACGAGCGTCTGGCCGAGGCCCGCCGCAAGGGCGAAACCATCCTGCGCAAGGTTCAGACGGGTTTTGACCCGGAAACAGGCAAGCCAATCTACGAAGAGCAGCCTATGGATCTGACAGAATTACCTTACATAGTTGTCGTGGTCGACGAATTTGCCGATCTTATGCTTGTGGCCGGGAAGGATGTCGAAAACGCCATTCAGCGCCTCGCGCAGATGGCCCGCGCCGCCGGGATTCACCTTATTATGGCCACGCAAAGACCGTCCGTGGACGTCATCACCGGCGTTATCAAAGCCAACTTCCCGACCCGAATCAGCTTTCAGGTCACGTCAAAAATCGACAGCCGCACGATTCTGGGCGAAGGCGGCGCGGAGCAGCTTCTCGGCATGGGCGATATGCTTTACATGGCGCCCGGCGGACGGATCACCCGCGTCCACGGCCCGTTTGTCTCGGACCGCGAGGTCGAAGACGTCGTGAAATTCCTGCGCGATCAGGGCGAACCGGCCTATATCGAGAGCGTCACACAGGACAGCTTCGACGGCAGTGAGGTCATGAACGCCATGTTCGGCGGCGGGGAAGGCGGATCGGGCGTGGATGAGCTTTACGATCAGGCCGTGGCGCTCGTGGCGCGGGAGCGGAAAGCCTCGACCAGCTTCGTCCAGCGTTACCTCCAGATCGGCTATAACCGCGCCGCGCGCATCATCGAGGAAATGGAGCGCCAGGGTGTCATCAGCCCCGCCAACGCCACCGGCAAACGCGAAGTCCTTGTCAGCGATTTCGGGGATGTTTAGATTTTCAGGCTCTCAAGCCATTCAACATCTGTCAATTTGCTAAGGTATCTGGACCCCGCATCCGGAAAGACTGTCACTATGTTGGCCGGGCCCGTGACCTCGCGTGCAATCCGTGATGCCACCAAGGCGTTGGCACCTGAAGATAAACCAACTATTAAACTTTCATGCTGATGCAAGTGAAAAGTCATTTCCACAGCGGCAGCGTCGTTAAACTGCACAACCCTGTCGATAACGCCAAAATCCATGTTTTGAGCCGCCATAGTTTTGCCTGCGCCTTCAACTTTGGAGCGTCTTAGCAAGTCCCTTCTTTCGGCTCTTGTGCCATAGAAGTGAGAATAATAAATTGAACCCTGCGGATCAGCGAGAATAACTTGTGTCCTCTTGTCATTTTCTTTTAACTGCCGCCCTACGCCGGAGATAGTGCCGCCTGTCGATCCGGTTGCCACAAAAAAATTGATCTTCTTCCCCAAGGACGAAGATACTTCCTTGCCCAAGCCATGAAAATGCGCCTCGGTATTCAAGGCATTGTTATACTGGTCAAGCAAATATGATTTTCGGTCACCTTTGGCGTAGACTCTTGCTGCCTGCATGTAATCCGTGCATCCCTCATATGGCGTGCCTGATGAAACGCAGTACATTTCGGCACCAAAACTTTTTATAAGCTGTTTTTTCTCGGCACTGGTATCTGAAGGTATAAAGAGCTTGGCCTTCAAACCAAAGCGAGCTGCCAACATGGCTATAGAAATTGCAGTGTTCCCAGAACTCGCTTCAACAATGGTATCAACGCCTTTCAGCAAGCCCGTTTTGGCTGCATTTTCGAGCATGAATTTTACAATTCTATCTTTGACGCTGCCTGAGGGATTTGCATTTTCGAGCTTGGCATAGACCTGTCCCTTCCCTTTGACGGAAAGCGAAGATATGTGAACCAGCGGCGTATTGCCGATCAGGCCCAAGACGTTGCTGTATACATCTGGTATGCGCATGCCACACGTAAATTAACATAATTACTTCTATTGTCAAGAAAATTGGATGACTCAAAGTTACACTGAACTGCTGGCGATAAATTTACTTAGTATGTTGAATTAAAAGATAAAATCATCGATAAGTAGAGTACATTAACGTATTGAAAAGCATTACTACGTTCACTATTACAAACCATGGTTTAAGACATAGAACATGCCCCTTTCCACCGACGTCCTCACCGAAATCCTGTCGCTGTATTTGATCAGCGCCATCGGCTATGCCGCCGGGAAGGCTTTTAAACTCGACATTAAATCGATTACGACGCTGACGATTTATGCGATTTGCCCCGTCGTGTTCGTGCTGACGATTTCAAAGCTGGATTTTTCGGCGGGGGCCGTTGCCGCGCCGCTGGTGACTTTTGCGGCGGCCTCGATGCTCGCCCCCATTGTGCTGAAAGTAACGTCCTTGTATTCGGACCAAAAAACGCCTTACCTCGCGGCCCTCTCCACGGGGACCAGCAACTGGGGCTATTTCGGCATTCCCATCGCCTTTGCCGTTCTTGAGCCGGAAATGGTTGCGGCCTATATCATGCTGGGTTTCGGCAAGCAGCTTTTTGAAAATTCGCTGGGGATTTACTATGTCTCGCGCGGCACGAAATCCCCGAAAGAGAGCATCAAGAACATATTTCGTTTCCCGGTCATTTACGCGATAGCCGCCGGACTTGTCCTGAGCTATATCGATTACGACCTGCCGCAGATGGGCGAAAAATTTCTGACGTTGTTCAAGGGCGCCTATACGGTTTTGGGCATGATGATGATCGGCCTTGGCCTGTCGGCCCTCGACAAGTTTCGCGTCGATGTACCGTTTACGGCCAGCGTTTTTGCAGTACGGTTTCTGATCTGGCCGATGATCGCCATGGCGATCGTCTGGGCCGATACGCATATCGGCCTTTTGGGGCCGCAATACCACAAGCCGCTGTTGCTGTTTTCCGTCATGCCGGTCGGGGCCAACAATATCGCCTTTGCCACGCAGTTCGATATGTATCCCGGCAAAGCCTCGATTGCCGTGCTGCTTTCAACCCTGTTTGCGCTGTTTTATATCCCGCTGGCGATATGGTTTTTCGGGCTTTAGCACAGGTTTTCCTTGTATCGGCCCGTATAAGAGATATATCTCTTAGAAAAGCTTAACCATCAACGGACCGGAAAACATGCGACACTTTTTTTACTCAGTCATTTTCGTTCTTTTTCTTTTGACACCGCACAGCCATGTCTCGGCGGCGACGGATGGCGACTCCAAAGAGGCCATCAAAAAGGTCGAGCAGTATTTGCAGGACCTCAAAACCGGGCGCGCGCGCTTCGTCCAAACCGCAAATGACGGCACGCAATTCGTCGGCACGTTTTACCTTGAGCGCCCCGGCAAGCTCAGGTTTGAATACGACCCGCCGAACGAGGATTTCATCGTCGCCGACGGCGTCTTCATCTATTTCTACGATTCAAAACTGGGCGAGCAGACCAACGCGCCGATCGGCTCGACGCTGGCGGATTTTTTCCTGCGCAAGGATTTGAAACTGAGCGGCGACATCACCGTGCAAAACGTCAAGCGCACGGATGAATATTTGATGATCGAACTGACGCAGGCGGATGACCCGCAGGGCGGAACGCTGACGCTGGCTTTCGACGAAGACCCGATGACGCTGAAGAAATGGCGCGTCGTCGACGCGCAGGGCATGATTACCGAGGTGGAATTATTTTACCTCAAGACCGGGATTACGCATTCGGGCGATCTGTTCGCGTATTACAACCCGAAATCCGGCAAGCCGAACTATAACAAGTAACGCAGCATGTATCATAACGAAGGACCGCTCGATCACCTGATACGCATGCTCTCCGGGCTTCCCGGTCTTGGCAACCGTTCGGCGCGGCGCATTGCGCTCCATCTTTTGAGCAAACGCAGCACCAGCATGCTGCCGCTGGCCCGCGCGCTGGAGGAAGCTGCCGAAAACGTCAAGGACTGCGGCGTTTGCGGCAATCTCGACATGCGCAACCCCTGCGGCATTTGCACCGACCCCAAGCGCGACCGGAGCAAGATTTGCGTCGTGGCGCGGGTGAGTGACGTCTGGGCCATCGAACGCACCCATGCCTATAAGGGACTTTATCATGTTCTGGGCGGGTTGCTGTCAGCGCTCGATGGCGTGGGACCGGAAGATTTACGCATTGAAAAGCTGCTGGAACGCAGCAAGGAGGGTCAATGCGAAGAAATCATTCTGGGCCTTAGTGCCACGGTCGACGGCCAGTCCACCGCCCACTACATCGCCGACAGGCTGAGCAGCGCGGATGTGAAAATCACGCGGCTTGCCCACGGCGTGCCGGTGGGCGGCGAACTGGATTATCTGGACGATGGCACCATAACGACAGCTCTAAAATCACGAAGTGCCGCCTAAAACCATCATCAAGTTTTTGTTTTTACTACCTGATTCGGCTTCATCAGTTCGTTCGTCATTTTTTTAAAAAGGGCTACTCTTTTTCGGAAATTCGCACCGTGCCGTCCGCGCTGACGCGCAGCACGGCCATGTGCGTGTAATGGCCCGTGCGCCCGCCGCCGATGGCGATATCATAATAGACACCCGCCGGGAAATAATGGTCGGACGTCGTCGCCGTAACCGTCGAGCCGCCGAAATTGATATAGACTGGCACATCAGCATAGACGCTGACGACCTGCGTATCGTCTTGAAACGCCGTGGTATTGCGCGCCGAAGTCGCGCCCGCGCTGATCGAATGGGCGCGGCCAACCCGCAGGCGCATCGCGGGTATCGGGTTGTTGTCTGAATCCAGAGGCAATAATGTGGACATGTATGAACTCCTGTTGTGACTAATTGAAACCGGGGACGGAGTAAATTTTACTCCGTCCCCGACAAAGGCAATAAAAAACCCGCCTTATGGCGGGTCCGTTCGGGCGCAATTATGGCGCTCTCACCTATTTCATAGCCGACTTTGCGGGATGTGTCAAGGACTTTAATCCTATATTCTGAAAAGAAAGAGGGAGGCAATTACGCCTCCCTCCGCGGTCATTGGGGGGATCAATTGACCGTTATATCACCCGAATATCGGTATATCACCTGGGGTTACATCAATACGCCCGGCGTTGAGTTCGGTCACAACATTGAAGTTCGTAACGTTCTGCAGAACCGCAATGTCGACCTTTGCAGCGGGACCGGCAGCACCGTCGACATCGACCGAGAGGATCGTGTTTGTTCCGCTATTTCTGGCGAAGACAAAGCTATTGATTGAATTCTGGAGTACATTCACATCGTTTCCTGATAAAATATCCGAAAGATCGAGAATGTCCCCCTGCGAACGGCTGAAGTCGGTGATGGTATCGCGACCGCCTATTGTGTCGTACGCAGTGATCATGAAGCGATCCGCTCCGGTACCGCCCGTCAACGTGTCGGCTCCAAAGCTGCCGACAAGCACGTCATTCCCGGCCTCGCCATATAGCTTGTCGTTGCCTTCCATTCCGTACAATATATCGTTGCCCGGTGCGGTCGCCGCGCCAATAGTTCCACCATCGCCCCAGATGACATCGTTGCCACCCCACCCTTCTATATGATCAGAACCATTTAGACCGATAAGCAAATTGGCAACAGAGTTACCAGCTACCCAGTTGTTAAGGTTGCTGCCGATAACACTGTACGCAGTCCCCTCCTCAAGGTGTATATGTTCAATGGAGTTGATAAGTTCTAGTGTGTTGGCGGCAAAGCTTACAGAACTTGCAACGTTGTCATACCCTTCTCCGACGGACTCAACGACAACATCGTTTACGTTGTCCACGATGTAGATGTCGTCGCCCATGCCGCCAGACATCCAATCTGCACCTGCGCCTCCATCAAGCACATCGTTTCCCGCATCCGCCAATAGTACGTCATCTCCAGCACCGCCAAACAGACCATCATTGCCATCGTCCCCAATCAATGAGTCGTTTCCACCCTCACCAAACATGTTATCGTTGCCGCTGCCGCCGCTCAATATATCGTCGCCTGAGGCGATCGCCATGTTACCTCCTCCATCGCCCCAGATCGTATCGTCGCCGCCTAATCCCTGTAAGTCGTCAGAACCACTCATACCTACAAGCACATTGGCAACCTCATTACCTAATAGAAAATTATCTAAGTTATTGCCAGTAGCACTACGTGCCGTACCTGTTAAATAAATATTTTCAAGAGAATTCATGAGTCCTGCGGTGCTGCCGTCGAAGCTGACGGAACTCTCCACTATGTCATATCCCTCATTGACAAGTTCAACCACAACGTCGCTTACATTATCGACGGAGTAAAAGTCATCACCAGTACCTCCATACATACTGTCAGCACCAGCGCCACCATAAATGAGATCACTACCCCCATACCCATAAAGTGTATTGGCGGAAGCATTACCGTGAATAACATTATTCAAGTTGTTTCCATACGCACTAGTTGCTGATCCTGCCAGGATAATTTGCTCGAGTGTACTATTTAGCGCAGTTGTATTTGCCTTGAAGCTAACGGTGGAAACGACTGTATCGAACCCGGCCCCGACGGAATTGACGGTGTCGGAAGCGCTGTCGACGAAGATCACATCATCCCCCGATGTTCCCGCGAAGGTGTTGGCCACGGGAGGAAGGTATGTCGTCATTTTGGCCCTGAAATCATTAATTGCGGCAACGGCAGCGACAGGGCTGCCTTCTGTCGCTGCACGCGTAGATAATTGCCAAAGAGTTGTGTCGTACGATGCTCTTGTGAATTGAGATCTCTGCGTGGAGGACATGTTGTCCGTAATGGCATCGATCCCGGCATAATTGCCCTTGGCAGCCATATTTCCAATGGCATCTGCCATATCCGTGTTGCCTGTCGAACGGTTGTCTACGGTAAGATAGGCGCTGAATTTCACCATATAATCTCTAATGGCTGCGGCATTTGCCGTACTGGGAGAAAGTGCGCCGAGGCTGCAAAGCGCGATGCCAAGATTGGTCGAACTCATCAATGCCTTCTGCGAGGATGTCAGCGGATCGGTTATTGTTTTTAATTTCGTATAGTTACCAGTGGAGGCTGCTTGCATTATGCTCAGTTCAATTTCCTGTATCGTCGCCATGATATGTCTCCTTCAAGGTTTGTGTTTTCCATTTTTAGACATAGTCACAACTTTATGAAAAATTTAGATTTATTTTACTAAAATTTGCATAAAATTTTATGCATTATGTCTAATTTTAAATTCTACACCCTAAAAGATTAACAATTAATTAATTTATTATGTCAAAGTTTTTGCTTTTGTACCTCAACAAGATTCTAAGCCGGACTTGCCAAAGAAATATAAGGGTTTAAATCCTATTCTCTAAATGAAAGAGGGAGGCAATTATGCCTCCCTCTGCGGTTTGGGGGGTATTAACCGCTATTCTAACTTTTAGGCGAACGCATTGATATCAATGTGTCCGGTATTGATCTCGTTCAAGAGATTGAGGTTTGTAACATTCTGCAAAACCACAACATCCGTCTTCACAGCAGGACCGGCAGCGCCGTCGACATCGACCGAAATGATCGTGTTCGTGCCGCTGTTTCTGGCGAAGACATAGTTTGTGAGCGCATCCTGGAGGTTGGACATGTCCTTTGAAAAGATCCCGGACATATCAAGGATATCTCCCAAGGCGCCGTTGAAGTCGGCGATGGTGTCGACACCGGTTCCAACTTCGTTGGCCAGGAACACAAAGCGGTCTGCCCCAGTGCTGCCCACCAATGTGTCGGCACCGGTCCCGCCAGAGAGCCAGTCGTCTCCGGCTTCACCGTACAACGTGTCGTTGCCGTCATTTCCTGACAGGCTATCATTTCCGGGTGCGGTTGCCACAGCAAGGTTTCCGCCATCGCCCCAAATAATGTCGTTGCCTCCTGCTCCTTCTATACGGTCTGAACCGTTCAGCCCGACCAGAGCATTGGCAACATTATTGCCGACAATGTAATTGCTCAGATTCGTGCCGTTGGCGCTGTAGGCAGTGCCAGCAAGGAAGATGTTCTCAAGTGTATCAATAAGGCCTTGAGTGTTTCCGCCGAAGCTAACGTAGCTAACAACTGTGTCGATCCCACCGTTGGCAAGTTCAACCACTACGTCACCGATGTTTTCAACGTAGTAGGTATCATTACCATTGCCACCATACATGGTGTCTGTGTTGGTGCCGCCATCAAGTATATCATTGCCATCGCCACCATGCATGATATCGGCGCCGGCTTCTCCGGATAGACGATCATTGCCGATATCTCCGTGCAACGTATCGTTGCCGTTACCGCCGTAGAGGCCGTCATCGCCGGCATCACCGAATATCAGATCGTCACCGCTATTGCCGTAGACAACGTCATTGCCAGCCAGCGCGAGGATCTTGTCGGCGGCATTGGTGCCGTTGATCGTCTGGCCGTTGGCATCTGTTGTCCCCAGCGTAATGCCAGCTGCTGTAAGCTGGCTGCTGATTGCATTAACGAACTCTGGGCTCATCGAGCTCAGCCTGCCCACGATCGCGTCAACAGCATCTATGTTGCCTTTTGCAATAAGCTGGTTCACGGCGTTGGCGAGGTAGGCGGAGTTGCTGCTGTCTGCGCTCACGACAAACTTCGATATAAAGTCGCGAACAACATCTCTAATCATCAGATTATCGTCTGTCGTATCAGGAGAATCCTTGCCGATCACATTCATCAGTGCAATTCCAACGCTTGGCGTATTGTTAATTGCCGCTTTTTGCGTAGTGGTCAGATAGTCAGTGACTGCATCCAGTGCTGCAAAGTCGCCAATACCGGAGAACGCCGTCATCGCCTGACCGATTGCATTGGTATCGACCATCTGTGCACCTATCTTGGCCATCAGATCACGGACTGTCGCAGCTATGCCAGCATCATCCGTCGCCGACGGAGAATCCCAACGAGCCAAATTTAACAGCGTGTTTCCGGCGTGTGGCGAATTGCCAATTGCCGTTTTCTGCGCAGCCGTCAGATAGTCGGTAACGGCATCCAGAGCCGTAAAGTCGCCAATACCTGAAAATGTTGTCATCACCTGACCGATAGCATAGCTATCGACCATCTGTGCACCAATCTTGGCCATCAGATCGCGGACAGTCGAGGCAATAAGTGCGTCATCTGCCGCACTGGTTGTATCCCAACGGGCCAGGTTCTGCAGCGTGTTTGCGACGCTAGGTGTATTGCCAATTGCCGTCTTCTGCGTGGACGTCAGATAGTCGGTAACGGCATCCAGAGCCGTAAAGTCGCCAATACCTGAAAATGTTGTCATCGCCTGACCGATTGCATTGGTATCGACCATCTGTGCACCAATCTTGGCCATCAGATCGCGGACAGTCGAGGCAATAAGTGCATCATCTGCCGCACTGGTTGTATCCCAACGTGTCAGGTTTAACAGCGTGTTTGCGGCGTTTGGCGAATTGCCAATTGCCGTCTTCTGCGCAACCGTCAGATAGTCTGTCACCGCATCTAAAGCGCCAAAATTTTGAACGCTAGAAAACTTTGCCATCGCTTCACCGATGATATAGGTGTCTGTCTGCATTCCTAGTTTTGATGCAAAACTGCGCGTAGCTGTGGTTATGGCCGCATCATCCGCCGCAGAAACCGAATCCCAGCGATATATATTGCTCAAAACCTGTGAACATACGACACCGCTTACCGTGGCACTTTGTGTTGCTGTCATAGAGGTCATGAGGGAATTAAAGGCGGTCCAGTTGGCGGTGCTGGAATAGTCCAAAAGTTGCTGTTCTAATGTCGTCGGCATGGTATGTACTCCCTAAAAAGTTGCTCACTGTTTCATGTTTTAGACACAATCTTTGTATTTATAGAAAACCCGTTGCGCTTGATTTTATTAAAATTTGTATCAAATTTTACATAAATACTGTCTAATGACCATCTTATTACCACAATGGTTAATTGCGGGTTAACGGTGTGAATAAATTTTGGTCTCGGGCAACCGCGACTGCGGTGAGACCAATCATTTCATGCGAGTTTTTAGGAGAAAAATATAAAGGACTTTTATCCTATTATCTGCCCGGTGCCTTGTGCCGGACGACGTGCTCGACAAGTTTTGAACCAACCGGAAGGTCGACAAGCGTAACGGCGATTTCGACCTCCATCGCGCCGGAGGAAACGATATCTTTAAAGTTGCTCAATGCTTCGGCAAAACGGTTGGCGGCCTCGACCGGCTCGCTGTCGTAATTTGCCCACTGAAGCAAAAGCGCATATTCATACTTCTCCGTCTGGCCGATGATATCGCTCTGGCGTCGCAGACGCACGAGATATTGAGACAGCTTTGCCACCGCGTAATCGGCGGCATACGGACCATCAAGATCCCTGACGCTTTCATAGTTTCGCATCGTGATAAACAGAACATAAGTTCTCTCGCCGTAACGGTCGGCACGGTCGATGGCCGAGAGAAAAAGCTGGTTGAAGGCCGATTTGGCAATAACACCGCCCGCGCTCGGGAAGTCTTCGGAATCGTCGCCGATCCGGCGCACCAGAGAATGCATATGCGCGGCGTTTCTAATTTTCTCCTCAAGAGCCTCTACGTCAATGGGCTTGGCCAGGACATCGTTGCAGCCGGATTTGATGGCGTCGGCACGACTGGCAGATTCGGATGTCAAAATAATGTACGGATAGTGTTTCGCTATACGGCGGATATTCAAAACGATTGTGCGCGCCAAGGTCAGCGGACTGGGATCGAAAAACAGAACGTCATATCTTTCAGCCGAGATTCTCTCTACGGCATTGTTTTTGGCAATCTCCGTTACAACGTCATGTCCTAAAGGCGCAAGCTTGGACTTGATCTTGTTGCCAACCAATTCGTCCCTGTCAACGACAAGTATTTTCATAGTACAGACCTATATTTCAGGTGAAAACAACATCAGATACCCGGCACTACTTTGCCCGATCAAAGTTAATAAAATCATAAAACGAAAACGATAAATATAAAAGGCCTCCAGCAGCAGGCATTTGACTTTCAGGATGGACTAAGTTACAGAGTTTGCTTCGGTTTTGAGGATTTATTTCTGCTAAGTTATTTCCTGTAAAATTTTTACAGGCCCAGGTGGTGGAATTGGTAGACGCGCTGGCTTCAGGTGCCAGTTCCCGCAAGGGAGTGAAGGTTCGAGTCCTTTCCTGGGCACCACAAAAATAAGGTTTGTTATGGATATTACTCTGCACAAGGGCGATTTGCCTGCCAAGCTCGATCTGGGATCGGTTGTTGCCGTGGACACGGAAACAATGGGACTTAATCCGGTTCGCGATCCGCTTTGCCTTGTTCAGCTTTCTTCGGGTGACGGCAATGTGCATCTGGTGCAGCTTGACCGCGACACGTACAATGCGCCAAACCTTAAGGCCTTGTTATCCAACAAAAAAGTAATGAAGATTTTTCACTTCGCTCGCTTTGATCTGGCCGTTATCAAGGCTTATCTCGGCGTTGAATGTGCGCCCGTATACTGTACGCGTACGGCCTCGCGCCTGTGCCGCACCTATACTGACAAGCATGGCCTTAAAGATGTTTGCCGTCAGTTTTTGGGGGTTGAGCTGAACAAGCAGCAGCAATGCTCGGACTGGGGCGCAGCGGAACTTTCAAAAGAACAACAAGCCTACGCAGCCACAGACGTTCTTTATCTGCATCAGCTTAAAGAAAAATTCGATGAAATCCTTGAGCGCGAAGGCCGCACCGCGCTTGCCCGCGCCTGCTTTGACTTTCTTCCTGTTCGCGCCGAGCTTGATCTGGCCGGATGGCCGGAAACAGATATTTTTGCGCACTGATATTTGCACGCAACCCCGTATAAGAGGAGCATGAGCGCCTTGAAAAAACACAGCAAAAAAAGCGGTGCCAATCGTGATCTCGATACCGCCAGACGTGTTTTAAAGACCGAAGCCGACGGGCTTTTGAAACTGTCGAAGCAGGTTGACGCACATTTTTCTGATGCGGTTCAAGCTATTCACGAAATGAAAAGCGCCGGACAACAAGGCCGACTGATCGTCGCCGGCATCGGCAAAAGCGGCCATGTTGCACGCAAGATTGCAGCCACGCTTGCATCGACCGGCACACCCGCCTATTTCGTTCATCCCGGCGAGGCCAGCCACGGCGACATGGGCATGATCGCCAAAGGCGACGTGGTTCTCATGCTTTCAAACTCCGGCGAAAATGCCGAACTTTCCGACCTGATACACTACACGCGCCGCTATGACATCACCTTAATCGCTATGACCAGCAACAGGAAAAGCACGCTGGCGAAACATTCCGATATTTGTCTTCTCCTGCCCGCCGCGCCGGAAGCCTGCCCCAACGGTCTTGCGCCGACGACATCGACGACGATGATGATCGCGCTGGGCGATGCTTTGGCCGTAGCGCTTCTGGAGCGCATGGGCCTGACCAAGGAGCAATACAAGGTTTTTCATCCAGGCGGAAAACTCGGTCAGAAACTCATGAAGGTTTCCGAATTGATGATCGCTTATAATGCGCTGCCCATCATCAGGCCCGAAGCGAAGATGGACAAGGCCATATTGGTCCTCACCGAAAAAAATCTCGGCTCTGTTCTTGTCGTCGATGCAAAAGGCAAGCTGCAAGGCATCATCACCGACGGCGACCTGAAACGTCACATGGCGCCAGACCTTTTGCAAAAATCCGTCAAATCCGTCATGACGGGGAAACCAAAATCAATTTCTTCCGACGCTCTGGCTGTTGAAGCGCTCGACATGATGACAAAAACGCCGGGGCGCTATTTGACCAGCCTGATTGTGATGGACGGCGGGAAACTGGCCGGCATGATCCGCCTTCAGGATTGTTTACAGGCCGGGCTGGCGTAGGGTGTCTTCGATGGAAGAAGATCACGTCGCTTCAAACTGGATGCAAAAGAAGCTTGGAATGCAAGAGCGCCGCGAACGCCTTGCCCAGCCGCCGCAGGAGCGCAAAAATTTCAGTCAGAACTATTCCAAATTCGTGCGCTGGATGCGCCTGCTGCTGCCGCTGGCAGCATTGGCTATCGTTGCCGTTCTTTTCACCTGGAACAGCACAAACGATGACATCGCCATCCCGGTAGAGAAACAAGTCGCAGGCAGCACGGAGATCGGCAAGAACGAGCTTGTCAATCCGCGCTTTGAAAGCACGGATGAAAACAAGCAGCCCTACACCGTCACCGCCGAGCGCGCCATACAGGGCGAAGAAGATGAAAAGCTGGTGATCCTTGAAAAGCCCGTGGCCGACATGCTTCTGAACAGCGGCAACTGGATCGCGGCGCAAGCGGACAAGGGCGCGTACCATCAAGGAACGCAAAAGCTTATGCTTGAAGGCCATGTCAAACTTTTTCATGACAAGGGCTATCAGTTGGAGACACAAAAACTACAAATCGACGTTACCAAAAGTCTGGCGTGGTCGGACAATCCGGTCTACGGGCAGGGTCCGGCGGGAACGCTCGAGGCCAAGGGCCTCAAGGCCGATAATAATGCAGGCCGCCTTGTTTTCACCGGGCCTGCGAAACTGGTTTTAAACAGTGCATTAAAGGATTTGAATTAGGGGATGAAAATGAAAACAATTAATAAAAAACCGTCATTGCACGCTTTATGCGTGCAATCCATGGATTACACGGACAAGCCGTGTAATGACGACGATTTAAAAAATATTTGTTTGTCTCTCTACATCAGTCTTGTTTTTTTCTTTTTCATGATTTTTATGATTCCTTCCCAAATACGAGCACAGGAAAACTTAGGCACAAAAAGTGACGCGCCGCTGGAAATCACCGCCGATGAATCTCTGGAGTGGCACCGCAACGAAAAAGTTTTCATTGCCAAAAAGAACGCCGTGGCACGGCAGGGCGATACGGATATCGGGGCGCAGCTTTTGACGGCCTATTACCGTGAACCCGCAAAGGGCAATGTCGAGGTTTCAAAGGTCACCGCCGATACAGATGTAACCGTTAAATCGGGCCAGACCGTCGCCCACGGCCAGAAGGCCGAGTACGACATCGACAGCGGCCTTGCCGTTATGACGGGCAACAACCTTAAAATGACCGGGCCGGACCAGACCGTCACGGCGCAGGACCGTTTTGAATACTGGGTGACCGAAGGCCGCCTGAGCGCCATTGGCCGCGCCAAGGTGACGCGCATGGAAGACACCGTCGAAGCCGATAAAGTTTCGGCCATTTTTAAACAGAATGAAAAGGGCGAGCGCGTTCTGGATTCTTTGGAGGCCACAGGCAACGTCGTCATCACAACGCCGACCGAGGTTGTGACGGGCGCTAATGGAATTTATCGCGCCAGCACAAATATGGCCGAGTTGACCGGCGGCGTAACCATCAAGCGCGGCCCGAATGTTTTAGAGGGCGAAAAAGCCGAAGTGAATTTGACCACGAACATCAGCAAGATGTACGGCAACGGCGGCAGCAGCGGCCGTGTGCGCGGCGTCTTCTATCCGGGAAGCGAAAAGAAGCCGGAAATCAGTAATTAGTGTAATGGTGAGGGATTCTTTGCAAAGCATCTCTCTTGGTATAAGATTGGCCCTGAGCAAAGGTTAAGCACATCTATGAGAGAAAAAAAGCCACGTCTGAAAACCGTTTCCAAGGGGCTGGATATCCAGCACCTTTCCAAGCGCTACAAAAAGCGCCCGGTTTTGCGCGACGTCAGCTTGAGCATCCAGCGCGGCGAGGCAGTTGCCCTGCTCGGCCCCAACGGCGCGGGAAAAACGACGTGCTTTTATATCATCACCGGTTTGATCTCTTCGGATGGCGGCACTATTCAACTGGACGGGCAGGACATCACGAATCTGCCGATGTACCGGCGCTCGCGCCTTGGGATCAGCTATCTGCCGCAGGAATCATCCATCTTTCGCGGCTTGAGCGTGGAAGACAATTTGAAGGCCGTTATTGAATCACAAGACATCAGCATCGATGATCAGGTCGTCTTGCTCGAAGATCTCCTGAGCGAATTCCGCATCGAGCATCTGCGCCGCACGCCTTCATTGGCATTGTCCGGCGGGGAACGCCGCCGCGTTGAGATTGCGCGGGCGCTGGCCACACGGCCCGATTTTATCCTGCTCGACGAACCTCTGGCCGGGATCGACCCCATAGCCGTCGGCGATATCCGCAACCTCATTTCGCACCTGAAGGACCGGGGCATCGGCGTTTTGATTACCGATCACAACGTGCGCGATTGTTTAGGGATCGTCGACCGTGCCTATATCCTGCATGACGGCAAAGTTCTGATGGAGGGCGACCCCGAGGAAATCGTCAATCATGAAGACGTCCGCCGGGTTTATTTGGGCGAAGGTTTCAAGCTCTAGAGCTTCCATCGTTTAAACCCGATCCCCGCTTTCGCGGGGATGACAAGTGGTGTAAAATGCCCGGATGAGTAAAATCACCCAAAGGCTGGATTTACGCCAGTCCCAGCAACTCGTTATGACCCCGCAACTGCAACAGGCCATCAAGCTGTTGCAGCTTAACAACATGGAACTCAGCGAATTTATCGAGAGCGAGCTGGAGCAAAATCCTCTGCTGGAAAAAAGCGATGGTGAGCGGGAAGATGCCGCCGATGACGCGCAAGAGCCGCCACAGCAGGCGGAACAAAAAGACGAAGTGCAGGCCGAATTCGACGACGCCTGGACTGGAAACGAAGCGCAGCAGGCAAGTTCCGGCGATTACGACCACGGATCGTCTTTGGCCGCGGTGGGCAGCGGCGGCAGCGCGAATTTTGAGGACATTGAAAACAGTTTTGAAAACAGGATGTCCCAGCACAAGACCCTGCGCGAGCATCTGACGGAGCAATTGCTGGTCGCCTTCGACGACCCCCGTGACCGCATGATCGGCAATCTTTTGATCGACCAGATCGACGAGGCCGGATATCTGCGCACCGGATACGACGCGCTGGCCGAGCGTCTGGGGTGCTCGCCGGAGCGAATCGGCAAGCTTCTTGAAAAAATGAAGAGCTTCGATCCTACGGGAATATTCGCCGCCGACCTTTCCGAATGTCTGGCCCTTCAGCTCGAGGAGCAAGGCAAGCTGGACAAGCCTATGAAAGCGCTTCTTGAGAATCTTAATATGCTGGCCGATCATAATATGAAAGGATTAACTAACAAATGTGGCGTTAATGACACCTACCTTGCCGACATGATCGAAGAGATCCGCAGCCTCAATCCGAAGCCGGCGGGTGAGTTCGATCATCTGGTCGTCCAAACCGCTGTGCCCGATGTTGTCATGAAGCGCTTACCAAAAAATCTTGGTGGCGGGTGGCGAGTAGAGCTTAATAATGACACGCTTCCAAAGGTTCTGGTAAATCAAGAATATTTTACCGAGGTCTCCGGCAAGGCAAAAAATAAGTCCGAAAAAGAGTATCTAACAAATCAGCTAAATTCGGCTAACTGGTTGATACGGGCTATGGATCAACGCGCACAGACCATCCTTAAAGTTGCCGCCGAGATCATCGAACAGCAGGATGGATTCTTTAATTATGGGATTGAATTTCTGCGCCCACTGACATTGAAAGATATAGCCGACGTTATCGACATGCATGAGAGCACCGTCAGCCGCGTTACCACGAACAAGTATATCGGAACACCACGCGGTATCTTTGAGCTTAAATACTTCTTCTCAACTGCGTTAGGTAGTACTGACGGTGTAAGCACTCATTCGGCAGAATCTGTAAAGGCGCGCATCAAGACACTGATCGACGCCGAAGACCCGAAAAAAATCCTTTCCGATGACAGCATCGTCGAAATCCTTAAGACCGAGGGCATCGATATGGCAAGGCGAACTGTGGCCAAATACCGCGAAGCCATGCATATCCCCTCCTCTGTCCAGCGGCGAAAACAAAAGAAAAACAGGCAGTAAAAGCAATAAAATTAGGCCATTAGCAACAGCCATTGCTTGAAGTCTTTCGCCATAAGCTGATAAAATGAGCTGTAACCATCACAAAAAAGGAGTCCCCCAACATGGAACTGACAGTTCAAGGCAAACAGGTTAGCGTCGGCGACGCGCTTCGTACCCATGTCACAGGAAAAATGGAGGATATCGACCAGAAGTATTTCAACCACGCAACGGCCGTTACCGTCACCTTCGCCAAAGAAGGCCACGGCCACGGTGTTTTCAGGGTGCATATTTCCTACCAGGTTGGAAAAAACATCGTCATCAATACGGACGGAGAAGCCGGCGATCCGTATGGCGCTTTCGACACCGCCGCCGAAAAGGCCGCCAAGCGTCTGCGCCGCTACAAAAGACGCCTGCGCGACGATCACGCCCGCAGCGAGAAAACACCTGAGAGCGAAATCATGAAGGCGCGTTATTACACGCTCGCCATCGGCCAGGAAGCGCCCGAGCAAGACACCGATCACGAAGATGTGCCGCGCGGCGATGATCCGGTCGTCATTGCCGAGATGTCGAAGGACGTAGAGACCCTGAGCGTGTCTGAGGCTGTGATGCGGCTCGATCTTTCCGGTCAGTCAGCGCTGATGTTCCGCAACGCAACGCATAAGGGTCTGAACATGGTGTACCGTCGCAGCGACGGCAATATCGGCTGGCTCGACCCCGAAGGCAATGGCGGCGCGAAAAAAGCTGCAAGGGCCAAGCCCGCAAAAACGTCGAAATCCAAATAGCTATTATCCCCTTTTTATTTTCTTTGCCTGCGGATTCAAATTCCGCAGGCAAAGTCTTTTTGAGTGCGACGCTTGCCTTAGTTGCGAATTTCATCATTAATGCACCGCACAAATTTTTAATCTGGATTTGATTTTCCTTTGGGTGTATCCCGTGCCTTGTGTGATTTATGGGGAAGTACGATGCACGGTTATTCCAATGGTATCTGTGTAGATTTAGTCATTGCCGATTTAAAAGCCGCCGACAAGCGCGACGCGCTCTCGTTGCTTGCGCACCGCGTTGCGCCTCTGTGTGGTCTTGCGGCGGATGAAATTTTTGAAGCCCTCAGTGGACGCAACAGGACGCTGCATTCCGGCATCGGCGAGGGCATCGCCATCCCGCATGTAAGAATGAAGCGTATAAAGAAACCTTTCGTTACAATCGCGAAATTAGAAAACGCCATTCCTTACAACTCGGTTGACGATGAGCCCGTCAACCTTATCTGCATGGTGCTTTCACCTACGCAGGAAGGGCCGCTTTATCTGCAGAGGCTTTCACGGATTTCGCGCCTGCTCCGCCGCAAGGAATTGCGTATGCAACTTCTTGCAGCGCGCAACGAAAACGACATGCGTGCTGCCATCGCATCCGCATTATCCGACCACGCTCTGGCCGCATAACGCAAGTTTCTATTTTTCTCTCTCAGAATTGACGTCAATAGCCTTGCCGTTTGCAGATGTGCCCTTGATCTCGATTTTGCGGGCCGTGCGTTCCGGCTCGATCTGAACGAGATCAATGTGGAGCAATCCGTTATCAAGCGCTGCGCCTTTTACCTCAACGCCATCGGCAAGAACGAAGCTGCGCTGGAATTGCCGCGCCGCGATGCCCCGGTGAAGATACACGCGCTCAGGCTCGTCGACTTGTTTACCGCGAATGGTCAGTTGATTGTGTTCGGCCTCCACATCCAGTTCGTCCATCGAAAATCCGGCCACGGCCAGCGTGATCCGCAAGACGTTTTCGCCGATACGTTCAATATTGTACGGGGGGTAGCCTTCCGCCCCGGTCTTGCGCATACGATCGATGGTTTTTTCGAACTGGTCGAAACCGAGAAAAAGGGGGCTGTCAAATAAAGTGAGTCTGTTGCTGTTCATAGCATTTCTCCTCTCATGAGCGAGTTACAGTCTTCCCAATTTGTCTTTGGACATCGTTGCTGCGCTCCTCACGTAGGTTTTTTCTACGCTTCGTCGCTTGCGCCTTGTCCAAAACCAAATTGGTTCGACTGGGTTGTTACATGCAGCCCGCACAGGCAGCGCCGCAAGCCTTCAGTACCGTTTATATAGGGCGGGAAGTAAAAAATTTCAAGATTTGTGCTGTTTCGCGGCCTTCTTTGGTGCCTTGGCGCGGATAAAGGCCCGGTCGCAATAGCCGCATTCCACCGTATCCTTACCTGCAAAGACGTACCAAACCTTTGGATGGCCAAGCGCGCCTCCCCCGCCGTCGCAACAAACTTGGTCGGCATCCGTGTCGACTTCAATAATTTCAGGGGGTTTTACAGCTTTTTCTGACATAATCACTTAACCAATCCTTAGCAGCCTTCCTTTTAAAATCAGGCCTATGGACAGGTTAGATCAAATCAAATTCATAGACAACGCCGCAATCGCCAGCCGCCCGGAAAACTACACAACAGTATTCGTGGATGTTAAGGCCGTGCT
>DIHF01000060.1:0-25908 GCA_002420015.1 Micavibrio sp. UBA5703
CTCTCAGACCAGCTACTGATCGTTGCCTTGGTGAGCCATTACCTCACCAACTAGCTAATCAGACGCGGGCTGATCCCTCGGCGATAAATCTTTGGACCGAAGTCATTATGCGGTATTAGCGTAAGTTTCCCTACGTTATTCCGCACCAAGGGGTACATTCCCACGTGTTCCTCACCCGTGCGCCGCTCACCATTGCTGGTTCGCTCGACTTGCATGTGTTAGGCCTGCCGCCAGCGTTCGTTCTGAGCCAGGATCAAACTCTTAAGTTTAGATCCATCATATCTCAAGAAATTGTCTCGAAATACAAAGTATGTATTTCAGACCTGCTTGCGTATTAAAAACTTTACGCATCATTTCGATGCGTAACGTCACGTATTACTGCGTTAGCTGAAATACGCCGCATGCAAGTCTATTTATGTGCGTTCAATGCACCCGATCAAAAAAGCCAAAGGCCGTTCCGACCGTTAGACACTGCTGCCTGCGTATCTCTTCTTTCCGATTTAACGATGTCCAAGAACTCACTCAATTCCGCTAGAAGCGAACCGAGTAAGAAGAAGTGAAAAATTCCTCACTGCTTTTTACGCGACTCTCAAAATTCGGTGATGGCAGCACTATAACCCGATTGGGAAACAGCCGTCAACTTTCACACCCTGATCCGGCTTCCGCCTTCACAAAAACAAGGCGCAGAAGCGGTCCGCGCCTTGAGTGGGAGGTGTATACAACGAATTTTCAGGCAATGTCAAACAGGTTCTTCATCTTTTTTTAACTTTTTTTTCAATAGATTTTTTTGCCGATCCGTCAAGCTGCTCTTGCCACCCCGTTTTCTCTGGCTCACTATGGATATACTATTGATCTAGTATCCAATTTCCGGAGCCTGACCATCACCATAACCGCCATTTTGCTGCACCTTTCGGGCGCTGTGTGCCTTTTGCTCTGGGGTTCGCGAATGGTTCGCACGGGCTTCAGCCGGGCCTATGGTGCCCGCCTGCAAAAGATCATTTCCGCCGGAACCCGCAACCGATTCTCGGCCTTTTTCGCCGGGGCGGGCGTTACGGCGGCGCTGCAAAGCTCCACGGCCACCACCCTGATCGTCGCCTCATTCGCCAGTAAAAAGCTCATCGCCACGGCCCCGGCGCTGGCCGTCATCATGGGCGCGGACGTCGCCACCACCCTGATCGCGCAAATCCTTACGCTGGACCTGTCCTGGCTCTCCCCTGCCCTGCTGACGGTCGGCATTATCATGCACATGCGCCACGAACAGGGCGGCCGCAAGCGCCACCTGGCCCGCGTTTTGATCGGGATTGGGCTTATGCTGCTTTCACTTTCCCTGATTCGCGAGACGACCGCGCCCCTGCAGCAATCCGAAGTCCTGCCCCTGATCCTTGCCCCCCTCAATAAAGAGCCCGTTCTGGCGATCCTGGTCGCCGCCATTATGGGCTGGCTGTTGCATTCCGGGCTGGCCACCGTTTTGCTGTTCGCCTCCTTTGCCAGCGGCGGGCTTATTTCCCTGCATCTGGGAATGTTCCTTATTCTGGGTGCGAATATCGGTTCGGCTTTCGTGCCCTTCATCGCCAATTACCACGGCACCCCGGCAGCACGACGCATTCCATCCGGGAATTTGCTGATGCGTATCGGCATAGCCTCACTCGCCGTGCCGTTCGTCAACGAAATATTGGTTCTCATGGAGCCTTATATCGCCGATCCGGGGCGGCAGCTTCTTGTCTTTCACACCGCGCTGAATTGCGCGCTGGCTGTTTTGTTCCTGCCGTTCCTCGGGCCGCTGGCAAAGCTTTGCGAGGCGCTTATTCCCGACGAAGACAAAAAAGACGATCCGAACGAGCCTGTCTATCTTGACGAAAACGCCCTCCACACGCCGGTTGTTGCGCTGGCCGGCGTGGCGCGGGAAACCTTGCGCCTTGCCGAAATCGTCGAGAAGATGCTGGCCAAGAGCATCCGGGCCTTTGAAACCAACGATGAGAGGATTGTCTCTGATATCCGCAGCCAGGAAGAAACCATCGATGCCATCTACCGGGCCATCAAGGGTTACATGACGCGCCTGTCGCAGGAATCCCTCGACCCCAAGGAAGCCGACCGTTACGTGCAGGTCTTGACCTTTTCCACCAACCTTGAGCATGTCGGCGATATCATTGACAAAAACCTGATGGACTCGGCGCTTAAAAAAGCGCACAAGCAGGAAAAGTTTTCAGAAAAAGGCTTTGAGGAAATCAAATCCGTCCATGAGCAGGTTCTTCGCAACATGCGCACGGCCCAGACGATTTTCCTCTCCGAAGATCCCAAACTGGCGCGGGAGCTGGTCAAGCAAAAGCAGAATCTGCGCGAGGCGGAGATTGAAAGTTCCGTCCTTCATTTCGAGCGGCTGCGGCAGAAAACGCCGGAGACACTGGCGACATCATCGCTGCACCTTGATGTCATCCGCGATTACCGCCGCATCAATTCCTATGTGACATCCGTGGCCTACGCGATCATCGAAAACGCCGAGAAGTTCAAAGACCAGCGCGGCGAACAATAGCATTGTGGCTCAATCAACCCACCTTCGTCATCCCCGCAAGTGGAGCCGCAAAAGCGGTGGAACGCAAGCGGGGATCCGGCACAATAGGTGCGCGGCTTTGCCGCGCTCTTTTCTGGACCCCCGTCGTTTCAGCCTGACCACAAGCATGTGGTCAGGCCACGGGGGTGACGATGGGGTCAACGAAACAAATATTGCAACTCGGGATTCTCGCGTCGCCAGATGGCAAAATCGATGAAATAATGATGCACGTTCAGGAAGATCATGAACATGAACATGAAGAGCTGCGGTCCAAATATGCTGACATCATAAAGTTCCATCTTGTCGAGATTGGTCGGCAGCAGATAAAAGAACACCAGCCCTCCCGTAAAGCCCACAGCAAGAAACGGCAGCATATCCTTGAACACAGAACGCGCCGCGCCGCCGACGCTCTCCCGCGTTTTCTCATAGGCCAGCTTCCAGACAAACAGCAGGTATTGCAGGGAGTGCAGCGCCGGAATGAAAATAAGCGCCAGCGGGTTGATAAAGGCGAACAGCACCCATCCGTACAGCGCGCAGGCATAAGCCGTAAATCCGTTGAAGCTAAGCGTCTTCAGGCGGTCGAATTTTTTGACAAGGAAAACCGCGATCCCGATGGTCCAGACAATCAATGCCGCGTTTGCGGCCCCCATGATTTGCGGCGGAACATCCAGCATCGTCACCGGAATATCGTGAAACACGTCGCGGTCGATGGAGAAATTCAGATGCAGCCACGAAAACAGCCAGACGATATAGGCGTTGGCCAGCAGAATTCTTTTTTCAATGTTATCGAAGAAAACTTTCTTTCGTACCGACAGCATCATCAGGATGCCGTATCCCTGTTTCACGTAGTGCCAGCCCACCAGAAAAAGCATGGCATTGGCGGCATAACCTATGATCTGCACCGTCGGCTGCATGGCCCCATAAGCCAGAAACGCAATCAGCGCCAGCGGCGATACGATTCCGGCTATGATATAGCGTATCCGCGAAGCCATCCCGGCCTTGATATCGCTGATTTTTCGCCCGTAATCCTCGTACAAAAGCTGATACCCGTGAATAAAGTGCGGAAAATTCAGAACGAATGTAAGATAAAACCCGGCCGTTCTCAGAAACTCTTTCGGCACCGTGTCCCAGATGGGCAGATAAGAAATCGCAAAAATGACAAAGGTCAGACCGCCGACCATAAGAAAATCGGCAACGGGTGAAACGATCGAGGTTTGTATGGGTCGGGCAGTAGGCGATTCGGGCATAAGAAAAAACTCCGTACACGCACACCCTAACATACTCGCCTTTTAAGCCAAGGCAGATCGGTAATCTTTTCACCTTAGAAGAGCCTTTCAGACCAATTTTTCAAATATTCCATATGTTACGACACCCGCATTTTTATGTTGACATAAGAGTAAAGCCTCCTATAATCCCGCGTATTATAAAAAAGGAGCGCTGCGTTATGATAAAACATCCCTCGCCAAAGAAAACCAATAGCACACGGGATCTCCGAACAACATTCACCGAGCGCGCCGATGCCATCGCCACCCGGTACATGCGTCACCAGCAACTCCTTAAACAGCACAAGAGAAACCCAGAAGTTCTTACGAATCTTCTCGCCAACGATCCCTTGGACAGCGGCATCTTTTATCTCAACGACGGTGAGGATAGCCTATTGACAGCCCTCAGAGATGAAAGCATCACACAGAACAAAACTACTCTCGACTTGTCCTACGGTTACTTCTACGAAGCCAATCTGTTTTCCGTCTTCTTGCGTGGTAATAACCTTTTTCATGCAAAACTCAAGCATGCTGAGCTTGGCCATGCAGACCTGTACGGCGCGAATCTACGAATGGCTGATCTGTGCGATGCAAATCTGGGCGGAGCCAATCTATTTGCAGCCGATCTGCGCGGCGCAATAAACCTGACCGAAAAGCAAATCAGATCAGCCTATATCGATGAAGCTACTCAACTCGATCCAAAATTCTATGATTTAAAGCGTGAAATACTTGCTGCAAGAAACAAACATCAACCGATGACAACTCCCACGCCTGCAGCATAATAAAACCTGTGGTCGAATCGCCTTAGATCATTTCTCGCCTGCATACGGGGCTATATAATTCATTGCAGAATGCACAGATTCCTGATCGCCCTGTCTTTTTTCTGTTTCCTTATCCCCGCACCGGCCTTCGCACAAACCGCGTTTCCGGCGATTTCCCCGTGGACGGACGATGAAGACTTCGATTTTGAAACCCCCGAGAAGAAAAAGCCCGCAAAATCGGAAAGAAAACAGGAACAAGAAGAACCCGAAGACCTCATATCCTCCCGCGATACCGAACCCGCCCCGCGCAAGCCGTCTGTCGCCGCCGCCCTGAAAGAAGAACCCTCCGCGCTTGAGACCATGTACTCCGACCGCATCGTCGATGAACTCTCGCAGTTCGGTTATGACCTTTTCGGCGTACCTTCTGAGGAAATCCAGCGAAATCTCGACAGCGCCGCTTCCATGCCCTCCGGCGCGGTGCAGGACGATTTCATCCTCAACATTGGTGATGAAGTCGAAGTCGTCTTCAGCGGCCAGCGCACAGACCGCGAAACCTATAAGGTCAACGATCAGGGCTTGCTGCTCATCAACGATTTCCCGCCGATCCCCGCAGCCGGGCGGGAAATCGGACAGGTCCGCATTTCCATCGAAACCGCCGCCGAAAATCTTCACAACACGCACGCCTATGTCTCGTTGTCTTCTGTGCGACAGATCGGCGTTCTGGTGGTGGGGCACGTTAAAAAACCGGGCCGTCAGACGTTGACCGTATTTCACACGGTGCTCGATGCGCTGATGGAATCGGGCGGCATCGCCCGGACAGGCTCGCTGCGACAGATCAAGCTCGTGCGCGACGGGCGCGGCACGATCATCGACCTCTACGGGCTTCTGATGCACGGCAGCACCAACATGGATTTGCGGCTCCGCGACGGCGACCGCCTCATCGTGCCGCCCGTCGGCCCGACCGTTGCCATCGCCGGCGAGGTCAAGCGCCCCGGCATTTACGAGATCCTTCCAGTGATGAAGGGTATGCGTCACCTCCCCGATCAGGCCAGCGAGCGGCTTTCACTTAATGAAATGCTCGATCTTGGCGGCGGGGTGCTGGCGCCGGGGCAAAACAGGTTTTTGCGCATGGATGTCACGCCGCAAGGGCGCGAAGTCGTCACCGAAGTTCATGAAGCATTCGAATCGCAATTCGGCGACGGTTCGGTTTTAATCGTGGCCAAGGGTCAGGAAAAGCGCGCACAGACGGTCGAGCTTGTCGGCCACACGCGCCGCCCCGGCATTCACGCCCTGCAGGAAGTCCCCACGCTTTCGGCTCTTCTCGATGATCCGCAGGTGCTCGGCCCCAAGGCCTACCCCCTCATCGGCGTGATCGAGCGCTGGGACGACAAGCAGATGACAACCAAGCTCATGGATTTCCCCCTGCTTCTGGTCCTTAAGGGCGATTACGACCGCAAGCTCGAAGACGGCGATGTCGTGCATCTGTTCTCGCGCCAGCAAATCGCCGCGCTTCAGGACGACGGTCCGAAACTCCGCGATGTCTCTCTCGGCTCTGGCGAAGAGACGGACGAAAGCGCCATCGACGATCCCGTCATGGCCTCGTTCCTGCGCGAACGCTCCAGCTTTGTGCGCGGCGCGGTGCGCAATCCCGGCGGCTATCCTGTGGCCGAAGGCATCACGCTGGATAGCATGCTGGCCGTGGCGGGCGGCCTGACGCTGGAAGCCAACACAAGCAACATCGAAGTGACCTCCGCCATGCAGGGCGAAGGGCATCAGACGGAAGGGCGCTCCGGCACGCAGCGCATCCGCGTCAATTTCAGCGACACGAATCCGCAGGAAGTTTCCATCGCGCCAGGCGATGCCATCCGCGTCAATCAGAAATTCAAAAAGGTCGAGGACAAAAGCGTCCTCGTCGTCGGCGAGGTCACCAATCCCGGCCGCTACGACCTCATGCCCGGCGATAAAATATCAGACCTCGTGCGCCGCGCCGGGGGCATGACCTATCAGGCCTACCCCGAAGGCGCAGTATTCAGCCGTGAAAGCGAGCGCAAAGCCGAAGAGTCGCGCTTCCGCGCCGCCGCCCGTGACATGGAACGCGCCATTGCAGTGGCCATCGAAAAGGGCGGCGAAGAAGACGGACCCGACACGGCGCAAATCGCCATGGCCCGCGATCTGGCCGCCGAGCTGCGCGAGGTCGAGGCCGTAGGCCGCATCACCGTCGAGGCCGATCCCGCCGTCTTAAGCGTTCAATCCGAACTTGATATGTTGCTGGAACCGGGCGACCGCCTGTATATCCCCAAACGCCCGCTCACGGTGAAAGTCAGCGGCGAAGTGCTCTCACCCGCCGCGCTGCAATTCCGTGAAGACAAAGACCCCGGCGATTACATCGATCAGGCCGGCGGGTTTACCTTCCACGCCGACAAGGACCGCACCTTCGTTCTCTATCCCGACGGCAGCGCGCAGCCCTTGCAAGTCAGCGCGTGGAACCACAAAGCCGATTTCATCCCGCCCGGCTCGACCATCGTCGTGCCCCGCGACCCCAAGCCGTTCGACTTCATCACCACCGCAAAAGACATCAGCCAGATTTTATCCAACCTGGCCGTCACAGGAATATTCCTCGACGATGTGCGGGATGACGATTGACGGTTTACTTTGCTCTTTTCTTTCCTCGTCATACCCGCGAAGGCGGGTATCCAGTCCATTACAAAGAGCGGCGCTTTGCGCCGCACATACCCTACCCGATCCCGGCAGAAACGGACGGTGCAGCATAGTTTCTGGATTCGACAGCTTGCGTCATACCCGGCGAAGGAACCTTTGCAGACGGACCCATATCCGGCGCAGCTTCCATCTTCGCCCAGATATCTTTGCCTAATCCCGGCAGGCTTTGCTTGTCGGTATAATAAACATGCCCGTTGCCTTCGAGTTTGAAGAAAGAAGCGCTTGGCGCATCATCATGTCCCACAAGCCCCTCGGTATTGGCGGCAGGCCCCTTGTCGTTCAGCATGGCTATCGACACTGGCTTTCCATCAAAACTTTTCTTGATTTCTTCAGAAGAAACACTTCCTGCCAAGACCATGTGTCCTTCGACAACATCGTATTTATTTATCTGTCCGCCATTTTTACCGGATGTTATATCTGAAAACTGTTGCGATGTAAGCTGGACATCACGCCCCTGTTCAAAGCTGTGCGGAACTGCCGTGGGATTCGTCTTCAACTTATCCAAATTGACCTGGACGCCATAATCTTTTGCCTTTTGTACAGCCGCCTTCGCCACGGCCTCCACCACTTTTCCTTCTTTAACGTCACGGCCATAAGGCGCGTTGGCAACATCGTTCATGAATTCACGTTTGGCAGCAGGGCTGTCAAAGACCAGAACTTTTTTTTCTTCCATCTCATGCAAAAATTTACTTACCTCCGCAGAAAACTTTTCCTTATCCAGGCCCTCCTTATCAGAAAACGCAGTTTCCCAATCCTTTTGCGCGCCCTCGTCCGCCTTGGCCTGAGCGGCCTTCTGCTCCGCAGTCTGCGGTGGCGGCTCGTTTTTGACAAATTGCTGGAGAAACGGCCCGAAAATCTTCTTCCAGGCTCCGGAAGGATCTATCCGATCAAAAAAACTGTCTACGTCTTCCCATTTTACAGCGGGCCTTGCTTTCGCGGCGCCATCTTTAGGCCCGTCTTTTTTCGGCTCTTGTTCGGCCATACGTACACCCTCGCAGCTTTGCTCTGCATTGATCTTATGACATAATCGTTAACAATTTATGAATTTGGACAGGCCTGCCTATGCCCAACGATCCACTTTTTACAATAATAACAGTGATTTATAACAATATCGCCGGATTGAAGCGTACGGCGGAGTCCGTTCATGCCCAAACCCTGAAGGACTATGAATGGATCGTGATCGACGGCGGTTCGTCAGACGGCAGCGCCGAATGGCTCAAGTCATCGAAGGCCAACTGGATATCCGAACCCGACCGGGGCATTTACGACGCGATGAACAAAGGGATCGGGAAAAGCTCCAACCAATATCTTTTATTTCTCAATGCTGGCGACACACTGGCTGAAAAAGATGTTTTGCAAAGCCTTTCTCAGGAAATCAAAAGCCAGCGTACCGCACCCGATTTCATCTACGGCGATTCCCTTGAGATGGATAGAAGCGGCAAACGATTAAACAAACCGGCGCGCTCGCACAAAAAAATCCTCTCCGGCATGTTCACGCATCATCAGGCGATGCTCTACCGCCGCGAAGCGCTTGGCGATCTGCGCTATAGTTTGCGCTACGACATCGCCGCCGATTACGATTTCACTTTGCGTTTTCTTAAAAAGACGAAAAATATTTTATACTGGCCGCATCCGATTTGCGTGTTCGAAGCGGGCGGCGTCTCGCAACAGCAAGCCTTGAAGGGCCGCGCTGAACAGTTCGAAATCCGCCAAAACATCGGTGTTAACCCCAACATCAACGCCGCGATTTTCATCACGCAAACCGCCACGTGGCATTTCCGCAAATTGTTTCCATTTGCGTATTGGGCATTTAAGAACGTGCGCGGATCATCCGGTAATAAATCAGGCGGCTAAGTGCGAAATCGAACCCCGCCGTACCGTCCAGAATGCCGCCTTTTAAAAAATAGCTATGCGCAAATGCCACAAACGGACGAAACGGCAGCACGCGAAAAATGCGCTTGGCCAATGAACGTCCCGCCGACACATCGCGCGGCCATGCACGCTTTTTGTTCATTGCAACTTCCCAATCCGCGTAGCGCTCATGCCGCCGCGCCCAGCCTTCCCGGTCCTCGCACGCATAATGCACCAACGGATTTTTCAACCGCCCGATACGTTCATTTTTATAGGCAGATTTCAAAACCGGCTGGTAATGCCCCTCCATCTCGCCCATCCCCGGCATGTCCAGATCGTCGATCACCGGAAATTCGATTTTGCGGCGATCAATGAGACACAATTTGTTGTTGCGCAGGCCATGCCGCAGCAATCTGCCGCGCCAGTGATACGCGCCCTGCACGAAATACCCGGCGCAATCCGGCGCTCCCCGCGAAAATAAATCCGCCATCTCCCGGCGCAGTTCCGGCGTTATCACCTCATCGGCATCGATGAAGAAAACCCAGTCGTATTTGAGCGTGAGATGATCGAGACACCATTGCCGTTTCTTTGGATACTTGCCGTTCCATATGAAATTCTCCGCCCTTGCGCCTGCCTGCGCAGCGATTTCACAAGTGCGGTCGGTGCTGCTTGAATCGACGATAATGACCTCGCCAAAACCTTCAAGCGCCGCAAGACTCCGCACGATCCTTTGCTCCTCATTTTTTGTGACAATGACGGCGCTGACGGGAATCACGTTACTCCGCCGCCGCATGATCGGATTTCCTGTACGGACTTTTGACGATGTTTTCGTTGCTGCCCTGCCCCTGCGGCTTGACCCAGGCCGGATGGCGCACGGTTACCGTTGCCGTGCGAATCTGGCTTCTGGCCCTGGCCTCGGCGCGGATGCTGTAAATAACGAACCCCGATATCAACCCCGCAAAAACAAACGCGCTATAGAGAAAAAACGGATCGGGCCATGCGGGTTTTGCGCCGCTCGAAGGCGGCTCGACGACCGCCGCCGCATAAGGCTGGTCGATCGACACCAGCATCCGCAGCCTTTCCTGCTCCAGCAACAAAGTCGTAAGGGCGCGGCGATGCTCGGGGTTGGATGTGTCCACCACAGCACCTTTCAGATATTCAATGCGGCTCTCCGTCTCCTCACGGATCGTCTTGCGAATAAGCCCATCGGCCAGCGTATGAAGCCGCTCGATGAAATACGCGGCGAATTTGCGGTTGGGATGGCGGTAAACCAGCCGTCGCAAAGTCGTATTGCCCACAGGCTCGAGAGAAACTTTATCCGCGATATATTCCGCCAGCACTTCCGCGCTCAACTCACCTTCCGGCGCTTTGGAGAACACAAAGGCTTTGTCCATGCGCACGCCTTTTTCGATGTTGGGATCTTCGAGCAAAAGCGCCGCTACCGACGCGCCGTCATACATGCTTTCAAACCGCAGGAAATCCGAGGAGTTCGCCACGCCCACCCGCTGCACCAGATAGCGCAGGGCAAACAGGCTGTCATCGGCCAGCAGAGAGGAAATCTCCGCGCCGTTCATCGGCGTTGCGGGGGAAACGATCATACTGGCGCGGTAATGCGGAACGGCCAGCGTTACAAAGGCGCTGGCCCCAATCACCCCAAGCATCGTCATGAAGAACATATAAAAGCGCGCCCGCCACACATCGCGGAACAGGTCGACCAAAGTCTTTTCCTGCGCACTCATTAAGTTTTGACCTTACACATAGTGAACCTGAAATAAAACGAGCATAAAAACACTGCATCCCCCGCGCAAGCGGGGGTCTTGACCGCTTGTATTCAAAAGATCCCCGCTTTCGCGGGGAAAGCAGGAAGAGATATTTATTTCTGATGATGAAAAGGTTGCTAACTCCCCGTCTGTCTTAAATCCCCTTCAATCACATTCCATGCCCTGTCCATCCATGCGCGGATCGATTGCTTGGGCATGAAAACCTTTCCGGCGTTGGCCGCGCCGCCCTGCGCCGCGAACCAGTCATCGCCGTTCATGCGGAAGTGCAAAATCGCGCGCGCCAGATCGTCGGCGTTACCCTGCGGCACGACGATACCTGCGCCGAATTCATATATGACCTGCGCGGCCTCGCAATATTGCGGACCGACGAAAATGCACGGACGCTGCACCGCCATCGCGGCGTAAATCTTGCTGGGAACGGCGTATCCCGCCGCATCTTCCGTCATGGAAACCAGATGCACATCGCCGCTTTCCATCAGATTGCGCAGATTTCCGGCGGGCTGGTGCGGCAGCAGGCGGATATTGTCCAGATGCCGCGCTGCGCGCTCATGTGCGATCCTGTCAAAACGCGGGCCGTCGCCTGCAAAAATAAATTCGATCTCCGGGTATTCGCCGCCCAGCTTTTCCGCCGCATCAAGAATGGTGTCGATCGGATGGGCGCGGCCGATATTGCCGGCGTAGAGAACCTTGAACTTCATACCGTTCTTCAAAAGCTCGCGGTACGGCTTGGCTCCGGCGGCGGCGGCTTTATAGACGCTATGATGGCTCAGATTGGTAATCTGGCCTTCGACAGAATTGCCGTTGTTGTTATTGCTAACCGGGCGCACAAGCTCGAAATCCGGCCAGTTGGGAATCATCGTGATGCGCGCCGGGTCAACGCCGTCCTCGGCCAGATGCCCGGCCATGCAGCGCCCGATCACCACCACTCTGTCGCACGCCTTCATGGCGCGCCGCGAAAGTATCTTGAATCGCTCCATGATAAAACCAGGCACCTTAAACCCAAGCGCGGGCAGAATGTCCGGGTACAAATCCTGGCACCAGTGAATATGGCGGCTCTTTTTAAAGCGTGCGATGATGCCGCCCGCCACGACCAGCATCGGCGGATCGGTCATCGTCACCACCAGATCGCGCCGCCCTATGCGCATGGCCGTGTAAAGCATCCTGATCCACGCCCAGCCATACCCGAAAAGCCCCGAAGGCTTCTTCGGACCTTTGAGGCGGATGACACGTACGGAACCATCGCGCTCTCTTTTTGTCTTTGGACCTGTGGTTATGACCGTAACGCGCCATCCTTCGCGGGCGAAGCGCCGCGCCAGATCGCGCAGGACGCGGCCCGTCGCGCCCCTTTCCGGTGCATAAACGCGGTTTAAGAACAGTATCGACGGTCTACGCATATCCGGCGAGGCTCTCTAGGGTTTCTGACTATTTATGTATATTCTGTATACTGGAATTAGAAGTAAGACTAGCCCAAAATCGAGGGACTTGAAACTTGCGTAGAGAAAGATATCGACAAGAAACGGCGCGAGCAGCGCCATCGCCACGAGCGGCTGGCGAAATAAAAGACCTGTGAGTAAATTCAGCAGCCCCGCCAGATACGTACAGACCAGAAAAACCCCGACCAATCCGGTTTTAAGGAGCATCGAGGTCAGCAGGCTGTGGGTAAAGTTGACGTACACCCCGCCGACCGCCGGGGAATGGAATCCCCCGCCCCATCCAAGCCCAAACAAAATATGCGCCGGGTTGCCGGTGCCGGAAACGGCATCCCAGACGGCACGGGCTTCCTGATCGCGCATGTTGAGGCCAACCATGCTGGTCTTGCGGCCAAGAATTTCGGCGGCATCCATGAAGACCGGAAAAGCTGCCGACACGACGAGCAAGATGGCAATCAGAAGCCGCGCCGCCCTTGCCGGACTGCGCCACAACGCCAAAAGCGTCAGCATGGCAGCATAGAGCACGCAAGCGCCAACTCCTGCGCGCTGCTCCGACGCCGCCATCGCCAGCAGCGGCAACAGCGACAGGCCGAACAAAATCGTGGCCCGGATAATGTCCTTTGCACCCGTTGCCTCCATAATTGTTTTTCCACTGAGGCCCAGTAACATGAGTGCGGCCAGAAAAACCGTTGGCGCGTTGGCGAAATAAAACAATTCATCCGAAATGGGAAAGATTCCAACATTCAAAAAACTGAACGGATAAAACGGCAGCAAAGCGCGCAGCGCAAAAATAAAGCCCAGCACAATCGCGATGAAAAGCAAATAGCGCCCGTATTCCGGCCGCCTCTCAAAATTCTGCGCCAGAAAAACCGGCATCAGGAAAAAGGCGAACGGCAACAAATCGCGCAACATCTGTCCCGTGCCGTGACCCGCCATCGCCCCCACGATCAACGGCACGCTGAGTCCATACAGCAGAAAAAGTTTTCCACCTATCTGCCAAAGATTCATGGGTGCAGAAGAAGAAATCGTCAGGGCGCGCACGCCGCCCTTAATACCGACAGCGGCCAGCAGCAACAGCCCCGTCATAATCTCCGGCCAGCCGGGATTGTCCGGCGTCGGCGAGCCGCGAAGCGCGTAAACAGCTATCGCCGCCATCAGGCTGCAAAAACGCAGCCCCTCAACATCAAGGGAAACAATCGCTGAAAAAAAGCCGCCCCGGCGCGGCAGATACGCTGTGGACTCCATGCTTGTGCATAGCACATAGCGCGACTAAACGACTAGGGTAATACCCTAGTCGTAAGAATTAAACAGCCGCTTCGGCTTATCAGATGAAGACCCGGCGTTGATTTTCTTTGAAGATTTGGGAGAAACATATACCTGCTTCCTGCCGCTATGGGTGGTCGTGCGTTGATTCGGCTGACTGCCTGGGTCGCTCTGTATCTGTTCGGCAAGTTCTTTGATCTTTTCGACGCTTTCCTTGTTTTGCTCGATGACCCTTTCCTCGTCGCGCTCCGCGTAGAACATCTGAATCGCCTTCATCGTCAGCGCCGATTCGTTGCGCATGCTTTCAAAATTCTGCGCGTTGTTGGCGATCAGCATCACCATCAAATCTTCCTTGGTCGGCGTTTTGTTGCCGCGCATATCCATATTGGGCATCACCAGCCTGTCCGCCGACTTCGCCAGCTCCGCATAGGGATCGACCGGTGTTTGCTTCCGTGCAGCGGTTCTTGCCTTGTAGACGCCTCTCTTTTCCTGGCTGTTTTTCTGGCCGGGACGGATAAACAGGCTCGGCCTGCCGCCGCCTTCGCCATCTTCCTGTGCGCTCTTGCTTTTTTTGGAACCGATAAAAAGCCCCGATTGCGCATAAGCCAGCGGCGCGGCGAACACACCAACCGCGACCAGAAACAGCGCCAGACGCCTCACTTCATCCATTCCAATCATCGAGAATCTCCATCTGTTTCCATTCTACCAGAAATAACGCGGAATGTTCAAAAAAACCCTGTTTTTTAGGCGGTTAACGCCTGTTAACGGTAAATTAACTTTTTGGGTGCATTATTTACATGTTTCCGTAAAAGATCGGGCAAACGATCGGTAAAAAAGGAGTGTGAAATGCAGGTCAACGTACAGAAATTTCTTGAGGAATCCGGCGTAAAAGAACCATTTTACCCCGGCAAAAGACTTATCCTTCCCTGTGCGCAGACAGCGGAGTTCAAGAGCCACTGCGTGGTTCTGGACTGGCGCGTGCCCGGCAAGATCCGCCTTGATGTAAAGGCGGGGATTACCGGCAAGGACCTCGAACCGAAAAAGCTCAAGAAATATCCTCTGAACCTGCAAATGCCGACCTATGTCGAAATCGAGGTTCTGAACGACAACGCGGCGGCCAAAAAAGACGAAAGCGATGAAGACGGCGAAGCCTCCGGCTCCGCATCCTCATCCGGCAAGGGCGGCTCCGGCGGCAAGCGTCCGGGCCTTGGCCTGATGGCCGAAGCGTTCGGCCAGTCCGTCGAGGGCAAAGTGCCTTCACTCGGCAAGATCGTGAAAATGGTCGTGATGGGCACTGAAATCGCCGCTGCGGCTTTTGGCGATGTATTCGAAAGAATGACCAAGCAAATCAGCCACGCAAAAATTTCCACGACGGAACTGCTCGCACAGGCCGGCAAGATGATCACAAAGGTCATGCCACCCAGCTTCCTCGAACCCAAGGGCGACGAAACCGTCCCGTACAAATACGACGTGAATAAAAACGCGGATATCGGCTACAAACTAACGCCGGGGTAAATTACCCTTCCGTCATCCCGTTACCTTCGTCATCCCGGCGCCTTGTCCGGCGTAGCCCGAAGGGCGAAGACGGAAAGCCGGGATCCATTCGTAATCACCACGAAGACACGAAGTTCACGAAGAATCCTTTCTTCTCTGTCATCCTGAAGGGCCAACGGCCCTGAAGGATCTCATCTTTTTTACGCGGAGAAACGGAGAGGCGGAGTAATTGCTTAATGCTTCTCCGTATCTCCGAAACTCCGCGTTTAAAACTTTTGAACCACAGCGTACATAAATGAAATTTTTATCCCGTCATTGCGAGGAGGACCCCGGACTTGATCCGGGGGACGACGAAGCAATCCACGGCCACAAGAAAAGACTGGATCCCGGCTTACGCCGGGATGACATGTGGGTGGCATTCTGGTGTCTTTTAGAAACAGCTGTATTTATTTACCTATAAGCCCCAACACCCTTATCACCCTCCCCGGTTTTTGTTATGCTACCCCGCATGACGGAAAGCAAATACAACGGCTCAGGAAACGGACACGACAAAGACAAGCGCGACAATATCGTCCGCATGCCGACGCTCGCCGAGCGCGACCGCATGCGCAAGGAAAAAGAAAAACAGGAAAAAGCCTGGCGCGCCCAGTATAAAAAAGAGAGTAAAAAACAAAACAGCGTGCCGTTTTTCAACATGGGTAAAGTCCCGCTTTTCACGCGCATCATGATCGCGCTTTTCATTGCCGTGCATTTGCCGCTTTATCTGCTGGTCGATCCGGTTGAGCGTTACGGCATATTTACGTCATGGGGGTTCGTCCCCGGCGCGTTCACCGGGAAAGCGCCGTGGGCGTGGCATACGCTGCTGACGCCGCTGACGCATATTTTCATTCACGGAAGCTGGATGCACCTGTTGCTCAACGGGACGATGATGCTGGTCATGGGGCTGTTCACCGAAACCATGTTCGGGCCGCGCCGCATGGTGTTTTTCTTTTTCGTCTGCGGGATATTGGGCGCGGCGTTTTATTTTGCGATCAACCCCTTTTCGGCAGCGCCCGTCATCGGCGCCTCGGGCAGCATCAGCGGCCTGTTCGCCATCACGCTCTTATTGATGCACGGGCGCGGCATGCTCGGGCCTGTCGGGCGGCGCGGCGTGTGGCCGATGATTTTGCTCTGGGTGGCCGTTATCACAATCATGGGGATGCTCGGCGGCGATATCGCCTGGCAAGCGCATCTCGGCGGCTTCCTCGGCGGGCTGGGGCTGTTCTATCTGATGAAAAAGTATCCCCGCCTGTTGCCGTTTTGATTTTTTAACCGCCACGCACGCAACGGGCGCAACGAATCCTCTCCCTTGTCATCCTGAAGCGTCAAAGACGCTGAAGGATCTCATCTTTTTAGGAAAAGAAACGGGGAAGTGGAATAATTGCTCAGCGTTTCTCCGGAACTCCGCGTAAAAATTTTTGAACCGCGGCGTACACAGCGACTACGGCGCCTTCATTTATCGTCATTGCACGGCTTGTCCGTGCAATCCATGGATCACACGCATAAAGCGTGTGATGACGGAGTGTGTGATTGTTAATTTATAGCCAAGACCGCAATTATCGACAGGGCCACCCCCCTCTCCTTTCAGGGAGAGGGGATGAGTCCTCTCAATAATTACAGATTCAGCTATAACAGCCGAAGAAAAGATATTATGTAAATATTGTTTTCACGGAACGAACTGATGGATCAGAATAACCATTCCAAATCAAAATTTTACATGACGTTTTCGGACGCTTTTACCGCCCCGGCGCTTCGATCATGGCGCTTTTTCCTGCCCCGCCCCCGGCCAGAAAAGCATGTGCGCTCGCCGCGTCGGGATAAGCCCACTCAATCGTGTTGAAGCTGTTTTGCGGCATGGCGACGGGCGACCATTGCGGATAGATGCGCCCGGTTTCGCGGCACACCCATTGCCTGTCCGGCGCGGCTTCGTCCACCTTGTCGGACCATCTCATGATGGCTTCCTCGTCCTGTGTGGAGCGCTCCTCCAGCGCGATCAGCATCCTGTAAACGCGGCGCGAGGGTTCTGTTTTTTCCGCCTCTCTCAGATGCGCGCGTGCCTCCCCCCACAGGCCATCGTCCATCGCCGCCTGCGCCAGCGCCAGATGCCCTTCGTTGCTATCGGGTTTAAGGGCCATAAGCCGTTCAAACCATTTCATCCGCAGCAGCGCATCGTCGGTTTTGGATTTTTTCCCGCCGGGCGGCGCAGCCATATCCCAGACATAAACAAGCTCGGGGTGCGGCGCGATTTTCCATGCCTTTTCGATGATGGAAACAGCCCGGCGGCGCTGGCTGTTTTGAATGTGCATCTTGGCAAGCCGCGTCACTGTGGGCGCAAATGTCGGATCCTGTGCGTGCGCCTTTTTCAGTATGCCGAGCGCCAGTTCGCGGTGATCTTCCTGCAACGCGCTGTCGGCTTCGGCCAGCAGCATCGCCACGCGGTCGCTCTTGGCTTTCGGCGCTTCCACGGCTCCCGCCTTTTCGGCGCGGTAGAGCGTTTTGCGTGCCGCTTCCCAGTCCTGCATCTTGATCTCAAGATCGTAAACCATGCGCAAAATCCACGGCTGTTTCGGGTGCAGGCGCAGCGCTTCGCGCCCCAACTCCAGCGCTTTGGGGTAATTCTGCGCGTCGATCGCGGCCTGAAGCAAACCACGCACGCCAAGGAATGCGGCGTTTTTGTCCTGCAACAAAAGCGCGAAAGTCTCCCGCGCTTCGTCTTCCTTGTTGTTCATGCGCGCCGCCTGCGCCTTCAGGAGCAGCGGCAAGCCGTTATCGTCCTTGAGCATTCTTGTGGCTCTGTGGGCCTGATACTGCGCGCTTTTGGCATCGCCCGCCGCAACGGCGGTCAGCCCAAGCGTCAGCGCCTTATAACCCTTATCGCGCCTTACATATTCGCGGTAGCGGCGGAAAGATTTGGGGAAATCGGCAACACCCTTGATGACGCCGAAAATGGCAATCGCCAGCAGAACGGTCAAAAGAAAAAGGAGAAGGAAAACGCCCATCTGGAGCGTGAGCTTGTATTCCATCCACTCAATCGCCACGGTGCCCGGCCTGTCCGCGACCCAGACGGCCAGCGCCACCAGCAAGGCAACCTTGACCATGAAGATAATGGCTCTAATCATGATACTTTCCCGTCACCGCGCTTCCTTTCCCTCTCCCTTCAGGGAGAGGGATCAAGGGAGAGGGTCTTTCAAAAGACTCTCGGCAATTCTACTGCAATTCTGGCTGGGCGGGGTGTAAAATATTGGTGCCGGCCGGCGCGGCGGCGGGTTCTACGGTGGCGGTCGACGGCGTTGTGTTCGCCGTTTTATCGCCAAAGGCGCGCAGATTTATGATCTGCGCCGCGATTTGCCTCACCTGCTGTGCCAGAAGGCTCGCTCTGGCCTTATCCAGAAACGGTGCCAGAACTTCGGCGGCCGGCCCCTGAATTGTCTGGATTTGCTCGATTGCGGCCTGTATTTCACCCGATTCCAGAAGATTTTCCGAACGCGCCAGCGTGGCCTGCGTGTCGGTGCCTGTGATGAGTTCGCCGTTCTTTTCAATCTGAAACAGCTCGTTCATGCGCGCCTTGGCTCTTTCCTGCACCGTAATGTCCTCGCCTTTAAGCGAAGCGACGACCGCATCGCCGGCCATGGCCTTCAACTCATTCGACAGGCCCTGCGGCGTTAAAATGCCCTGCCGCGCATGCGGCGCTAGGCTTTCAATCGAGGCCTTTAGCTCAGGATTGTCTTCGCCGACAAAATTCGTCAGCAGTTGCAGATCGCTTTCAAAAGATTCATTGTCGCGGTTCAGCGCGCCGCGAAAATTGGACAGCACAAGCAGCATAGCCGCCGCCTGCAATTCCTCCTGTGGTACGCCTTCAAATGTTTGGCCCAGAGCCGGGCTTTGCGTCTGCGCCTCTGCCAGCGCACCGCTGAAATTTTCCATGCTGCCGCCAAGACCCGATACCAGTGCGCTCAGTTCAGCCATCGCCTGCTTGAACTGTTGCTGGCCGCCAAGGGATTGCTGCCATTCCTCCGCGCGCTGGAGCATCGCCACGATTTGCGGCGAGCCGCCGGCCAGATCCGCGATATGGGTTTCCAGCCTGACCACGCGCTCCTGCAGGGAACCGGCATTTTCGCTCAAAACGTCTTCGGAAATGACCTTTGCGGCATCGACAGCCTGGTTAACGGTTTCCTGCGCCTGTTTTGCCTGCTCCTGGAGGTTTTGCACGCGCTGCTCCAGACCGTCCGGCATCAGGCCGCGAATAAGCGATTGCTCTTCCTTGACGGCTTCGACTTCGCTCTGGATCTGCTCGACCTGTTCGACCTTGGGCCAGAACAGAGCGACCAGCGCCGCAATCATAACGACGATCAGAACGGCATTAATAATAGTCGAGCGCGCCACAGCCTTGTTCTCGGCAGCAGCGAACAGCTTTTCAACGCTGTTTTGGAGTGTCAAAGGCGGCCTGCCATCGCTCCCGCCGGATTTTTTCTCGTTTTTGCTTGCGGCATCGGCGCTTTCGGCAGGTTTATTGTCGTTGCCGCTTTCCTGCGCGGGTTTGGGGGCAGCCTGTGAGCCTTGTTCCTGAGCACGCACCTCGGGAACAATGCGCGTCTGTTTCGGTTGTGCAGGCTCTTCGGCCTTTGCAACGGGCGCGGGATTGGCTATTTCGTTCTGGTTAGCGATATCCGTACGTTCCAGCAAACCGCCCAGATCGACGTTATGTTCGCTGGCCGCCTTTAAAAGCGCCTCAAGCCGCGTGCCGGGAATCACATTGCGCTTTTTCCAGCCCTGCACCGTTGTGACGGGCACAGACATCTTGCTGGCCATCGGGCGAATGCCGCCGAATTTTTCAATGACATCCTGCGCGTTGTTGATCACAGACTCGTTCTCGTCCTGATTTGTCTTGGTCATAATTTTTGTCTCCTCACGATACGTATTTATTCCCCGGAGCCACATACCTGCGTGATCAGATTCAACATGCCCTGCCTGTCCGGCTGCGAAGCTGCGTACGTGTCCCCCCATTTTCGGGTCCGTACGCACTCTAGCACGGCTTGACTTATACACAAGGCCTTTATGGACATAAGCGCGCCACCAAGATCGTTTGCACCAATCTGGAAAAGGAAACTCTCAGCCGTACGCTTTGAGAAAAAAGTGACGGCAGATATCTCGCCATCCCGTAATTTTTTTATACATAAATTACTTAACGCTTTAACCTTTTCGGCCTTATAGACAACCAGCGTTTCTACCTTAACGCCGGACCCGGCGAACATTTCATCGACGGGCCTTGCGACATCCTCGCCACGTATATGGAGAAACTGTCCGGTATCGGTTCCAACCCTGTTCAGAATAAGCGGCACAATTTGCACTGCGCTGCCATTTGCGTTATATATATTTCCGTACCCGGATTTGCGCGCCTGCTCATAAGTGTTTTGACCGACGCAATAGACCTCGATACCGCGCTCCGAAGAACTTTCCGAAAAAATTCGTACGGCATTGGCGCTGGTAAAAATCAGCCCCCTGTACCCGGCTAAATCGGGCAGCGAAAAATTGGCCGGAACGATTTCGAGCATCGGCTCGATGAAGGTTTTGTGCCCAAGATTTTGAAGCTCGCGAGCGTACTCCTGCGCGTCCTCGGCGGGCCTTGTTATGAGAATTAATCCCTGCCCGTTCATGGTCCTAAATTACCCCTTCCGGCAGCATGGATTTGAATTTTTTACCGAGCGTTTTTCCGGCCCGGATCGCCTGCTCAATTCCGTCCTCCGACAGCGCAATATTTTCCCGAATAGAATCGGTCCAAAATTGGCTACCGCCCGGTCCGGCGAGTTTGACGGACAAACTTAACACGCCATCGCTCCAGACCGCATGCGCCCCGACTGGTGTATGGCATGAGCCACCAATTTGTCCGATAAACGACCTTTCTGAAGAAACACAAATAATTGTTTTTAAACAATTTATTTGGCTAAATTTGGATATCAATTGTTTATTTTTGGCCATTAATTCTATGCCGATTGCGCCCTGTCCTGCGGCCGGAATCATGTCCTCCGGGTCCAAAATTTCCGTGATCCGGTCCGCCAGCCCCAGACGTTTTAATCCGGCCACGGCAAGCAGTGTGGCATCGACCTGACCGGCTTTAAGCTTCTCCAATCTGGTGCCGACATTGCCTCTAAAGGGGACGATTTTGAGGTCTGGCCTTCGTGCCAAAAGGAAAGCTTTCCGGCGCGGGCTGGTCGTGCCAACAATGGCATTTTCTGGCAAATCATCCAGCCCCTTTCCGTCACGGGAAATGAGGGCGTCTCTGGCATCCTCTCGAGGCAACATACAGGGGATAACCAACCCCTCCGGCAGGGTCGAATCCATGTCCTTCATGGAGTGTACGGCGCAATCGATTTTACCCTGCAAAAGCGCCTCCTCGATCTCCTTGGCGAACAGGGCTTTGCCCCGCCCGCTTTCGGGTAAGGCCGCCTCGCCGCCTTCCGGATTCCAGTCGCCCGAAGTCTTGATGATAACCGTCTCGGTTTCGACTTCGGAGCCGAGCGCGGCCTTGACCATTTCGACCTGACGGAGCGCCAAAGGCGATCCCCGGCTCCCGATTCTGATTTTCTTTGGATTTGACACGTACAGCTCCAATGGATAACTCTGGTCGTCATTATGAACATCCTCGGCATAGAAACAAGCTGCGATGAAACTTCGGCCTCTGTCGTAAACGACAGGCGGGAGATTCTGTCCAATCTGGTCCTGAGCCAGCTCAAGGAACACGAAGCCTTCGGCGGTGTGGTTCCGGAAATTGCCGCCCGTGCGCATATGGAACATCTGGATACTTTAATTCGCGCGGCGCTGGCCGACGCCAAATTAACTTTTGACGATCTGGACGGCGTGGCGGCGACATGCGGCCCCGGCCTGATCGGCGGGGTGATGGTAGGCATGATGGCCGGCAAGGCGATTGCGGCAGCAAAAAATCTTCCCTTCATCGCCGTCAACCATCTCGAAGGCCATGCCCTGACCCCGCGCCTGACGGACAATATTGATTTTCCCTATCTTCTCCTTCTGATCTCGGGCGGGCATACGCAAATTCTGGTCGCCGAGGATGTCGGGCGCTACCGGCGCTGGGGCACGACGCTCGACGATGCCGCCGGGGAGTGTTTCGACAAATCGGCGAAACTGATGGGGCTGGGTTATCCGGGCGGCCCCAATCTTGAAAAGATGGCGGCAAAATGTTCTGACCCGGAAAAAGCCCTGAAGCGATTCCCCCTGCCCCTGCCGATGAAGGGGCGCGAAGGTTGCGACTTTTCATTTTCGGGTTTGAAGACAGCCGTAAGAATCCACGTGGAAAATTTGGCAAAAGGCGACCTTAATCCGGCGGATATTTCGGACCTCTCATTTTCATTTCAAACCGCTATGGCCGATATCCTCGCAGACCGCTGCACCCATGCTATCCGCGATTTCCTGAAGCAGTACAGCACCAAAAACCCCGCGCTCGTCATTTCGGGAGGTGTGGCGGCAAATGGGGCTATTCGAAGCGCTTTGCAAAACGTTGTAAAACGACACGGCATGAAATTATTTGCACCTCCGCTCTCTCTATGTTCGGACAATGCGGCAATGATCGCCTGGGCGGGGTTGGAGCGGCTGCAACGCGGGATGCAGGATAACCTCGATACAAAAGCAAGGCCGCGCTGGCCTCTTGACCCTGATGCCGCGCCGAGGCAAGGTGCCGGGGTTAAGGCGTAACAAGGATAACACCAATGCCAACCATCGGAGTAATCGGCGCCGGCGCATGGGGAACGGCCCTCGCGCAGGTTCTTTCAACCAACGGCCGCGACGTGACCATATGGGCGCGCGAGCCGGGCGTTGCCGATGCCATCGGTAAGAACCACGAGAACCCGCATTACCTTCCCGGCCTGCCGCTTTCAAAAAACCTCAAGGCCACAAGCAACCTGAGCGAGGTTGCCAAAAAGGATATTCTTTTGCTGGCTACCCCGGCCCAGCACATGCGCTCCCTGCTCGAAAACCTTAAAAAGGAAATCCCGCGCACCAAGCCTTTGGTCATTTGCGCGAAGGGGATCGAGCTTGAAAGCGGCCTGTTGTTGTCCCAAGTCGTTGAAGAGGTTATCCCGGAGGCATCCATTGCCGTACTTACCGGGCCGACCTTCGCCCATGAAGTCGCCAGAGGCCTGCCGGCCGCCGTCACGATTGCCACCCATGACCCCAAGCTCGCCAAAAAACTTCAGGAAGCCCTCGGCGTTAAACATTTCCGCCCTTACATCACCGACGATGTGATCGGTGCGCAGCTCGGTGGCGCCATTAAGAACGTTATCGCAATTGCTTGCGGTATAGCGTACGGGCTGAAGCTGGGTGAAAATGCCCGCGCAGCCCTCCTCACACGCGGCATTGCGGAAATCGCCCGTCTTGCGGTGGCTATGGGTGCCCACAGGGAAACCCTGCTCGGCATGAGCGGTATCGGCGATCTCACGCTAACCTGCTCTTCCATGCAGTCACGTAACTTTTCGCTGGGGGCGGCGCTGGGCGAAGGCAAAAACATTAAAGATATTCTGGCAACACGCCGCGAAGTTACCGAAGGCGTCCACACCGCCAAGGCGGCGCTGGACCTTGCCAACAGGCTCGGAGTTGACATGCCCATCACAGAGGGCGTTAATAAGTGTCTGAACGAAGGCGCGAGCATCAAGGATGCCCTCGACGATATGCTGAAAAGACCCTTCGGACACGAGTAACCAAAACCCAAGGAGGTTATCATGCACTGCCCCGTTACAGGAATTAACATTCCGCGTTTTCTGGCCGCCGCCATCGCCGGATTTGTTTTCATTTTCGGTTTTGAATTTCTGGTACATGGCAACCTGTTGAACGACATGTACGATCAAACCGGCAGTCTCTGGCGCGCAAAGGAAGACACGATCATCCCGTGGATGATGGGCACGCAATTCCTGACAGCTTTCATTGTTGCCTATATCTACGCACTCGGCTGCAAGGGCATGGAAGATAAAAGCCCCAAATGTTGCAAATGCGGCGTGGGCTTTGGCCTCAAGATCGGCGCTTTGATCGCCGTTTTAGGGGCTGCGCCCTATGCGTGGATGCCAATTCCCATGGCGCTCGCCCTGAGCTGGGCCGCAGCCGGCCTTGTAAAAGGGCTGGGGCTGGGCGTTATTTCCTCGCTGCTCTACAAAAAATAGTCATGGCTTACTGGCTCGTTAAATCGGAACCCTCAGCCTATTCGTGGGATGAGATGGTCAAAGACGGCGCCACGCACTGGAGCGGCGTACGCAACTTTCAAGCCGCCAATAATATGAAGGCGATGAAAAAAGGCGACGAGTGTTTTTTCTATCACTCCAACGAAGGCAAGGAAATCGTCGGCATCGTGAATGTGGCGAAAGAATATTACCCCGATCCAACTGACAAGGAAGGCCGCTTCGGCATGGTCGATGTGAAAGCCGCAAAGCCGCTGCCCAGGCCCGTTACGCTGAAAGACATCAAGGCTACAAAATCGCTTGAAAACCTTGCGCTGGTGCGGCAATCGCGCCTGTCGGTCTGTCCTGTTACAGAATCCGAATGGCGCGTGATTTGCAAAATGGGCGGTTTGTGATAAAACCCGGACACCGCCCAACGCAGGAGACATGACATGACTGAAACCTTCCCGCCGTCACAGGACATCCTCAGTCACGTCGCCGTCACCGAGGATCAGTACGATGTAATGTACAAAGAATCTATCGACGACCCGGAGAAGTTCTGGGGCAGGATGGCCAAACGCCTCGACTGGTTCATCAAGCCGACCATTATCAAAAACGCCAGCTTCAAGGACGACGTTTCCATCCGCTGGTACGAAGACGGCATATTGAACGCCTGTTACAACTGCGTCGACCGCCACATCAAAACCAAGGCAAAAAGTACCGCCCTCATCTGGGAAGGCGATACGCCGGGCCAGGACAAAAGAATTACCTATAGCGAACTCAAGGACGAAGTTTGCCGCCTTGCAAATCTTCTGAAAGAACGCGGCGTAAAAAAGGGCGACCGCGTCACGATTTACATGCCGATGGTCCCCGAGGCCGTTTATTCCATGCTGGCCTGCGCCCGGATCGGGGCCGTGCATTCCGTTGTCTTTGCCGGGTTTTCGCCGGATTCCCTGAAAGACCGCATTCTTGATTGCGGCTCCAGCGTCGTCATAACGGCCGATGAAGGGCTGCGCGGCGGCAAAAGGATTCCGCTAAAAGCCAACACGGACAAGGCGCTGGAAAGCTGCCCGGACGTTCACACGGTTCTGGTTCTTCGCCATACCGGCGCGGAAATCGCATGGATTGAAGGGCGCGATATCGAAGGCGCAATGGTGAACGAACAATCGCCCGACTGCCCTTGCGAACAGATGAATGCCGAAGACCCGCTTTTTATCCTCTACACCTCCGGCTCGACCGGAAAACCTAAGGGCGTGCTGCACAGCACGGGCGGATACATGGTTTATGTTTCGCTTACGCATGAGTTGGTTTTCGATTACAAACCGGGCGAGGTTTACTGGTGCACCGCGGATGTGGGCTGGGTGACCGGGCATTCCTATATCGTTTACGGGCCGCTGGCCAACGGCGCAATCAGCCTGATTTACGAGGGCGTGCCGAATTATCCCGACTGGTCGCGCTTCTGGCAGATCGTCGACAAGCATCACGTGAATATCTTCTACACCGCGCCGACAGCCATCCGCGCCATTTTGCGCGAGGGTGACGCCTTCGTCAAAAAAACCAAACGCACGACGCTGCGCATCCTCGGCTCGGTGGGCGAGCCGAT
>DIHF01000060.1:26158-40156 GCA_002420015.1 Micavibrio sp. UBA5703
CTCGGTGGGCGAGCCGATCAACCACGAGGCATGGCTCTGGTATTACAATGTCGTCGGTGAAGGCCGCTGCCCTGTCATCGACACATGGTGGCAGACGGAAACAGGAGGGTTCATGATTACACCCCTGCCCTGCCACACGCTCAAGCCCGGCTCGGCCAGCAAGCCCTTCTTCGGCATCAAACCTGTCATCGTAGATAGCGAAGGTAAAAAGCTTGATGGAGCCTGCGAGGGCGCACTGTGTTTTTCCGATTCATGGCCGGGTCAGATGCGCACGGTCTTCAACGATCACGATCGTTTTGTGAAAACATATTTCTCCACCTTTAAAAACCTGTATTTCAGTGGCGACGGTGTGCGACGCGACGAGGACGGATATTACTGGATCACCGGACGCATTGACGATGTCATCAACGTATCCGGTCACCGCCTCGGGACCGCTGAAATCGAAAGCGCCATCAACGAGCATGAGCAAGTCGCTGAAAGCGCGGTTGTCGGCTATCCGCACGATATCAAGGGCCAGGGAATTTACGCCTATGTGATTTTGAATGATGGGGTCGAGCCACGCGAGGAAATAAAAAAAGAGATTATCGACACCGTACGGCGCATCATCGGCCCGATCGCTACACCGGATGTGATTCAGATCACGCCCGGATTGCCCAAAACGCGCTCGGGGAAAATCATGCGCCGCATTCTACGCAAGATTGCCGCCAACGACATTGAAAATCTGGGCGACACATCGACGCTCGCCGATCCGTCGGTTGTGCAGGACCTTATCAGGAACCGCTGATATATGGGGCACCTCTTTTTTGTCATTTCGAACCCTGCGCAGCGGGGTGAGAAATCTCATGAGATTTCTCCTCCTTTCAGTCGTCGAAATGACAAGTCCGGATCATTATTTTTTCAAGAGGCTGTAGCGCTATCTACTTCACCGTCATACCATAGCGAATGGCGCGCTTTTTGGCTTCTTCCATGATGCGGTCGTGGGTTGCCTTATCGCCCAATTCGAGCCGCAAAGCCGCCATCGCCAGCAGAAATTTTATATCCGGCTCGCCCTTGACTGCGGGCCAGATCGTCCCTTCCTCAAGAACCTTTAGCGCAGTTTGCTTTTCGCCGCGCCGTTTATAGATGTTTGACAATTCAACGCGGCTATCAACCGCCAAAGGATTTGCCATCAAAACTCTTTTCAGCAAAACGATCGCCTTATCATTGCCGTTACTTAAAAGCTTGCCATCGACGATTTCAAAAAGCCGCGCCCGCAAATCCCAAAGCCTTGTATTGGGCGCATTTCTCTTTTCCGCTTCATCGAGATAATAAAGTGCTTCCTCATAAATCTTTCGTGCTTTCTCCGGGGTCATAAGGTCGATGTTCAGCCACAAATCATCGATCCTGAAGCGGGCCTCGTATTCAAAATACCTGTCGTAATTATCCGGCGCCCAGAATTTCACACCGATCATTCTGGCGCGGGCGATTTCTTTGTCGCCTGTATATATCCCGGCCTCTACTTCGTTCATGATGTCGATAGCCATCGCCGTGCGCACACACCACCCGCCTATAATCGCTACTACCAAAACGGCAACAAACGATGAAGCCCAAAACACTTTTTGCGATGGCAGAAAAAAGATGCGCCCTGCCTTCTCGCCCAAAGCCTTGTCCGTCTGCACGTACCAATACGCCATCAAAACCGCCAGCGGCACCGATATGCCCGGCAGGTAAATATGAAACGTCAAATGCGTGTGCAGCGCCAGAGCCAGCATGCCGCAAAACGCGCCGATGATTTTCATCTTGAGGCGTTCTTCCTGCGCCGCACATAAAGCGCGTATCGTCCGCAGCAACACGCAAGTTAAAACCGTATAGAAAAGAATAAAGCTTAAAACGCCCGTTTCAGCCCACATCTGTAACGAATCCGTATGCGCAAAAAACCCGTCGCTGAGATCCAGCGGATAGCGATAGGAAGGATAGTAATAATAGAAAGTGCCAAGCCCGGTCCCAAACCAAAAGTGATCTTTAATCATCTCCCAAGTCGACCTCCACAAAAGAACGCGGTCGGTGTAGCTGTTGATTTCCGTGATGCCGGCAATCCCCATCAGGTTTGTTTTGAGCACGCCTTCGAATTGAATATTGATCGCCAGAGGAGCAAGAATAGCCACAACGATGGCAATCAAAATGCGCGTCCAAAGGTTTGGCCTTGCCAACACTGTATAGCCAAAAAGAGCAACAGCGCTGATGGCACATGCTACAAAACCACCCCGGCTTTGCGTTACGATCAGCGCCACATAGAAAACACTCATGGCCAAAGCCCACAAGACGGCTTCTCGCTTTTGCCGCGCCGCCAGAAACAGCGCCAGCGACGGCAACAAGGCTATCTCAAACAATCCGGCCAGATTATTGGGATCAAGCATGGGATGCTTGATGCGCGGACCGAATGTTTCAAACAGGAAGAAAAACTGGATGAGCGCCCAAAGCGCAAACCCCAAAAGCGCCGCACCAACCACATAAAAATGGATACGCATAAATTTTTGCGGCGCGGGCGCAATAATCAAAATCAGAAACAATGCGGGCAGCACGCCCAGCAAAACGGTAAACAAAGTGCTAAGATGCGGAACGCTCGACCAGAACTGCGCCAGAAAAAGCCACAACCAGAATGCAAGAACTGAAAAAACTGTAGCGGTTTTTGGCAGTGACCAGCCGCTTTTAAAATTCGGATAAAGCGAAACCCCCGCCATCAGTAAAAAACTGACCACCGCGGGGGCAAAAAGGACGCTATCCGTACCGATGTAAAAAACGCTAAGGACAAAGCCGCAGAGCAGCAGCGGGGCTGATAATATCCATGGAAGACAAAGATATCTCCCGAGCGGCAACCCTACACCATCCCGATGGCGGATTTGTACAGCTCAAGGATTTCATCTTCCTCCCGGCGCTTTTCCGGCTCCATCTTGCGCAGCTTGATAAGCCTGCGCATAGCCTTTACATCAAAGCCTGTGCCTTTGGCCTCTGCATAAACTTCCTTGATGTCGTCGGCCAGAGCGGTTTTTTCCTGCTCAAGCGTTTCAACGCGCTGAAGAAGCGACAACAGGCGCTTGCCTGCAACGCCGCCGGTATCCTTAACTTCTTCCTCATCGTTGGACGCAGGAAAGCTTGCCACATTCTTTGACATCTCTTGAACTCCTTGGTGTGATTCGCAATGCGTCGATTGTAATGAAATGCGGCGAATGACTAAGCATTTTTTTAAAGGCCGCACATTTTTTCTGAGGGTGTTTCAAAAGAAGTTCTGAAAACCGCCTTATTGCTTAACGGGAGGATTGGCTGGTGGCTTTTGCACCTGCCCTTTCCAGCTTTCTATCAACACGCCATGCTCGTTGCGGGCCTTGTCGGATCTGCCCACCTGAAGCTTGACGATGATGTTCTGATTTACCGGAACGACTTTGTTCTTTTTATAATTCTCCTTGCCGCGCTCCATATAGCTGGTCATGAACGTTATCTCAAAAAGCCAACGATAGCGCCCATCGACCGCAGCCTCATTCAAGCCGATCGGACTGCGCTGCACGAAGCTACGCACGTTATATTTTTGTGAATTCAAAGCTTCGATAATGCCGGATTCAACCAAAAACGTCTGGAACTCCTTAAATCCCGCTTCGTCAAAATTGGTTGCGACTTCGGCCATTTGCTGCTGATATTTGTCGGCTTCGAAGGTCATCGACTCCGAAACAACCTCCATCAACCACTCCCCGATCTCCCGCGTGGCGCGGTGCGAAACGTTCAGCGAATCTTCCACCCCGGCCTTCTTTACCTGCCCCTGAACAGATGGTTTGCCGTGATCGAAAGGGGATACCAGCGTTTCCTCCGGCCTTGCGTTGCTGGCGTCCTTGCCGAAAATTCCAGGAAACAGCATCTCAAGAAAACCCTTCTTTGCGTAGGCGGGTACAGGGCTCGCAACAATTGCAAGAACCACAACCACCAAGGCCAACACCCCTGTTTTCTTTATTTTCATGAATCCCCTTGAAAATAATACTGTAAATACGACCGTAACATCATATATTCCCTAACCATGTTTACAAAAGCCTTTTGTAGGGTTTGTGAGAGCGAAAGTTTGTGAAAGACGATCTGGATAGAAACAGCGCCGCCGGAAAAATACTGCGCTACGGCAAGGTTTCCGGCACTATGGCCGGGCTGGCGGCGAAGCTGGCCGGGGAAAGATATCTCGGCCTGACGATCGAGCGCGAGGATCATGCCCGGCAACTCATGGAATCTCTGGGTAACCTCAAAGGGCCGCTGATGAAGGTGGGGCAGATTCTGGCCACCATCCCCGAAGCCCTGCCGCCCGAATACGCCCGCGCCTTTCAGGAGCTTCAGGCGCACGCGCCGTCGATGGGCTGGCCGTTCGTCAAGCGTAGGATGAAAGCCGAGTTGGGGCCGGATTGGGAGACAAAATTCACCTCGTTCGAGAGGGGAGCTTCCGCCGCCGCCAGCCTTGGGCAAGTCCACAAAGCCACCGGACATGACGGGCGCTTGCTGGCCTGCAAGCTGCAATACCCGGACATGCGCGCAGCCATAGACGCCGACCTTAACCAGCTCAAGATGATTTTTTCCCTCTACGAGCGCTATGACCAGACCATAAAGACCAGCCAGATTCACGAGGAACTGGCCGCGAGGCTTTACGAGGAACTTGATTACAGGCTGGAGGCACGATTCTGCAAACTATACGGCTCTATTTTAAATGATGAGCCGGGCGTACATGTACCCGAAGTTATCGATTCCCTGTCCACCGACAGGCTGCTGACCGCTACATGGCTTGAGGGAGAGAAAATCCTCAGCTTCGTCGACGCCCACCCGCAGCAGCGCAACGAACTGGCAATGAACATGTTCCGCGCCTGGTATGTGCCGCTTTATCATTACGGGATTATTCACGGCGACCCGCATCTGGGCAATTACACCGTACGTCCCGACAACACAATAAACCTGCTTGATTTTGGATGCGTACGTGTCTTTGATCCTTCGTTCATCGGTGGGGTTATCGACCTTTACAATGCCCTGATGACAGACAATACAGAGCTGGCCGTCCACGCCTACGAAACCTGGGGCTTTAAAAACCTGACCCGCGAACAGGTTGAGACCCTGAATATCTGGGCGAATTTCCTTTACGGCCCCGTGCTAGAGGACAAGATACGCCCGATCGGCGAGGTTTCTGGCGGGGTCTATGGCCGGGATACCGCCGAAAAAGTGCATAAAAAATTGCGCGAACTGAGCCGTGCCGCGGGCGGCATATCTGTGCCGCGTGAATTCGTCTTCATGGACCGGGCGGCGCTGGGGCTTGGCTCTGTGTTCTTACACCTGAAAGCCGAAATAAACTGGCACCGCGTATTTAACGACCTGATCGGCGACTTCGATATTGATGCCCTGCGCGCCAAACAGGAAAAAACCCTTGCACAGTTTGGCATCCCTCTGGCCGCCTGATTCGGTACAAAACTCATCAATTATTGGTCATTTTTATCGGCCACAATCAGCCAAGCCACTGATTAAGAATGGGTAAAAACGATATCTCCACTTAACCAAAACCCGCAGCCACCGCAGCCCTCAAAAAACCCCGATTCGGCATTCACCGGCTATGCTTTTCTAAAATATGGGAAAAAACGAGACGTACGACTCGGGAGTTATGAAATGAAAGGCCGCTATCCCCAGGAATCCACCTGCCGAAATCGTCATAACGATAACAATTTATAAAGAGTTTTAAGTAATAATTAAAAGATAAGTCATACATTGCTGGAACACGTGTTTCGAGGCTGGGGGCCCAATCACTTGATCTTATTGAGCATGCACAATGCAGCACTGCGTATTTGCGATCTTTTGGACGCGGCGTGCGCAGTGCTTGTTGGCGCAGGCCCGGCCTTTTGCATTTTTCCCCCAGAATTTGCAACAGCACCCATTCACCTAAACCTAAACAGAGGCCGTTTACATGACCGAACGTAACCGGCCCAGACACACCGAAAGACACCGCTTCCGGCAATCGGAAAGCGGCAACGTATTCTTTACGTTGTTCGGCGCGGTCGCGATCGTCGGCGTTCTCGGCGCCGGGATCATGGCGACCATGCGCGGCCCGCTGACCACGATGGTCAACGTGCAAAAGAAAGCCACCGCCGAAGCCCAGATGGGCATCGCCGCCAAACTGGCGATTCTGGAAGCGGCCTCACAGGCAAACAGCGGCGACTGCGATGCCGACCAGTTTGTCGAACCCATGCAATATGACACCGCGATCGTCGCTCTCGGCGGCGGTACGCTGCCCGCTGCGGTAGGTTCTAACCGCCAAGACCCGTGGGGCAGCGATTACGGCTATTGCGCATGGGATGCTGGTACGGTCGTTTCGCCGGACATAGGAAACTGCACGAACACGCTGCTGGCCGGTAACGACACCAATGACGAAGACTACCCGATGATCGTCATTGTCTCGGCCGGTCCCGACCGCACGTTCCAGACAACCTGCGATGCTTACTCCGGCACCGGCCTGACCAAGGGCGGCGACGACATCGTAATGGATTATACCTATGAGACAGCCTCCGCATCGGTTGACGGTCTGTGGCGGATCAAGAGCGGCGAACCGGACACCGCCGAAATCGACAAGCAGCTTTTCGTATCCGGCGGCGCAAGATTCACCAGCGCCATAAACCTGACGGCCCCCAGCGCGCAGCTGCAACTCGGTGCGGCCTCGATGCTGTTCCCCACACAGGCAGATCTGGCGACCTGTAACGCGGCAAACAATCAACTCTTGCGCGTCAACACCGCCACCGCGCCGATCACCCTCGAGATTTGCGACTTTGCCAATGGCGGCTGGCAATCCGTCTCCGCCGGCGCAGGCTCGATCTGGCAGCTCGGCGCGGGCGACGACATTTATTATTCTTCCGGCACCACGCCGCAGGTCGGCATCGGCAACAACAGCCCGACCGAAGCGCTTGACGTTACGGGCAACATCCAGCTTTCCGGCAATGTCGCCTTCTCCAGCGCCGGATCGCGGGTTGGCTGGTCCTCGGGCGCGGACATCACCGAAAGCGCGGGCGATCTTCTGATCGACGCCAATGGCGGCTCCGGGGTTGAAGTCACAGTGGGCGCAGATAGTCTTGATATTGCTGGCGACACGGTTATCACGGGAACGACCAGCGGCGTGACCACGATCGACGCGCTCACCGTTGAAAACGTCCTCGGCACCGATATCCTGAATGTGCAAAACAACGGCAATGTCGGCATCGGCGTTGCCGACCCGACCGAAAGACTTGACGTGGGCGGCTCGATCACTGCCACGGACCATTACAAGCTCGACGGCACGAACATCCTGACGGACAACAGCGCCGCCGGAACCGTTCTGCTGGGCAAGAGCGCGGGTTCCTTAACCTCGGGCAATTACAACACGATCCTCGGCTCCGGCGCGGCGGGAACGCTTTCGACCGGAACGGGCAACATCATCGTCGGCTCGGGCGCAACGGCCCCCGACGTTCCGGCGGGCGCAACCAGCAACTACCTTAATATCGGCGACCTCATATACGGCGACATTGCCGGGAACCGCGTCGGCATCAATCAGGCCGCAGGCGTGGACGTCACCACGTTTGATGACACATTAGAAGTGGCCGGCACCATCGACGCCAGCGGCAACATCAATTCCGACGCCACCGTTATCGGCGCGAACGTGACCACGACGGGCCGCGTCACGACGAACGAATTGTACGTTCAGAACACCGACAACTTCATCCCCGGCAACTGCGCCGCAGGAAGCTTCCACCGCTGGGACGGCAATAGCTGGGAGTGCGAGGCCGACACAGGCGGCGTGGGCGGCGGAACCCAGGACCTCGACAGCGTCCTGACCCAGGGCAGCGATGCCAATTTCCAGTCGGCGGGGAACTTCTCCGGCATCGCGATCGGCTCGAACACTTTTAGCACCGGCGCGCAAACGCTGGAACTTGATGTGACGGGCGATGTCGGCGCGACATATTATTGCGACGCGGCGGGAAATAACTGCTTCACCGCCGCCAGCATCACCGGCGGCACAGGCATCGGCGCACCGGGCAGCAACCGCGAAGTGATCTTCAACTCAAACGGCGTTCTGGGCGCGGATACGAATTTTGTTTTTACCAGTACGGGGCAACTGGGGATCGGGACCAACGCACCGGGAGCCGATCTCGCCGTCAACACGATTTCTACGGGCAGCATCGGACAAATCATTAAATGGGGCGCTGCCGGACAAACCGGCAACCTGCTGCAATTTCAAAACAACGCTGGTACGGTGCTTGGCGCTGTCCGCGCGGACGGTTCCGTAAGTTTTCCATTAGTAAGCACAGCCAGCGGAATAGGCTATGCAACCTTCGGGAACGCTGCACGCCTCGACGTACTGACGTTGAACGGAAGTTTCAAGGTCGACTCCACTGGCAATGTCGGTATCCGCGCCACGGGCGCACCTGCGGCCGAACTGGATATCGGCGGTACAGGCGCACTCATTACCCCGCGCGGGGATACGTCGCAACGCCCCGGCACGCCCGTCAACGGTATGATCCGCTACAACTCGCAAACGGGTAAATTCGAAGGCTATCAGGCCGGCGCATGGACCGACATCATCACCGCCGGAGCCTCCGCCGCCGCCCCGGATCGCGGCATCCAGTTCAACTCCGGCGGCTCCTTCGCGGCGGATGCGAATTTCGTTTTCACCTCCACTGGAAACCTTGGCCTTGGGACAAGCACACCAAGCCGAAAACTTGATGTAAATGGGTATATTCAAACCGATTCTTCAAGTGGCGGGTTTTTACTAGGGCCCGCAGGTTCAGCAGGCATTCTTGGAAACGGGTACAACATTGGCACAGATTATCTGGTTTTTAACACCGGCTTTGTCGAGAGAATGCGCATTACCGCCACCGGCAACGTCGGCATCGGCACGAACGCGCCGCAGGCGCAACTCGACATCGCGGGAACGGGCGCGATGATCACCCCGCGCGGCACGACGGCCCAGCGCCCCGGAACCGCCGTCAACGGCATGATCCGTTACAACTCCCAAACCGGAAAGTTTGAGGGCTATCAGGCCGGCGCGTGGACCGACATCATCACCGCCGGAGCCACCGCCGCCGCCCCCGACCGCGGCGTGCAATTCAACTCCGGCGGCTCCTTCGCGGCGGAATCCACCTTCACCTATACCTCCGCCGGGTATCTGGGTATCGGCACGGCAACGCCGGGCTATCCCCTCTCCGTCAACGGGCGGATCGAAACCCGCGGCGGCATGCTGTTCAATCAGGGAACGTCGGCGACCGACAACCTTATTTATGTCGGCTCCGGCACGCCGGGCGATGTGAATGCTTCCTTCGGGTTCTTTGTCGGCGGCGTGGGATCGGGCAACAACAGCGACGGCCCGTACTTCCTTGCGCGGGGGAACAGCTTCTCCAATATCGGAAACCAGCGCGGCAACATGTATTTCGAAGCCGGAAACATCGGCGGCGCGGCGGCATCCGAAGGCTCGCTCAATTTTGTCACCGGCGCGGAACTTCTGCGTATGATTATCAACAAGGACGGTTATGTCGGGATTGGCGATGCCACCCCCGATTCCGGCACGGGCGGGCAATTGATGCTCGACGTGAACGGCAACATAGGGGGCACACAATACTGCGACGCCAGCGGGAATAACTGCTTCACCGCCGCCAGCGTGGTGGCGGGGAGCGTCTTTGAAGATTCCTCCGGCACCGGGGCAGGCCCCATCCGCTCGACCAGCGGCACCATCAACTACGCCTCCGCCGATTTCGTGTTCGGAAGCCCGCAACTGGCCGATACGGGCAACGCCAACCACGACGCCCGCATGTTCTTCGATAAGTCAAAGGCAGCATTTAGGACTGGCGAAGTCAGCGGGGGACACTGGGACGATGCGAATGTTGGATGGGGAAGCATTGCCTCCGGATGGAACAGCACAGCCAGTGGCACCAATAGTGTCGCAATGGGAGATGGAAACATCGCTTCCGGGGCCAATAGCGTTGCGCTGGGGAACGGCAGCGATGTCAGCGGGAACAACGCCTTCGCGATGGGACAAGCCAACGTGGCAAGAGGAAACTACAGCTTGGCGACTGGCTACAATAACGAGGCAACCGGTGAGTACGGCATCACGATGGGAAATCAGGTCCGCGTTGGTAACGGCAGCGCCGGAAGCGGTTTCGGCGATGGCTCCATGGCGCTGGGATTGATTGATGAAGCCGTAACTATTACATCGCGTCCGCGAGTTTCCGGCATTCAGTCATTGGGCATATTCATGGGTGATCAGGATGGTGTCGACGTAACGGCAAGTAACCTCATGGCCCTGCTCGGCGGGCGCCTTGTCATTGACCCGGACACGACCAGCGCGACAAATACAAACGTCTCCACTGGTGCGCAGCAGTTGGAGCTTGATGTCACGGGCGATATCGGCGCGGTCAATTATTGCGACGAGGCCGGGAATAACTGCTTCACCGCCGCGAGCGTGGCCACGGGCGTTGCCCCCGGCAACGACCGCGAAATGATCTTCAACTCCGGCGGTGTTCTGGGCACGGATACGAATTTCGTGTTCACCAGCGCGGGATATCTGGGGATTGGCACAACAACCCCCACAGCAGACCTCGACGTCAGCCTCTCCGGGGATGGCGCCATCAATCTTGGCAACAATGCGAACGGCAACTACGGTTATGAATTCCTTCACCGCGACGATTTGGGCATGTACAAGGAAGCCAATTCCTTCAACATGTATATCAGCAGCCTTGCGGACCTGCGCGTTAATATAGATTCAAACAACAACGATGTTGGATCTTCATTCAGTATCGGCGGCAACGGCAACGGCATGACCGGCGGCACACAGCTATTTACAGTACTCGATACGGGCAATGTCGGCATCGGGACGACCGCACCGTGGGCCTCCCTGCAGGTTGACCGCAGCGGCTCGGAGGCAAGCTATGCGCAAACCACTTACGCAGCGAATGCGGGCGATGCCAGCTACATCTACTTCGGTCGCAGCCGTGGAACAAGCGCCACACCCACCGCCGTTCAATCCGGCGACGAGATGGCGTTGATTACCTCCGGCGGCTATACAGGCTCGCAGTGGGATGACGGTGCCTCTATCAGAATCGTGGTGGACGGGGCTGTCGGCGCAAACGACCTGCCGACACAAATGGAATTTTCGACCACGCCGGATGGCTCCGATACTGCCGCCGTTCGCATGGCCATCGACAATTCCGGCTTCATCGGTGTCGGAACGGCAACGCCGCAGGCCGAACTCGACATCGCCGGAACGGGCGCGATGATTACCCCGCGCGGCGACACATCCCAGCGCCCCGGCACGGCGGTAAACGGCATGCTGCGCTATAACTCCCAGACCGGAAAGTTTGAAGGCTATCAGGCTGGGGCGTGGCAGGATATTCTTACCTCCGGCGGCGGCACGGGCGCCATCGATGACCTGTCGGATGCGTTCACCGATTACGCCACCGAGCACAACATCATCATGGGCCGTGCGGGCGCGGCGGCGCTAACGGCAGGAGCGGCAGGCAACCTGTTCATCGGCGAGAACGCCGGGGCCACAACGGCCAACAGCACAGCAGCGACCGACAGCAACGTTGCCGTTGGTATTTCGGCGTTGAGGCAACTGACATCGGGTACATTGGGCACGGCCGTCGGCGCGTATGCTCTCAGGAACAACACGAGCGGACAATTCAATACGGCCTTGGGTGCTTACGCCTTGTTTACAAATACCAACAACGGCAGCAACACCGCCATTGGTTACAACGCGCTGTACAATAACACGGCGGCCGGAATCACGGCCATGGGCTATTCGGCCCTGACAGACAACACAACCGGTAACGACAACGTGGCGGTGGGTTATAGCGCGCTGGCCACCAACAAGGCAGGCACGGGCGGTACGGCTGTCGGCTATCAGGCGATGCGTTACGCCAACGATACGACCACGGCAACGACAACCTACAACACCGCGCTTGGTGCCTACGCCCTGCGCGGCAGCACCACCGCGGCGAATAATACGGGCACCAGCAACACCGCACTTGGTTACGGCACCCTTGCCTCTGCTACGGCTGGCGCTGAAAATACCGCTATTGGTGACCGTGCCCTACAGAACACCACCACCGCCGATGGAAGTACCGGCGTAGGAAAATCTGCCCTGAACAGTAACGACAGCGCCAATTACAATACCGCGCTCGGCGCTTACGCACTTTATGCTGCCAACGGCGCAGGTGCAAACAACACTGCCGTTGGTTATCAGGCCGGTAATAGCATTACGACCGGCGCAAGCAATATTCTGATCGGCTACGATGTAGACACCCCGACCGCGACGACCAGCAATTACCTGAATATCGGCGGGGCGTTCTATGGCGATATGGCGACGGGCAATATGACGCTGGCCGGGACGGCTGCCCTCACCCTGCCCCGTGGCACGACGGCAGAGCGCCCCGGCACCGCCGTCAACGGCATGATCCGGTACAATTCCCAGACGGGTAAATTTGAAGGATACCAAGCTGGCGTATGGACCGACATCATCACCGCTGGCGGCACCGCCGCCGCCCCCGACCGGGGCATCCAGTTCAACTCCGGCGGTGCGTTCACGGCGGATTCGACTTTTGTTTATACCAGCACGGGACAGCTTGGCCTCGGCACAGCCACACCGGCGACAGGATATGAGCTGGATGTCAACGGTGAACTCCATGTTGCCAATAACATTCATATTGGCGCTACGTCAGGCGGCGGCGGTTATTTGAACGTATTGGTAAATAATGGCAACACCAGCGGCTTCAACAACCTGTTGGATGCTCACAGAGACGGCGGCGCGTATAACGGGGTAAGCTTAGGATATTTGGCGAATGGCACGACCGATACGGCTGGCGCGATATCGGGGAATCTGTCCGGATCCGATCTTGCCCTTCTCGTTAATGCCGGAGGCACGCCCACCGAGCGCATGAGAATCGCCAATTCAGGCAATGTCGGCATCGGGACAAGCTCGCCCGGTGCCTTGCTGCACCTCAAAAAGAACACCACCGACAATTACGGCGAAGTTCTGGAGGTCGAAGGCGACGGCGAGCCTGCGGTGTCGATCCAGAGCTCGAGCGCAAACAGCGCCCTCAACCCGATTTTCTGGACGGCGCGCTCGCGCGGCACCACGGCCGCCAAGACCATCGTTGCGAACAACGACAGCCTGTTCGAGTTGCAGGTGCAGGGCTATGGCGGCACCGCCAACCGCGACGCCGCCTACATCGAAGTGGCCGTCGACGGCACGCCGGGCGCAAGCGACATGCCGGGCCGCATCGAATTCCACACCCAGGCCGACGGCGCGGGCGCCAATCTTGAAAACAGCACGCCCGAAATGGTTATCAAGAACAGCGGGGACATCGGCATAGGTACGGGATCGCCCGCTACGCTGCTTCACTTGCACAAACCGGCAGGTTCGTTCCCGAAACTGCGCATGACAGCGGCCGACGTAACCTTGCCCAACTTCTCCACGTCAAACTCTCTCAGCGATGTATCGGCCACCAACACCATCGGCCAGTTCAGGAACGGGATGCACCCCAGCACCGATGCCAACCAGGGCGGGTTCATTATACAGGGTTTCACCGGCAGCGGCGTCACCGACCAGTTCCCGCTGCGTCTGGTCGGCACACACGGAGCGAGCGGAGCAACCTCCACCGCCGCAGTCACGATTTCCGGACAGAAATGGAACGGCACCACCAACCGCGCCGCGCTCGGAACGGGCGAGATCGTCCTCGACGTTGAAACCAGATATGCTGATGTCGGCAATGGCAGTGCGGCGCCCCTCCTCCGCGTCACGGGCGACGGCAATGTCGGTATCGGCACGACAACGCCGCAAGCGCAGCTCGACATCGCCGGAACGGGTGCGCTCATCACCCCGCGTGGCGACACGTCGCAACGCCCCGGCACCGCCGTCAACGGCATGATCCGCTACAATTCCCAAACCGGAAAGTTTGAAGGCTATCAGGCTGGGGCGTGGCAGGATATTCTTACCTC
>DIHF01000060.1:40413-46322 GCA_002420015.1 Micavibrio sp. UBA5703
GCTGGCGGCACCGCCGCCGCCCCGGATCGCGGCGTGCAATTCAACTCCGGCGGCGCGTTCACGGCGGATTCGACGTTTGTTTATACCAGCACGGGATATCTCGGCATCGGCACGGCGGCACCCACCAATCCCCTGGAGGTGAACGGCGTCATCAGGCTTAAAACCAACAGCACCAATACCGACGATACACTGCCAAACAATTCCGATACGCAAATTGTGATTCAAAACACGTCGACCTCGGATAACGTCGTAAGTTCCATTGTTTTTAACGAGGATGCTAACCAACATGTGGGGGCATTGAGCGTTCAAACGACAAGCAACGCCTCACCCACCGGAAGGATGTATTTTTACACACGCGGAACGGCCGGATTTGTACAGCGCATGGTAATTGATGAGGAAGGGCGCGTCGGCCTTGGCGGCACCGGTGGCCTTTATGTAGGAACAGCTTACAATCCGGCCTACCTTCTGACACTGGACGGGGATAGTGCCGCCCAAACAATCGGCATGTCACGGGAATCAACAAACCTGACGGCGGGACGGAACCTGACGATCCTCGCAGGCGGCGGCGACGCCGGAAGCAACAACAACAACGGCGGTAACCTCGTGCTGCAATCGGGCATCACGACAGGCAATGGCTCATCGTCCATCCTGTTCCAGACCGTTGATGCAAATCAGGGCACGGGCAGCACGGACCGGAGTCCGGCAACAACTATGACCTTAGGCTCCACCCGCCTTGTCGTGGCCCCGCCCGCGTCGGCGGCGGTGGCAGGTGCGGCGACGATCACGGCGGATGCGTGCGGTACCATTAAACAAATCACCTCCGTCGGTAACGTGACAACGAATACGACGGATACCTTCACCGCACCGACCGCCTCCTATGCGGGGTGCTGTATGGATGTGGTGAACGTGGATACCGCCGATACCATCACGCTCGACAGCAACGCGAAATTCCTCACGGGCGCTGGCACCGACATTGCCCTCGCCCCGAACAAGGCCGTACGCGTATGCTCCGACGGCACCAACTGGTATCAGGCCGCCGCCGTATCGAGCGTCGCCGCTGGCGGCTCCACCGCCATCGACGACCTGTCCGACGCCTACACCGATTACGGCGCCAGCAGCAACTTCATCATGGGCCGGACCTCCGCCGCCGCCCTCACCGCCGGGGCAGAATACAACACCTTCGTCGGCGAAGGCACAGGGGCCACCACCGCGAACAGCTCGTCGACAACGGATAGGAACACTGCACTCGGATATCAGGCACTGACATCCCTGACAGACGGCGATGCGAACACAGCCGTTGGCGAGACGGCGCTTCGTGCGAACACAACAGGTATCTATAACGTGGGCCTTGGCGCCGGTGCGCTCTACAGCAACACAACAGGCGGCGAAAACATCGCCATCGGGACCATTTCTCTTGCTGCCTCTGCTGCTTCCGTCCTTGAAAGCAACACCACAGGGTCCAAAAACGTTGCAATCGGGGGGTCCGCTTTGGCCTACAACACGACGAAACAGGAAAGCACAGCTATCGGCCACAACGCCATGCTTTACGCCGACAGCGCGGCGGGTGGCGCGGTCACCGGCAACACCGCCGTCGGCGCTTACGCCCTGCGCGGCAGCACCACGGCAGCGAATAATACGGGCACCAGCAACACGGCCATTGGACATTCAGCCCTCAGGCTGAACACATCCGGCCAGGAAAACACGGCGGTCGGCGTAACGGCCATGGATACAAACTCTACCGGTCAGTTGAATACGGCGGTCGGCTTTAATACGATGTACTTCAATGACACAGGCAGCAGCAATACCGCCATCGGTAACGGTGCGCTTACGACCAATGTCGCCAAGAGCCAAAGCACAGCCGTGGGTTATTACGCCATGCACTACGCTGACAGCGGCGCTGCAGCCACCACCTACAACACCGCCGTCGGCTATCAGGCCCTGCGCGGCAGCACCACGGCGGCGAATAATACGGGCACGAACAACACGGCTATCGGTCATTCGTCGCTGGATGCCACGACGTCCGGCGAATACAACACGGCGATGGGCGCAAACAGCCTGGGCGCGAACACCACGGGCAGCTATAACGTCGCCATCGGCCCGGCGGCGCTCCTCAATAGCGTTGGCGGAAACCGGAACACCGCCGTCGGCGAAGGCGCGCTGTATACAGGCGTGAACAACACCGACGACAACACCGCCATCGGCAAGAGCGCGCTTGAGCTTGTGGACGGCTCCGACTTCAACGTGGCTTTGGGTTCGCGCGCGGGCGACAGCATCACCACGGGCGCTTCCAACATCATGATCGGCTATGACGCGAACCCGCCCACCGCAACCACAAGCAATTACCTGAATATCGGCGGGGCGTTCTATGGGGATATGGCGACGGGCAATATGACGCTGGCCGGGACGGCGGCCCTCACCCTGCCCCGTGGGGACACATCGCAACGCCCCGGCACCGCCGTCAACGGTATGCTGCGCTATAATTCCCAATCCGGTAAATTCGAAGGATACCAGGCCGGAGTCTGGACCGACATCATCACCGCCGGCGGCACCGCCGCCTCCCCCGACCGGGGCATCCAGTTCAACTCCGGCGGTTCCTTTGCGGCGGATGCGAATTTCGTCTACACCAGCACGGGCAACCTTGGGATCGGGACGAGCAATCCACAGTTTGGGCTGTCACTTATTGGCGACTTTGAGTTCGGTAACGGGTTTGATGCTGGCTACTTGCGCGCCGGCACTGACTACATAGGACTCGGTCGCAATAGCAACGGCCTGGATCTGACTATCGATCAAGCCACCGGCAATGTCGGTATCGGCACCGGCACGACTGCACCGACCAACGTGCTTGAGGTCGCTTCCGACACCAACGAAAATACGCTGGCCCTCACTGTTGCAAGTAACAGTTCTGGCGAAGATCCCAATATCAACCTTATGCGTTCGAAGGGAACCCTTGCCGCCAAGACAACTGTGGCCTCCGGCGACAACCTGGGCGCTATCTGGGCTTTCGGCCACGATGGTACGAATATGGAAGCCGCCGCCGCGATAGAATTCGAAGTCGATGGCGGCGTGGCAACGGCCGGCGACACCACCGATATGCCGGGTAACATTCAGTTTTTAACAACGCCGGACGGAACGGATTTGCCTGTCGAACGCATGCGGATCACGAATGCAGGCAATGTCGGCATCGGCACCACGGCCCCGTCAACCAAGCTTCACCTAAGAGGTGACGGAGAATACGGAATCCAGATGACCCAGGCTGCCGCCAGCGATGCGCACAACCCCTATATCTGGTCATACAGGTCGAAAGGCACGGTCGCGTCACCCACGGCGGTGGATGTTGATGCTATCCTGATGGAACAGATCGTTTCCGCACATGACGGCACAGGCTATATCAGCGCCGGACATACTGCCTTCGTGGTCGACGGCACGCCGGGAACGAACGACATGCCGACCCGCTATGAGATCAACGTACAGGCCGACGGCGCGGGAAGCTGGATGGGCGACGGCGCATCGACACCGGAATTTGTCATCAAGAACAACGGCGCGGTGGGTATTGGCATGTCATCGCCCGCGTCCAAGTTCGTGGTTGCGCCGCCCTCCTCCGAAGCCATCGCAGGCGCGGCGGTGATTACGGCGGATGCTTGCGGCACCATTAAACAAATCACTTCCGTCGGCAACCAGACGACGAATACGACGGATACGTTTACGGCCCCCACCGCCTCTTACGCCGGATGCTGTATGGATGTGGTGAACGTGGATACGGCGGATACGATTACGCTGGACAGCAACGCGAAATTCCTGACCGGGGCTGGCTCCGACATCGCCCTCGCCCCGAACAAAGCCGTGCGCGTGTGTTCCGACGGCACCAACTGGTACCAAGCCGCCGCCGTATCGAGCGTCGCCGCGGGCGGCTCCTCCGCCATCGACGACCTGACCGATGCCTATACCTCATACGGCGCTGCAAGCAACTTCATCATGGGCCGCACCTCCGCCGCCGCCCTCACCGCCGGGGCGCAATACAACACCTTCGTCGGCGAAGGCGCGGGCGCGACAACGGCGAACAGCACAAATGCGACAGACAACAACACGGCCACGGGTTATCAGGCTCTCCTTTCCCTGACCGCCGGCGCCGACAACACAGCATTCGGCCAGGCAGCGCTTAAAAATAACACCAGCGCGTCAAACAACACAGCGGTTGGCTCGTGGGCTTTGAACAGCGTCAGCACCGCTGGTTACAACACGGCAGTCGGGTCAGGCGCTTTGACGAACAACACGGCAGGTGAAAACTCGGCCCTAGGCACCGAAGCGCTGACCGCTAACACAACAGGCTTTAACAACACCGCTGTGGGCACCCGCGCCCTCTTTACCAACGTCGCCAAGCAGGAAAGCACAGCGATTGGTTACAGCGCCATGTACTACGCCGACGACACCGCAACTGGCGCAGTCACCTACAACACCGCGCTCGGTGCCTACGCCCTGCGCGGCAGCACCACGGCGGCGAATAATACGGGTACGTATAATACCGCCATCGGGCATTCATCACTCGCAGCAAACACAAGCGGTGTCGCCAATACCGCTGTGGGTGTTCTTGCCTTAAATGCCAATACGACGGGCGAAAACAACACGGCACTCGGCAAGTTTGCGCTCAAGGTCGCAACGCAGTCCGACAACACCGCCATTGGCGCAAACGCGCTCGGCTCAACGACCACGGGCAATGATAACACGGCTGTCGGCTCTGGTACTCTTGATGCCAATACGACGGGCCGCCGCAATACGGCTCTGGGATATAGCGCCCTTCAATCCAACAAGGCCAATGAGCAAAGCACGGCGGTCGGTTATTCCGCGATGCTTTATGCCAACGATACGACGACGTCAGTCATCACCTACAACACCGCTATCGGCTACGAAGCCCTGATGGGCAGCGCGACAGCGGCAAATAATACGGGTGTGGCCAACACGGCCTTGGGTTGGGGCGCACTGCGCGTTACCACCAGCGGCAGTTACAACACGGCCATCGGCCCTGCCGCGCTTTACGCCAACACCACCGGCGAACGGAACGTCGCCATCGGCAGCAGCGGTTCCGGCGGCACTCTTTCTGCCAACACGACCGGGGTCGACAACGTCGCCATCGGCACCACGGCCCTGAAAAGCGCCGATGCTTCCTGGAACACGGCTGTGGGAAGTGGCGCACTGGCAAACGTTGTTTCAAACGGTACCAATACGGCAGTTGGCTATCTCGCCCTTGGATCAACCACCGGCGGCGGCAACATCGCCGTCGGCGCGCAAGCCGGCACCATGGGAACGGCAAACACCACGGGCGCCAACAACACCTTTATCGGCACCGACACCGGAGCAACTGGCTCCGGCTACCAGAACGCCACCGCCTTGGGTTATCAGGCACAAATTACCGATAACAACATGATGAGCTTTGGTAACTCGTCCGTGACCCAGCACGTCTTCAACGGCACTGGCGCATTGACCGTTCCGCGCGGGGATACGTCCCAGCGCCCCGGCACCGCCGTCAACGGTATGCTGCGCTATAATTCCCAATCCGGTAAATTCGAAGGATACCAGGCCGGAGTCTGGACCGACATCATCACCGCTGGCGGCTCCCCCGCCTCCCCGGATCGCGGCGTGCAATTCAACTCCGGCGGTTCCTTCGCGGCGGAATCCACCTTCACCTACACCAGCACAGGAAACCTTGGCGTTGGAACAACCGCACCCGGCGCGAAACAGCATGTCCGCACGGGCGGCGGCACGGATGCGACGGTGCTTGAAACGCTGCGCATCGAAAACGAGGACACCAACACCGCCGGAACGGACGGTATCGGCTCGGCCCTCACCTTCTGGAATGAAACCGAAACGGCGGGCACGTTCAACGAAGCCGCCCGCATCGCCGGGGTGTTCGAGGA
>DIHF01000060.1:46644-47270 GCA_002420015.1 Micavibrio sp. UBA5703
GCCTCGGGCGAGAAAATGCGCCTGACCACCTGGGGGCCGGTGATTCCTTCGGATTCGAATTTCTTGATCAATTCGTACTTTGACCAAGGCACTCCTTCTACACGCTATCTGGCAAACGGCGATGCTTTCGGTATAAGCCACCATGATGCCTGGGATCTTATCAGCATCTGGGGCGCTCCGTCCGGTACGGCGGATAACGCGTTCAGCACGGTTTCCGGATTTACCATGGACACCGCAGGCAATGTGGGTATCGGCCCGACCTTTGCCGGCATGTCCAATCCTCCCGGCGCGCTGCTTCATACACGCGCCAATTTGGGAACGAACAGCTCCATTCTCGAGGCGTTGCGGATGGACAACAGGGACTCGGACAGTGCCGGTGTTGACGGCATCGGCTCGGCCATGACCTTCTATGCGGAAACGGAAACAAACGGCACGCATAACGAATTTGCCCGGATCGCGGGCGTGGCGGACGATGCCGCGAACGCCTCGCGTGACGGGTCGCTGCGCTTCTACACTGTCGGCCCGAACGCCACCGCCGTCGCCGCCGCGAGCGAACGCATGCGGATCGATTCCTCCGGCAATGTCGGCATCGGGACATCGACCCTGTCCTACCTTCTTACCCTGGA
>DIHF01000023.1 GCA_002420015.1 Micavibrio sp. UBA5703
ACCTCGATCACCGTGGTCGCCACCAGCGCGTCGATCCTGCCTTCGCGGAAGCGGCGCATGATCGAGTCGCGCGCTTCCGCACGCAGGCGCCCGTGCACCGCCGCCAGCCGCTTGCCCTCGAGCTCCCCGGTCTCCAACTCGTGCTGGACGCGAAGCACGCCGCGCGACGGGTCGCCCTCGGCGCTCTCGAAGATCGACGCCCCCTCGCCGATGCTCGGCAAGACCCCGTACGCTTGGTCGCCCGCCTCGACACGCTCGCGCATGTACCGGTACACCTCGCCGGCGGCCTGGCGCATGACCAGCCGAGTGCGGATCGCGCCGCGCCCTGGCGGCATCCCCCGCAGCACCGACACGTCCAGATCCCCGAAGACCGTGAGCGCCAGCGTGCGCGGGATGGGCGTCGCCGTCATCACCAGCACGTCGGTGCCGGAGCCTTTGTCGGCCAGGGCGAGGCGCTGGTGGACGCCGAAGCGGTGCTGCTCGTCGATCACGGCAAGGCCGAGATCGGAGAACGCCACGCCTTCCTGAAAGATGGCGTGGGTGCCGATGACGATCTGCGCCGCGCCGTTTGCGATTTGCTCAAGGAGCGTTTCGCGGGCTCTTCCCTTATCGCGCCCGGTCAAAATCACAAAGCGCACCCCGGCGGCTTCAAGCCACGGCCTTAAACTTTCCGCGTGCTGGCGCGCCAGAATTTCCGTGGGGGCCATGAGGGCGGCCTGGCAATTGTTTTCAACGGCATTGAGCATTGCCAGTGCGGCGACGACCGTTTTGCCGCTGCCGACATCGCCCTGTAAAAGCCGCAGCATTCGCGTCGGCGCAGCCATGTCCTTGTCGATTTCCTTTAATGAGCGCTCCTGCGCGCCGGTCAGCTTGAAGGGAAGGGCGGCGATGAGCTTCTTTCTCAGGGTATTTCTGGAAGCGAGCGATCTGCCGCCCATTTGTTTTTGCTTCAGCCGCACGAGCGCGATCGTCAACTGGCTGGCCAAGAGTTCATCGTAGGCCAGCCGCGCCCGCGCCGGGTGCAGGGGGCTTAAGGCGTTTTCATCCGGCGGGCTGTGGACATCCTTAACGGCGGCGTTCCAGTCCGGCCAGTTTTGCCGCTTTTTATAAGGCTCATCCAGCCATTCGGGAAGGTTCGGCACGAAGCCAAGTGCGGCGTGGATTGATTTGCGCACGATTTTGTTCGTGATGCCTTGTGTGAGCGGGTAAATCGGCTCGACGGTTTCGATGGCGGTGCGCTCGGACAATTTGCCGATGGCGTCCGGGTGCGTCATCTGCGGGTTGCCCTGATAATATTCGACGCGGCCCGATACGATGATTTTTTCGTTCAGGGGCAATTGCTTTTCCAGCCAGTCCTTGTGCGCGTGAAAAAAGACAAGGTTGATGGTTCCCGTTTCGTCCGTGCACCAGACTTTGTAAGGTTGGCCCTTGCGGGCGTTCGGGATGTGCTTGCCGACCGTCACGGTCAGCGTGGCGACTTTGCCGTTGGGAGCGTCCTTGATTTTGGGCGTAAAGCGGCGGTCGACGAAATCAATCGGCAGGTGCCAGAGCAGGTCGAGCACCTTTGGCCCACCCACGAGTTTTTCAATCAGTTTGGCGTTACGTGGCCCTACCCCCGGTAAAACCGTCAGGGCGCGAAAAAGCGGATCGAGTTCAAAAGGTCTTTGCGGCATGTTTTTATTTAAACTACAGAGCACGCAGAGATAAACAGAGTTTTTAACAATTTTATCTTTTTAGCGGTTAGTTTTTCTTGTTCCTCTGCGTACTCTGCGCTCTCTGTAGTTTAAAATAAAATTCTTTTGTGGCATCTTGCATTAATGGGTAAGGATGAACATATTGAAAACAGGCGGAAAAAGCTGATTTTTCGCTCCGGCCATCGGGGGACGAAGGAAATGGACCTGATTATGGGTTCATTTGCCCAAAAGTACGTGCCGGGGTTTTCGGAAATGGAACTCGCTCTTTATGAGGATATTCTCCAGATTTCAGATCCTGATCTTTACGACTGGATTACCGGCAAGCAGAAAGTTCCGGCCAATGTCATGAACAGCGTTTTAGAGAAATTGCTGGCGCATAGGGTGGTTTAGTTTTTCTTCAAAACGGCGTACCAGGCGTAGCCTTTGTACAGCGGCGTAAAGGTCAATTTCCCCCGGCCTTCGGATGACATTTTCCTGAGATATTCAAGGATTTCCGGCTTGTGGTAGACGTGAAAAAGCCGCAGCCACATATAAAGGAATTTTTTGAACCATTCTGGCAGGCCCGCCATATCCCCGAAATCGACGATATGAATTTCCCCGCCGGAAGGCAGAAGGTTACAGGCGTGATCTATGGATTCACGCCATGGCGGAATCATCGACAGGGAATAGGAAAAAAATATTTTGTTGAGCGGCTTTGTAAGGCCGAACAGGGCAGAAGGGTCGAAAGATTGCGCATAGGCCTGCGCGATTTTGATCCGCTTCATGCCGTTTCTATCTAAAGACTTTTGCGCCGTTTTCAGCATTTCATCCGAGGCGTCGAGGCCGTAGAAATGCGCCGCCGGATATTCCCGTGCGAGCTTGATGAGGTTGCGCGCCGTGCCGCAGCCGACTTCGCAGACATGCTCGCCGTTTCCAGCGTTCAGGTTATCAATGAGGTGATCGCGGCCCAGAAGATAGTACTTGCGGCTGGCGTCGTATATATGACGTGTCAGCCTGTACATCCGGTCCATGCTGTCTTTGATATGCGCTTCGGAGGACATGTTTTATGACACCGGCTTAAGCTGGCTTTGCTTTCCGAGCGTATAGACATGGAAGCCGCCGTAAATGGAGGAGCGGTCGCGGGCCACCATTTTCTCGCTATAGTCGGGGTCATACTGCCACTGGCCGAGCATCTCTTTCGGCAAAGCGCGGGGCAGGGGTGATTCATGGCCGGCGGTGCGGAAGATCACGCGCGCGCCGGGGGCGGCGGTACGCATGACCTGGCTCCAAAGCGCGTTAAGCTGGGCCTTGTTCATCCAGTCCTGCGCGTCGAGGAAAACGAAGCAATCAATGCCTTTTTCAGGCTGCGCTTCGAGGAACGTCGTCATCGAGGAGTGATAGATCTCAACATTCGCAACCTGCGCTTTGATCTTGTCGTAATGCTCCTCGCGCAGATAGCGCGGGAGGGCGCGTTTGTTTTCAATGTCGTAACCGCGCCCGAAAGCCTGCCATGCGAAATAATTGTCTTCGATAGGGAACCCACAGGCCAGCCGCTCAAGGCGGCTGCGGAGCAAATTGGCCATGTCGCCGCCACCGGCGCTGTAAAGCTCGTCAAATTGCGAAGGCGGAATGCCAAGGCCATAAAGGGAGATCGGCATATTACACAGCCAGCGGACGGCTTTCTTTTCAAACAGCGGACCGAGCGTGCGGTCGAAAACCGCCTTTTGCTCCGCCATGCTTTTGGCTTTCAGGATGTCGCGGGGATCCTTGCCGTAGATGCGGGCCAGAACATGCACGAAGCTGATCGAGCGCCCGAGCAGACCGAACTGGTAAAGGTTCTTGGTGAAATAATTAATGCGTTTGCCGTCGAACAGGCTCCAGGATTCCCAGTAACTGCGGGAGAAGGCGTCGAGGTTCGGCTTTATATATTTCTCATAGTTCTTGAGATTGCGTTTTTCATCGGCATGGCCGAAGAACAAAAAGAAGCTCTCGTAATCGGGAAGGTGCTTGAGCGCGGTAAGTTTCAGCCGCGCCAGCGCGACGTGTGCCGGGTTAAGGTCAACGGCGCGCACAGATTGCGGCCCTTCCGTCAGGTAGTTCATGATGTTGCAGCCGCCGGAGGCAATGGTCACGACGCGGGATTTCGGGTCGATCTTCATGGCCTCAAGGTCGATTTCCGGGTCTTCCCAGATTTGCGGGTAAACAAAGCCGCGAAACGCAAAGGCAAACAGGCGGTCGAGTAGGCCGCGCTTGCTGGCGGCACCATCTTCGCTATGTAAAACTGCGTCATCCAGCAGGCGGTTGCGCTGGGCCTTGATCGCTCGCAAGGAGGGGGCGTTGTCCGTGTTTGCTGGTTTTACGCTGGCTCTTTCTGTGCTCATGTCGCCCTCAATCCTTTTAAAGTCAGGAAAACCTATATATAAAAGCGCAGGTTTTTACAATTGAAAGATAGGTTTTTTGTGGCGGACACCGCAGTTCTGAAAAAGGAAGAAAATGCCAGGGGTGTTCTTTACGGCGCACCGGAAGGTCAGGATGCGCGCATTCTGGCCGATAAGGCCCGTGGATTGATGGCCCAAGACCGCATCCTTGTGCATGTGGCGCTGGACGATGCAAGGATGGCGACGCTGGCGGAGCTTCTGGCCTTTTTTGCACCGGACGTGCAGGTGGAAAGTTTTCCGGCCTGGGATTGCCTGCCCTATGACCGCGTTTCGCCGCATCAGGAGATTACCGCAAAGCGCGTGGCGGCGTTGTCCACGTTGCTGGCGTGGGAGAAGGAGCAAAAGCGGTTCCCGCGCATAGTTCTCACAACCGTCAACGCCATCACGCAAAGGGTCATCCCGAGAGAGGTGCTTGAGGGCAATTGCTTTGCGGTGGCGAAGGGGCAGAGCATTGATGTGGCTGCGTTTCAGGCTTTCTTGCAGAATAACGGCTATCAGCGGACGGAAACCGTTCGCGAGTCAGGCGAATACGCCATGCGCGGCGGAATTGTCGATCTGTTTCCGCCGGGATATGAAGAGCCGCTGCGGATTGATTTGTTCGGGTCGGAAATCGAAAAGATCAAAACTTTCGATCCCGATACACAGCGCAGTCTTAAAGACGTTCAGGAATTTTCCCTGTTTCCGGCTACCGAGCTGTTTTTGCACGAGGATACAATCGCAAAATTTCGCGCCGGATACCGCGAGGCTTTCGGGGCGGTGAGGGATGACGATCCGCTTTATGTGGCGGTGTCCGAAGCCCGCCGCCATAGCGGTATGGAGCACTGGCTGCCGCTGTTCTACGGCAAGATGGATACTCTGTTTGATTATGCGCCGGGCGCGGCATTGACCACGGATCATCACGCGGCGCAGGTGCGCGAAGACCGCCTCGCGCAGATCAGGGATTTTTACGAAGCGCGCAAAACGCTGGAGAAGGCGTCGCGGGGCAAGAACGGCAAATCGAAGGATGTGAGTTTATCGGGTTCGGTTTATCACCCTTTGCCTGTTGGAAAACTTTATACCGAGCAGGAATGGCAGGCCGAGGAGCTTTCGCCCTTCGGCGCGCTGGACGGCAGCGATAGCGGCGCAAAGAAAGGCCGCGACTTTGCCGATATCCGCGCCTTGCCGGATGGCGATGTTTTTGCGGAGGTGAAGAAGTATCTTTCGGGCCTGAGCCAGAAAATCTTCATCGCCGCCTATAGCGAGGGCGCGAAAGAACGTCTGAAAGGATTAATGGAATCCGCAGGCATACCTTCTTTGCAAGATTGCAGGGATTTCGGTGATATCAAAAAATTAAGGCCGGGGCAAACCGGGATAGGTGTTCTGGCGCTTGAACACGGCTTTTTAGCACCGGACCTTGCGGTCATTACTGAGCAGGACATTCTAGGCGACCGGCTGGCGCGGCGCGTAAAAAAACGCCGCAAGGCCGATAACTTTTTGACGGAAGTGTCTTCGCTGGCCGAGGGCGATCTGGTGGTGCATGTCGACCACGGCGTCGGGAAATTTATCGCGCTGGAAACGATCGAGGCCTCCAAAACTTTTCACGACTGCCTGAAGATCGAATATGCGGGCGGCGACAAGCTGTATGTTCCGGTCGAAAACATCGAGGTTCTGACGCGCTTTGGCGGCGACGAAGGGACGGTGCAGCTTGACAAGCTGGGCGGGGCCGGGTGGCAGGCGCGCAAAGCGAAGGTGAAAAAGGATTTGATGGCGATGGCTGGACAGCTTTTGGAAATCGCCGCCGCCCGCTTGTTGCGGAAGGCCGAAAGGCTCCATGTCGCCGATGGCGTTTACAACGAATTTGCCGCACGCTTTCCCTACGCGGAGACGGACGATCAGCAACGCGCTATTCGCGATGTACTGGAGGGTCTATCCGGTGATCATCCGATGGACAGGCTTATCTGTGGCGATGTCGGTTTCGGCAAGACAGAAGTGGCGTTGCGGGCGGCGTATGTTGCGGCCATGGCCGGGGCGCAGGTTGCCTTGGTGGTGCCGACGACTTTGCTTTCGCGCCAGCACTTCCAGAATTTCAAGGCGCGCTTTGCCGGGACGGGTTTAAGGGTTGGCCAGTTGTCGCGCATGGTTTCGGCCAAAGACGCCAAAGCGGTCAAGACAGGGATTGCGGACGGCAGTATCAATATCGTGATCGGCACGCATGCCCTGTTCGGCAAGGGGATCAAGTTTTCAAATCTTGGGCTTTTGATTGTGGACGAGGAGCAGCGTTTTGGTGTCAAGCAAAAGGAACGTCTGAAGGAACTCAAGAACGACGTTCACATTCTAACTCTTACCGCAACGCCCATTCCGCGCACGCTTCAGATGTCGTTGACGGGCGTGAAGGAAATGAGCCTGATCGCCACACCCCCTGTCGACCGTCTGGCGGTGCGCAGCTTTGTGCTACCGTTCGACCCAGTTGTCATCCGTGACGCGCTGCTGCGGGAGCATTACCGCGGCGGCCAGAGTTTTTACGTCTGCCCGCGCATCAAGGATATTGAGAAGGTCGAGGAAACATTAAAGGAACTTGTGCCGGAACTGAAACTGATTACGGCGCATGGGCAGATGAACCCGGACGATCTCGACGACCGCATGAGCGCGTTTTACGAGGGCAAATACGATGTGCTGCTGGCTACCAACATCATCGAAAGCGGCATCGATATCCCGAGCGCGAATACGTTGGTGGTTCACCGCAGCGATCTTTTCGGCCTCTCACAATTGTACCAGATACGCGGCCGTGTCGGGCGCTCGAAGGTGCGGGCTTATGCGTATATGACCTATGAGCCGGGGATGATTTTGAACCCGCAGGCGCAAAAGCGGCTGGAGGTTATCGAGACTCTGGATACTCTGGGGGCAGGTTTCCAGCTTGCCAGCCATGACATGGATATACGCGGCTCGGGTAATTTGCTGGGCGATCAGCAATCCGGGCATATTAAAGAGATCGGGGTCGAACTGTACCAGCAGATGCTGGAGGAAGCCGTGGCGGCGGCGCGCGAGGGAACGGATATCGGCGGAGTAGGAGCGCCGGAGCGCTGGTCGCCACAGATCAATCTCGGCACGTCGGTCCTGATACCGGAAAAATATATTGAGGATCTCGGTGTGCGCATGAGTCTGTACCGCCGCCTGTCCGATCTGGAAACGCCGGAGGATATCGAATCCTTTGCCGCAGAACTCATCGACCGCTTCGGCAAAATTCCGCAGGAGGTAAATAACCTGCTCGATATCGTCGCCATCAAGCAGCTTTGTAAAAAAGCAGGCGTCGGCAGCATCGAGGCGGGGCCGAAGGGTGCGGTCATTGGTTTCCACAAGGACAGCCCGCCGAATGTCGAAGGGCTATTGCGCTGGATCGCCGAAAAGGGCGGCAGCGTCAAGCTGCGCCCGGATCAGAAGCTGGTGGTCGTGCGCGGCTGGGATAATGCTGAGGCGCGAGTCAAGGGCGTACAGAGCATCATGCGGGAGCTGGGGGCGCTCCGACCTTAAAAGCCCGTCATTGTGAGCCGCATAAGCGGCGAAGCAATCCACAAGCCGCAAGAAAAGATTGGATTGCTTCGCTCCCGATGGTCGCTCGCAATGACGAGTTTTGGTGTAAACGACAGTATTTGGCGTTTTCTGTAATTTGTGTCATTGTAAAGGTCTGAAAGGGTTGTTTTGTATGTCCAGAGAATATGCCGAACGGCGCATCAAGGAAGCCATCAAGAAAGCGAATGGAAACGCGACGCGGGCCAGGCAGCAGATTATTGCCTGGACGATGGAAGATACGAAATTGCTGGATGCGCTGACACGACCGCACCTGAACGGCATTGTTGCCTATAATGTCGAGCGGGTGATGTCGGGCCGCAGCAACACGAAAGAGGAGCCTGTGCCCGAAAAACCACCGTTGGGCGAGGATGAGTTCGGTATAGAAATCCTCAAGGCCGTGGCGGCTTCGGATGCGACGATTTTCGGCCGCGAAAGCAGCGGCTCTCCCATGGCCAAGCGGGGCCGCGCCTCCAAGCAGCATATCGACGCGATCCGGCAGATGGCCTCCAAAAGCGGCGTTCCGCCCAAAAAATCATGAGCAGGGAAGGTTTCCTCGGTAAATACGGCTGGAGCATCGCGCATCCCGTGCAGGGCGATGTATCGCCGCGCCGCTATTTCCGCGTTGAAAAAAGTGGCCGCAAGGCGATCCTGATGGATGCTTCGGCGGTTGAGGACAAGAAACAGGTTCATGACTTTGTCCGTATTGCAAAATGGCTGAACGATGGCGGCCTTAAGGCGCCGGAAATTTACGAGGCCGACGAGCCGCACGGGTTTTTGCTGATCGAGGATATGGGGGATGTTTCTTTCAGAAAGGCGATGGAATCCGGCGTCCCGGCCCGCGATATTTACGGCTTGGCAAACGATGTGCTGGAACACCTGAGGGCGGCGGGGTGTTCGCTCAAGTTGCCGGATTATTACGATTCGGCCATTCATATGAAGCGGCGCTTTGTCATTGATTGGTATGTGCCTCTTTTAAGAGGCGAGGAAAACCCGCCGGGGCTGGTGGAATCTTATCTGGATGTTTGGGACGGGATTGAAAAATCCCTGTCGCCCTGCCCGAAAGGTTTTGTGCATGCCGATTACCATCTTGAAAATATGATGTGGCTTCCGGGGGAAAAGGGCGTGAAGCGCTGCGGCCTGCTCGATTTTCAGGAGGCGCTGTACGGGCCTGTGGCCTACGACCTCGTGAACATCCTTGAGGATGCGCGGATGAGCGTGCCGCTAGAAATAATCGGCGGGATACTGGCGCGGCAGGATGATCTGGTGAGGGCGTGGTATAGGATACTCGGCACGCAGTTTCATTGCCGCGTGATCGGCCTGTTCGTCAAGCTGGCGGTTCATGATGGCCGCAGACAGTATCTGGTGCATGTGCCAAGGCTGGCGGCCTATATTGAAAAGGGGTTAGAAGATCCGCTGCTGGCACCGCTGCGCGACTGGTTCAAGGAGCAGGGGATTTCATTCGATCCGCAGACGGCGGCGGAAGCGGTGCGGCGAGCGCAAGGCCAAGGATAAACCAGAAAAACCGCGCATAAATAATTTCATGCACCAGCGAAAACAGGCCGAATATCAGCAACATCAGAAAAGCGCAGGTCATTAAGGTTTGCCGTTCGTCGCTGATTTCCCGTTTTTTGTTCGTATAGTACGGCCATAGCGACCTTGTCATCGCAGTAAAACACGCAAGGAACGCCGCAACACCCGCCAGCCCCATATCCGTCAAAATCCACATCAGGGAATTGTCGATGATGTCGATCTTTTCGCCGTATTTGACTTCCTGATACTTTACGCCGCCGCCAAGCCCCGCGCCCAGAACGGGCGATTGCTTCCATCTTTCAAATGAAGATCCGAGTATCTTCATGCGGATATTGTCGCCGCCGTGTATTTTGGGCTGATTGTTTTTGAGGGGAGACAATTCTTCGGCAGGCCTTAATGTGTGATTAACCAGCTTTGAAGAACTTTCAAAGGGCACAAAAATGAGCTTCCTTTGGCTTTCATGCAAAATAAGTACAAAGAATATAATTCCCAAAAAGGCGGGCAGAAAAATGTGCCGCAGGAAAATTTTTTTATGCGTAAGGCCCAGATAGGTAAACAAGACCAAAGTCGTTCCCCACAAGGCTCGCGATCCGTTGAGGCAAAGCAGGGCCGGGAAAAAAGCCCAGAACGCCACGAGAAACCAGCGTGGGACGATATCCGGGTGCCGCGAGGAAAAGAAAGTTACAAAGACCATCATGACGCAGAACAAAAAGGCCAGCGCGTTGCGGTTGCCCATCATGCCTTCCAGTTGGTAATAATCGGGAATGATGAGGCGTGCCAGCGGCAAAGGCAGGAGATTATATCCGGCCATGACGATACTGATCGCAGAAAGGCCGGATATGATGAGAAAGCAGCAGGCAAAAGGAAAAACGAAAGCCTTCAGGTTTTGCGTTGAAAAATTCGTTCCCAGCCATCCGCCCGCATACAGATAAGCCATCAAAACAAACCAGCCGATATATTTGTTGACCAACGCCCATTGGGAAATATCGCCGTTGATGAAGCGGTAATTCACAAGGGCAAACGTTAAGGCAATCGTCAGTACAACGGGCCAGAGATTGCCGAAGGGGGCTTTCCATTGCGGCCAGAGGGATTTTTTACGTAGCAATGATGCCAAAATGACAAGGCCTGTCACGGGCAAAAAAAGATCGGCAAGGTTCATCCGCAAACCTGCGTAGGTGTCCGTGTCTAGCAGGGTGATCTGGATTTGCAGGAATACGGCGAAGGTTCCTGCCAGCAATGCCGGAAAACTAATTGGACCGCACCTTGGCATATGATCTTTTCAAGCGGTTTTTCAGGGGTGCCATATTGGGGCTGCTTATGACGGCGGGAATACCAGCCATCAACACGGCCAGCATGCTGAGGAGGCCGATTTGCACCGAAACGACAAAGGCCGTCTCTGCCGGGATATTGATCAGTCCCAGCCCGTAGACGAAAGCCCCCTCGCGGATGCCCCAGCCGCCATAGCCGACCGGAAGGCTGGCGACGACCGCGATCATTGGCATGAGCGCCATGAAGTGCAGCAGGGAAAAATCGGCTCCGGTGGACGTGGTTATCACGTAGACGGCGGCAAAATAGGAAACCTGGGCAAACAGGCTGGTGGCTGTGATCTGCGCCAGAAGATTGTAATCGCGGCCAATCGAGCGCAGATATTTGTAGCCAACGGCGATTTTCCGGTTTGAGAAAATCAGGTGCCGTTGCACCTTCTTCATGAACAACAGAGAAAAAACGGCAAAGGCCGCAACGAAGGTCAAAATGGCGGCAACCGTGCTGTCGAATATTTCTTTTTCGACAATACCGAACAATATAGGCAGGAACAGGGTGGTCAGAATCAAAAGCGCCGCCAGCGTCATAAGACGGTCGAGCGCTGTTGCGGCAATAGACTGGACCCAGGATATGCCGTGCTGGATGGCCAGCGCCACGCGCACGACAATCCCGCCGATGGAGGTAATGAACAGGTAATTGGCGAGCTGGCTGGCCAAAGTGACGCGCAGGGAATCCGCATAGTTCATCCGCTGCCCATGCACGTTAATCAGGAGCGACCAGCGCAGGGCAAGGGCAAGAATTTGAACGAACATCAAGGTCAGGGCGATGACCCAGTATTCCGTATGAATCCCGGTAATAAGATCCTTGAGGCTGCCCATATCCATACGCAGCAGCAAAACGGACATAACGCCAAGCGATATCAATGCCTTAACAACAAATGTGCGCTTTTTTAACAGGCGGTGCATAAAATCCTCTCCGGTATTTGTACACGAAGTCTTGTTTTTGCAACAGGGGCGGCTTAAAACAAAAGCGAATATTTTCACCGGAAATTGTTAATATCAGGAGTTTTCTTTATGTCGATCATCGCCGCCCGTCTGAGCAAGATTAAACCCTCGCCCACGATTGCCGTGACCAACAAGGCGCGGGAACTTAAAGAGGCCGGGCGCGACATTATCGGCCTCGGGGCGGGGGAGCCGGACTTCGACACGCCGAACTTCATCAAGGACGGCGCGATAAAGGCCATCAAAGAAGGCGATACGAAATATACCGCCGTGGACGGCACCCCGGCGCTGAAGGACGCGATCATCGCCAAGTTCAAGCGCGATAACGGCCTTGAATACAAACGCAATCAGATCACGGTAGGCACGGGCGGCAAGCAGGTTTTGTATAATGCGCTGATGGCCTCGGTCAATCCGGGGGATGAGGTGATTATCCCCGCGCCGTACTGGGTTTCTTATCCCGATATGACGATACTGGCCGAGGGCACCCCGGTTTTTGTGGATTGCCCCAAGGAAAACAATTTCAAGCTGGCGGCCAAGGATCTGGAAAAGGCGATTACGCCAAAAACCAAATGGCTGATTTTGAACTCACCCTCCAATCCCTCGGGTGCGGCGTATACATGGGATGAGATGAAAGCGATCACGGATGTTTTGATGCGCCACAAGCATGTCTGGGTCATGACCGACGATATGTACGAGCATATCGTCTATGACGGATTTAAGTTCTGCACCCCGGCGCAGGTCGAGCCGAAACTTTTCGATCGCACCCTGACCGTTAACGGCGTGTCGAAATCCTATGCCATGACCGGCTGGCGCATCGGCTATGCCGGCGGCCCGGCGGAACTTATCAAGGCTATTGGAGTTATGCAGAGCCAGAGCACGTCCAATCCGTCCTCGATTTCACAGGCGGCCTCTGTCGCGGCGCTGAACGGCGACCAGTCGTTTTTGAAGGAGCGTAACGATGCGTTTAAGGATCGCCGCGATACGGTGGTGAAAATGCTGAACGAGGCGGACGGGATCGAATGCCTGACGCCGGAGGGGGCGTTCTACGTCTATCCGTCCTGCGCGGGCTGCATCGGCAAGAAAACGCCGGACGGGAAAACGATAGAGACCGACAGCGATTTTGTGACCTATCTTCTGGAGGCTGAGGGTGTTGCGTGTGTGCAGGGCGAAGCGTTCGGATTGTCGCCGTATTTCCGCATTTCCTATGCAACATCTATGGACAGCCTCAAAGAGGCTTGCCGCCGTATACAGCGGGCCTGCAAGGCGCTGCAGGGCAAGGCGAAGGCGGCTTAAAGAATAGTCATCAATATGATTTTATCGGCAGATGAATTTGTTGAATTGAGAAGGAATAATGATCCTCGTGCTGCGCATGAGGAAGCGAATTTTGAAGTTTGGATGGATGTAATCAGCAACTATCCAGATATGAAAGAGTGGGTTGTTCATAACAAAACTGTGCCTTTGGAAATACTGTTACTTCTGGCCGACGATCCCGATTCTGATATCAGGGCCTGTGTTGCCGATAAGAGAAAATTATCAGAACAACTATTTGAAAAACTTTCTCTCGATGTTGATGATTTGGTTCGGCAGAGGATTGCATCCAACAAAAAGACCCCATTTGATATTTTAAAAAGATTGTCACAAGACAAATCTCGACTTGTTCGTGAGGCGGCGATCAAGAGTCTTGGCGAAAGAGAAAGTTAACAATATCGTCATCCCGGCGAAAGCCGGGATCTATACGGTGTCATATTGACCACGAATGGACACGAATAAACACGAATACATTTGTAAAAACCCGTAGTGACTTTTTGTGCTGCCTATGGATCCCGGCTTTCGCCGGGATGACGGGTTTTTAGTTTTAGCCGCCTTTTTTCCGACCAAAGAAAGAAAATATCCCGCCCTTGGGCGCGGTTTTCTTTTCATCTTCCTTGCGGTCGCGGTTGGTGACGAGGAGGTGGCAGACATCGTCGAACTGCTTTTTGTTTTCCTCCAGCATTTCCTCGGCGAAGGTTTTTAGCCGCTCGAGTTGCCCGGGGCTGGCGTCGTCGATCTGTGCGGCAGGGCCGTTTGCTCCCATACGCTTGTTAAAGATAAAAAGGCTATCGCGCATTTCATCGCCGAAGCTTTCCATCAGCGCCGTTTCGGAAGCGTGGAATAGAATATTGATGAGCGGCAGGTCGTTCACCGGGTCCACCACGCCGAGACCGCCGTAATTGTTCCACTCTTCCTTTTTGATGGATTTGAGCGTATGCCCGGTCCCCAGCATAATCATTTTGAGCTTTCGCCCTTCGGGGATGTGGCGGCGGATCGCGCCGTGATAGCTGATGCATGGGTTGTCGAATATAGAACCGTCGATGCCGGAATATTCCCGTGTGCCCCGACCGTCGCCGTATTTCACCTTGAAATGGTGACAGGGGAAATAGGTCGGTGCGGCGGTGCTGGCCACTACGGCATCAAACAGGGAAACATCTGGCGCGGGGCGCTTGCGCAGTTCCGGCTGCATGCTTTTCAGCCAGACGGCATGGCCGCCGCGGTCGGTGACGTTGCCCCGCGTGTGAACCGGCGTGTTGCCTGTGTCGCCTGCCTCCTCGACGATTTCGAGTTGCTCGCCGTCGATGTTGAAGACGGGGATGATGAGGCTGCGCAGCGATTCCGAAAGTTTCGTATCGCCGAACAAATCCCGCAGCGATTTTCCCAGATGGCGCGGGTCGTAATGGCCCTTGCGAAAGAGCGCGTTGAGCTGGCCGATCCGCATGGTGCGGTTGTTGAAATCGTGAATGAGGGCGCGGAACTCGCGGAATCTGTCGTAGGGGAAAATATTCAGCCCCTCGCGCTCGTAGAATTTCACCAGATGCCGGGCGCGGTATTTGGGGCGGCCCGGTTCGTCCGGATGCGGGACGTTCAGCGCGGCATTCAGGATCGCGCCCGTCGAGGGGCCGGAAAAAATATCGACCATATCGACCATGCGCAGGCCGGTGACATCCTCGATTCTGGCCATGATATGCGCCGGAATCAAACCGCGCATGCCACCGCCGTAATTGAAAAGTGCGATAATGTCCCTGTCGGTATTCATGGGGTGAGATTCTAAAGAATTGAAAAGCGGAATAGAAGGTTTCCCTTGGCGTTATACCAAAAAAAACCGGGCTCTTCATGCGGTTAAACATGGGCCCGGTGGAGTTGAACAGGGAGGTTTCACG
>DIHF01000017.1:0-15056 GCA_002420015.1 Micavibrio sp. UBA5703
TTCCATGTCGATAGGGCCGATGCTCATACAGTGCGCGAGATACTTGTCACCAATGTACGCCGCGATACGGCCCTGCACACAGACGAAAGCCGCCTGTATACGAAAGTCGGCGCAGAGTTCGCAGATCACCAGACCATCAATCATTCCGCTGGTGAGTATGTCCGTAACGGCATTACCACCAACAATGTCGAGAGCTATTTTTCAGTGTTCAAGCGCGGCATGTTGGGAACCTACCAGCATTGCAGCGAAAAGCATCTTGGCCGCTATCTGGTCGAGTTCGACTTTCGTTATAACCACCGCGAAATCGAAGATCATGAACGCGCTACCGAGGCTCACAAACTGGCCGAAGGAAAGCGTTTAACTTATCGGCGGATTGGTGAGCGAAAAGTCGCGTAAGTACAAATTACGCAGTAAATTTGACTCAAAACGATAGAATCGTATCAAATCGTAAGATACAGCGGCCAGAGGAAGGACAAGCGGACACACCGCATCCGGAACCACCGCGTGTAGCCGGGGTAGTGTCCCGGCCCAGCCCGAAGCCTCCTAGGGGCCAAGGACCGGCAGTTGAACCCACGTTCCCTCTGTATAAAAGGGATATCGCGGCATGTATTCTCAAACCTTAACGGCTTGAGGTACCGAAAGCTAGAAAGGTAGCGGACAATGATCCGTATACTTCTGGTGGTGAAAATTGACCATAAGGTGCTGGCCCTTACTGCCATCCTCCTTAAGGCTTTTATGTAACCGTTAAGCGCGGCCCTTCGGGGTCGCGCTTTTCTTTGAAGGATTCTTTTTCTTTGGCTCTGGCTTGCGATTCAGCATAGCCTTAAGCACCTGATCCCGTTTTTTATCGTCTGAGGTTTTTTTCATGGCTAATAATAGCACCCCCGAAAATCCAACTCCACATGAGCCTAAAATTATTTGGGATTTTGATCCCCGAAATTTGCCTCCCAAATTTTTACAAGCAGTCGGTTTACTTGCTGGCGCGTCTGCACAAACCGAGCATGTTTTAGGTAAATTTATTGGTGGCCTACTTGGCATTGATGCCATACAAGCCCTTGCGCTTACATCTAATATGACCATCCCATTAAAAGAACGGGTTATACGCGCTCTTGCGGAGCTACGGGCTCCCGATCTGCAAGAGCTAGACAAGATAGATGATCTAATTGACGCGGCCATAGCCGCATTCGAAAAGCGCAATACCGTCCTTCACAATCCTTTTATGATTCATCCCGAAACAGAAGAGATTTTTAGCCATCGGTTGCGAGTAAAAGGAAGCCTTCACCTTGAATTAAAGGTAATCACCATCGAGGAAATAGAGCAGGACGCTATCACGCTCTATGAAATCGGGATGCGTATCATGGAATTCATAGATTCCAGAGGATTGTTCCCCCCCATCCCAATCAAGCCCCTCAGAAAGGCCCCCAATAGGGGGAAGGAGGCGCGAGAGAAGCGCCGCAACCCGACCACCGGAAATTCCTGAAAACTTAACGCCGCCCTGTCCGTTAGATTCTGTCATTTTGATTCGTGTGCAGTCAAGTATATAATCCCGAAAAATTTCCTCTTTTGTCAAGGAAGGATTTTAAACGCAACGGGCGCAAAGAACGCAACGGTTTCTACGAAGTGGATATTGTAATCCTTAATCGTCGCGTCCGTTGCGTTTAAAAATTCTGGATTGCTTCAGCCCTACGGGCTTTGCAATGACGAGGGTGCGTTGGTTATTTTTGAGATATATAAGTTATTGAAAACAAATGGATAATTAGCCATTTATATAAAATATTAGACATAATACATGAATTTGTTGTATTCTTCTGCTTATTAAATATTCTGTCAAGGAGACATACGATGAACGCCGATGCTGTGAACCAGGAAGTCGAAGCCCCGCAACCAGTTGCCTCCAAGGAAAGCGGCGGCAAAAGGAAGGTGATTATTGCTGGTGGTCTTGCTTTATCTGTTGGAGTGGCGTGGTTTGCCATGAATCATTTCGGTATGGGAACTGACGGGGATTTTGGCCCGTATGGAAAAGCCTCTGGCCCGCAGCAGCAAAAATCCATGCCATTCAAACGTCTGCAGGATGAGGCGCAAAAAATAAATCCGCCTGTTAGCTTGACAGAAGAAAGAGTGAAGGGTGACGTCGTGGCAAAACCACCTGTTACACCGCCGCATGTTGCACCGACGAAAAAACTTGATGGAAAGGAACGTGCGCCAGCCACACACCCGGCACAGGTCGCAGCGACAGGAAAAAAAGAAGAAAAGAAAATAGAGCCAAGGGGTAATAAAGGCACAAATGTTGCAGCGGTTATGAATGAAGTTGCCGCGTCGCCCGCTGCGAAATCTGAGGCGGGATCGCATGATCTTAGCAACCAAGATTTTGCTGCAATCGTCTATAATTATCACGCGAAGAAGGGCAGTCCTGTGGCGGAAGGAATTGTTGCCGCTGCCCCCAAATCGTCGCGTGAAATATTTAATCAAGATATAAAAAATATTGTCGCAGGCATTGAAGTGGTCACCGCGTCGATAATGGGCGACACACCGGATGAAAAGGCGGTCAGTATTGAAGACCCGACAGGCAGGGGAACTATACACCGCACTTTTAAACTGGATTCAAAAACGCAAAAAAAATGGAATGCTCTTGGCGAAAGGGCGAAGAATGCAACAGGAGAAGAAAAGATTGAAATCCTAGTTAGCATTGGCGCCAAGGAAACCAAGTCTGTACTTCTTGAAAAATTGGGAAAGAGGGCGATTGAGGGGACAACAGAAACCAATGAGAGCGGACACAAGATTACCCGGCGTTACAATTTAGACACCACAAAAATGACATACATGTCTGAATATGACGATGCTACCCAAAGGTACGTTGCCAGAAATTTTGACGCGAAAACCGGCAATCTGATGAATGTGTCTCTTTTCCTTGATCCCGACTACCGCGTCCGCGCAGATGGCATCGATGGCACGCCGGCAATACGTTTTTATAGCAGCGATGGAATGACTGTAAGCTGTGCAGAGAGGTATCGTGATGGCAACCATGTCGGGTCAGTTTTAGTCGGGGGGGCTTGTAAGAAGCCCGTTGGATTAAGTACCGCTATAAATGTCGATTCTATAGCCCCCCGTTGATGTCCTCTCCCTTAATCCCTCTCCCTTCAGGGAGAGGGAAATATTATCCAAACGGATGTTTACAAAATCCGTTAACTATCATAGACTTATGAAAGTTATACGCATTTGTTTCCACAGCCTTGCCTTCAAGACGTACGCCCTATGCCGCCCAAGAACACCATACGCATTGCGCCTTCCATATTATCGGCCGATTTTTCGAAACTCGGCGAGGAGGTCGCCGCCATCGACAAGGCCGGGGCCGATTACATCCATATCGACGTGATGGACGGGCATTTCGTGCCCAATCTGACGTTCGGCGCGCCGGTGGTGAAATCGCTGCGCAAGACGACGAAAAAGATTTTCGATGTGCATTTGATGGTTACCCCCGTCGATCCGCTGCTCCAGAGTTTTGTCGATGCGGGATCGGATATTATTACCGCGCATGTCGAGGCCGGGCCGCATATTCATCGCACGCTGCAGGCGATCAGGGCGGCGGGGGTGAAGGCGGGCGTATCGCTCAATCCGGCTACGCCGATCGAAAGCATTTCCCATGTGATGGATCTGGTCGATCTGATTTTGATCATGACGGTCAATCCGGGTTTCGGCGGGCAGAGCTTTATTGACCTGACGGGAAAGATTTCGGCCGCGCGCGCCATGATCGAGCGTGAAGGGCGCGAGATTGATCTGGAAGTCGACGGCGGTATCACGCCGCAAACCGCGAAGATGTGCATTCAGGCGGGCGCAAATGTTCTGGTGGCCGGAACGGCGGTGTTCAAGGACGGCCCCGGCAAGTATGGCGAATACATTCAGGCGCTGAGAGGGTAATTATGCCGGCGCGCGCTATTTCGCAGATCAGAAAAACCGCCGGGCAGTTTGCATACGGAAGCGTTCTTTACAACTGGTCGCTGCGCGGCAGCGTGCCGGAACGGCTGCTGGTCAAGCCGGTCGATCCGTGGTCCGGCGATGCGGAGCGCGGCAGATGGCTGTGCGGCGGCACGTTTGCGATCGACGGCGATCAGCTTGAGATGCGCGGCGACTTCTGGGAGCCGGACGATGCCAATGAGACGTGGCTGGCGCATATGCACGGATTTGAATGGCTGCGCGATCTGCGCACGCTGGGTGGTGACGGCGCGCGGCGCTATGGGCGTGCGCTGATGCAAAGCTGGATGGAGTATTATCCGGTCTGGCACAGGCTGGCGTGGCGGCCCGATATCACCGCAAAGCGCGTGGCGATGTGGATTTCGCATTTTGAATCTTTCACCGCCAGCGCCAGCGACGATTTTCAGGACGAGTTTTTCGACTCGCTCATGCGCCAGTCGCGGCACCTGTCGCGCAGTCTGCCGGGCGATCTGAACGGCGTGGCGCTTTTGCACGGCGCGAAGGGATTGCTGTATGCGGGGCTGGCGTTCGAGGGGCGCGAGAACTGGATCGAGCAGGCGCTCACTATTTTCGAGCGCGAAATCGGCAGGCAGATTTTGAACGACGGCGGGCATGTCTCGCGCAGCCCCGCATTGTTGCTGGAGGCGCTACAGATTTTGCTTGATGCGCGCGGCGCGCTGATGGCGGGAGGGTATCCCGGCTTTGACAAGATCCAGCACGCCATCGACAAAATGGGTCCGGCGCTGCGGTTTTTCCGTTACGCGGATAAGGGGCTGGCGCTATTCAACGGCGCGCAGGAAGGCAACATCGCCTACATGGACAGCGTATTGGCGCAGGCCAATGCGCGCGGCAAGGCGCTCCAGTCCATGCCCTGCACGGGCTATGAGCGCGTTGCGCTCGGCCGCAGCATGATCATGATCGATACCGGGAAGACTCCCGCCTGGCCGTATGACGGCACCGCGCACGCTGCGCCGCTGGCGTTTGAATTTTGCTACGGCAGCGAGAGGCTGTTCGTCAATTGCGGCGCGCACCCCACGCAGGATGAATGGCAGGATGCCCTGCGCGCCACGGCGGCGCATAATACCGCCGGAATTGATTCCCGCAACGCCTGCGAAATCCGCGAAGGCGGGCATATGGGCCGCAAGGTGCGTACCGTTGTCACCGTGCGGGAGGATTCGAAAAAGTCCTCGCTAGTTGAGGCCTCGCATGACGGCTATGTAGCGCTCAACGGCGTTACGCACGGGCGACGCCTGTATATGACCGACAAGGGATGCGATCTGCGCGGCGAAGATACGTTTACCTGCGCTACCGGGCTGGCGCGGCCGCACGACATCGCCATACGCTTTCACATCCACCCCCGCGTGCAGGTTACGTTGACGCAAGGGGGCGACGATGCGCTGCTGCGCATGCCGGGCGGGACGGGCTGGCGTTTCATGCACGGCAACGGCGCGCTGGCGCTCGAAGACAGCATTTACCTCGGCGAGGGAACCCGCCCACGCAAAACCAAACAGCTCGTGATCTATGGCCGCATGGAAAAAGACTTCGCCCGCGTCAAATGGGCGCTGCGGCGAGAGGGCGTCTGAAGAGATTTTTAACGCGACGAACGCAACGAACGCGACGAGTTCTATCATCTGTGTGCATCTGTGGTTTTTTATAGATCCTTCAGGGGCTTCCGTCTTCGCCCTTCGGGCTATGCCGGACAAGTCGCCCCTTCAGGAGGACATTTTTGGAAGTGTCATTTTGTTCTTGAAATGTTCTATTTTTTGCGTCATACATAGTTTATGGCGAAGTCATCAACATCTTATGTCTGTCAGTCCTGCGGGGCGGTTTCAAGCAAATGGGCCGGGAAGTGCGAATCCTGCGGCGAGTGGAACAGCATTACCGAAGAACGCGCCGAGGCCGCGCTGCCCAAGGGGCTGGGCGCGAAGAAAAAGGGCCGGGCGATTTCTTTTGCTGCGCTCAGGGACGAAGCCGATAAGGACTATAAACGCCATGTCAGCGGGATTAAGGAATTCGACCGCGTGACGGGCGGCGGGCTGGTGCCCGGCTCGGCAACGCTCATTGGTGGTGATCCGGGTATCGGTAAATCGACGTTATTGCTGCAGGCGGTTTGTGCGCTATCCAAAGGCGGGGCGCGCTGCGTTTATATCTCCGGCGAGGAGGCGGTCGATCAGGTGCGCATGCGCGCGCGGCGGCTGGGGCTGGGCGATGCGCCGGTGGAGCTGGCGAGCGCGACATCGGTGCGCGATATTGTGGCCTCCATCGACGACCCGCAAAACCCCGTGGACATCCTTGTTATCGATTCCATCCAGACCATGTTCATCGACACCATCGAAAGCGCCCCCGGCACCGTCGCGCAGGTCCGCACTTCCGCGCAGGAAATCATCCGCACCGCCAAGGCCCGGGGCATCGCGGCGATTTTCGTCGGTCACGTCACCAAGGACGGCCAGATCGCCGGCCCGCGCGTGCTGGAGCATATGGTGGACACGGTTTTATATTTCGAAGGCGAAAGATCGCATCAATTCCGCATCCTGCGCAGCGTCAAGAACCGCTTCGGCCCCACGGACGAAATCGGCGTGTTCGAGATGGCGCATCAGGGTCTGGTCGAAGTTGAAAACCCCTCGGCGCTTTTTCTCTCCCAGCGCCAGGGGGGTGTGGCGGGCAGCGCCGTTCTTGCGGCGCTGGAAGGAACGCGGCCCATGTTGGTTGAGGTGCAGGCTTTGGTTGCGCCCTCCAACATGGCCGCGCCGCGCCGTGCTGTACTCGGGTGGGACCCCAATCGCCTCGCGATGATCGTTGCGGTGATGGAGGCACGCTGCGGCCTGCGGCTTTCCGGCAACGATATATTCCTCAACATCGCGGGTGGTATCCGCATCAACGAACCCGCCGCCGATCTGGCTGTCGCCGCCGCGCTGGCCAGCGCGATGGAGGGGCGGCCCCTGCCGCCCGATACGGTGTTTTTTGGCGAGATCGGCCTTGCCGGGGAGGTGCGGCAGGTCGCCCAGCCGGATTTGCGGATGAAGGAGGCAGCAAAGCTGGGCTTTGACCGGGCGGTGGTGCCGAAGGGAAAGAAGGATTTCAGCGCGGCGATGAAGGATATGATTACGATCACCGAAACCCAGCACGTGCAGGATATTGCTGATCTGTTCGCCAGTGGCGGCGATGTGCGTAAAATGAGGGCCTGAGGGGTTTTTCACCACGAAGGATACGAAGATATTTTAACCACGGATGGACACAGATAAACGCGGATTTCTCATTTGTTTCTGCTTTCCCCGCGTAAGCGGGGATCTGTAGAGATATAGATGGAAGATCCCTGCTTGCGCGGGAAAGGCAGTATTTTGTTATCCGCGTTTGTTCGTGTTCATCTGTGGTTTTAAATAGATCCTTCAGCGTATCCGCCTTTGCCAAGGCTACGGCGGATAAGAGCGCTTCAGGATGACAGGAGCGCTATGTTTTGCTCCCGGGTTTTTGGGTTGGCGATTATGATAATCCTTGCCTTTTGGCCCCCGATTGCCTATGTATTGCCCTTCAGGCAACGCCCGTTACAGGTATTACCGCCATGGTTGTTGATATTCTCGCCCTTGCAGTTTTGCTGATTTCGGCCGCGATTGCCTTCATCCGCGGTTTCATCCGCGAGGTTCTCACGATTTTCGGTACGATTGGCGCGGCGGCGGCTTCCTATTTCGGCGGTCCGCTTTTTATTCCTGTCGTGCAGGGCTGGCTGGGCGTTGTGCCGGACGAAGAGCCGAAAAAGCTCTTCGATGTGATCCCTTACGATCTTTTAGGCGTTATTTGCGCCTATGGCGGGATTTTTGTTGTCGTTGTGATCGTGCTTTCGATTATCAGCCATTTTATGGCTGAAACCGCAAAGGCTATGGGCTTGGGTCCGGTGGACAGGACTTTGGGCGTTGTGTTTGGCGGTGTGCGCGGGTTGCTGCTGCTTGGCCTTATGTACCTGCCGGTGCATATCATGGTCGCGCCGGAAACCAAGGAGTCCTGGTTTGAAGGCAGCAAGACGCATTTTTACATTGAGAAGACTGCCGCTCTGATGATGGCGTTCCTTCCCGAGTCGATGATGAAGGATATGGAGCAAAAGGTCGAAGACCAGACGGCCAGCACACGCGAGAAGCTGGAAGGCCTCAACCTTCTTCAGAAGGAAGGCCAGAAACCGGCGGCGGAAGAGCAAAATCAGAATAACGCCGCACCGGGTTATACCGAAGAATTCCGCGACGATATGGACCGTTTGTTCGAGCAAAAAAGAGATGATGAACAGCAACAGCAGCCACAGCCAGAGCAGCAGCAACAACAGCAGCCGCTTAACCAGTAACGACAAGTTCCACGACGAATGCGGCGTCTTTGGCGTGTACGGCCATGACGACGCGGCGGCGCTTACGGCGCTCGGGTTGCATGCCTTGCAGCACAGAGGCCAGGAAGCCTGCGGCATCGTCAGTTTCGACGGCGAGCATTTTCACAGCAAAAAGGCGCTTGGCCTTGTTGACGGCACGTTCGGCGATGCGGCCGTCATCAATCTTCTGACCGGCCATGCCGCTATCGGCCATAACCGCTATTCGACGACGGGCGAGTCTGGCATCCGCAACATCCAGCCGCTTTATGCCGATATGGATTTCGGCGGGTTTTCCATCGCGCATAACGGCAACCTGACCAACGCGATGACGCTGCGCGCCGATTTGGTCAAGCGCGGCGCGATCTTCCAGTCCACCAGCGACACCGAAGTCATCATTCACCTGATCGCGCAATCGCAAAAGAAAACTTTTGCCGAGCGTTTCACGGAGGCGCTGAAAAAGATAAAGGGCGCTTATTCGTTTGTTGCACTCACCGGCGGCGGGCAGGTCATCGGCGTGCGCGACCCGAACGGCATCAGGCCGCTGGTGCTGGGGCGGCTGGGCGATAGTTACATTTTGTCTTCGGAAAGCTGCGCGCTCGACATCATCGGCGCGGATTTCGTGCGCGATATCGAGCCGGGCGAGATGGTCGTCCTGAACGGCAAGGGCGTGCAAAGTTCGTACCCGCTGGCAAAAAAACCCGAGCGTTTTTGCATTTTCGAATATATCTATTTCGCCCGCCCCGACAGCTTCATGGAGGGAAAATCGGTTTACGAGTCGCGCAAGGCCATCGGCGCGGAGCTGGCGCGGGAAGCTCCGGTCAAGGCCGATCTGGTCGTGCCAGTGCCGGATAGCGGTACACCCTCGGCGATTGGATTTGCAGAGGAAAGCGGCATTCCGTTCGAGCTTGGCATCATCCGTAATCACTATGTTGGCCGCACGTTCATCGAGCCGAGCGACAAGATCAGGCATCTGGGTGTAAAGCTCAAGCACAACGCCAACCGCGCCTATATCAAGGGCAAGCGGGTCGTTCTGGTCGACGACTCCATCGTGCGCGGCACGACGTCCAAGAAAATTGTCGAGATGGTGCGCAACGCGGGTGCGGAAGAAGTTCATATGCGCATATCCTCCCCGCCCACCAAATACGGATGCTTTTACGGCATCGATACGCCAAGGACCGAGGAGTTACTGGCACATTCTATGTCGGTGCAGCAGATTTGCGATTTCATCGGCGCGGATTCGCTGGCCTATATTTCTCATGATGGATTATATCGCGCCGTGGGTGAGGCGCGCCGCAACAAGAAGACCCCGCAATATTGCGATGCGTGCTTTACCGGGGATTACCCGGCAGAACTCACCGATAACGAGAACAAGCGTTCGGGCGACAAGGTTACCGACCTGCGCGAACGCCGTGCGAGCAAGAAGAGCTAGGCCGGACCGTGCCTTTGTAAGAAATCGTCTATGGTCATTTTTTCGGGGTGATTATCGCTTTCAAGAGGATATATCACCATGCATACGGCTTTCTTTTTTGCTCCTGCCTCTTCCTGTAAAGAGCTGCCCTCTTGGGCATTTTCCTCTATCCATTTATAAGCTCCGTATTCATGGGCCGATGCAAAAGGTATGGAATCAAAGGCTTTTTGCAGAGTTTTTGCTCGAAGGGGGCTGGAAACTTCCAACTTGTCGAAGAGATTTGCATAGGCTGTAAAGCGATCTTCTTCTGCCAGATCAGAAACAGAGTCAAAGGCATCTTGTAAGATGTCTGGAAGGATTTTCAGGGTTTGCGCTGACTTGTATATCTCCATGTAGCTTTTGTAGCGCTTACTGGCTGCCAGGTAAGGGACGTGGCGATGGGCTTCTGTCAGACACCTTTGCAGGATAAAGGTGTTTTTTGGTGTTTGAGGGTTATCGTGTCTGTGTACGACCTCATACAGAGTCGTGTAGGCTGCATATCTTTTTGCTTTAGGGAGTTCGCTAATCAGAAGGCGGGAAACTGCCCAACGACTCTCGGGTTTTTCCTGTCGGACCTTGGGCCACAAGTTAGTTTGGCTTCTCCACATAAAGCTCTTTAGTGACTTCATAATTTCGTGATACGTCAATTCCTTCCCTTCTGCGCGGGCTTTGAACATATCCGAAATGACACCAAGGGATGTGTATTTCTGGTGTTCTTCTTGCTTAGCGGTCTTTGTTCCGGGCATGGGTACTCTCCTTCAGTAAACGCATTGTGCAGTCTTAGAGCACGAAAAACATTATGTCAACAAAATATTGTTTTTAGGATTTTTTTGTGTTTTTGGCGAACCACGCGGCGAGGGCGTCTTCATCCATTTCGCTCGCGGCCAGCGCCATGATGGTTTTGTATTTTTCTTCCTGAGATGCCTCAAGGTTATAGCCGTTAAGGAGTAAAAAGGTACGCGCAACGACGTGTGCCGTTCGCTTGTTACCATCGAGAAATGGATGATTCGTGGCGATGCCATAGGCATAAGACGCCGCCAGCCGCGCCATATCAACGGGTGCGTCGGAATAGAAAAACAGATTTTTTGGTTTGTCGAGCGCCGATTCAAGCAGGCCTTCGTCACGCGTACCGGAAATGCCACCATGCTCGGCGAGCTGGCGTTCGTGCATGGCCATAGCGGCCCCTTTGCCGATCCAATATGGTTCTTGCATGACTTATTCCGCCAGTTTTTTAAGGACATCGCGGTCTTCGCGCATGATGCGCTCGGCGACTTCCATGGTGCGGGCGAAATCGGCATCATAGGGCGTGATCTGGATTCCGCCGGGCGTTTCGGTGATGTAGAGCTTATCGCCCTTGTCAACGCGCAGTTTGGCGAGTATCTCTTTGGGCAGGATAACGCCTTTGGAATTGCCGATCTGGGTTACGGTGACTTCGGTCATTATTTTGTACTCCCGCTTTCAGTATAACAAATGGTATAACTCAAAGTCAAACGAATGTTATAACATGACAAAAAGCATTGATTTAAAAGGAAAAATTGCGCTGGTGACGGGCGCGTCGCGGGGGATTGGCGCGGCGGTGGCGCTGGCCTATGCCAGGGCCGGGGCGCATGTCATTCTGCTGGCCCGCACGCAGGGCGCACTGGAGGAGGTCGACGACAAAATCCGCGCTGCCGGGGGCAGCGCCACGTTGATGCCGATGGATCTGCGCAAGCTGGCCGATATCGACAAGCTCGGCCCGGCTATTTTCGAGAAATTCGGGCGGCTCGATATTTTTGTCGGCAATGCCGCCGTGCTGGGGACGCTCACGCCCGCGCATCAGGTGAACCCGAAGGACTGGGAAAAGGTTTTTGACATTAACCTTACGGCCAATGTGCGGCTGATTAAAACGCTCGATCCGTTGTTGCGTGCTTCTGAAGCGGGCCGGGTTATTTTTACAACATCTGGTCTGGCCGAAATGGTTCTGGCTTATTGGGCGCCGTATTCGGCAAGCAAGGCCGCCCTTAACATGCTGGGCAAGGTTTACGCCGCCGAGACAGAGCAAACCGGCATGAAGGTCAATCTTGTCGATCCGGGCATCGTCGATACCGCTATGCTGGCCGAGGCATTCCCCGGCGGCTATGGTGGTGAGATGAAGAAGCCCGAGGATGTGGTAGGGGCTTATCTGGAACTGGCCGCGCCTGGATGCAAACGCCACGGCGAAGTTGTTTGCGCTTAAGAATATCCTGTTTTTAAACCACAGACGGTTAGATAAAAAATGGATGCCATTTTTCTTATATTTCCTATTGTCGCTGTAATTTGTGTACTTGTTTATAAAAACAAGATTTATAAGGAGACGACATACTACCAAATATCAAAAAATCCTTATTTCTTCATGGATAAGGGAACACGGGGTGAGTATTTAATTTATGAACACTTGCGGCATTTTGAAGACGATGGCGGAAAGTTTCTGTTTAACATTTATCTCCCAAAGGCAAACAAGGAAACTACAGAAATTGATGTGCTCTTGATAACCCTGAAGGGTTTGTTTGTTATTGAGAGCAAAAATTATGGTGGTTGGATTTTTGGAAACGATGCACATCGAAATTGGACGCAAACTTTTCCAATGGGCAGAGGTCGTAGCCGCAAAGAACGATTTTACAATCCGGTAATGCAAAACATCTCTCATATAACCCATTTAAAGCGTCTTATTGGTGAAAACTTTCCTATGTGGTCTATAATCGTTTTTTCGGATGAATGTACATTCAGAGATGTCACGATAAGAAATAGAAATGTTCACGTTATAAAGCGACACGAGGTTGCATCTGTTGTTGCTCAAATCCATGGGCAAACACATAGAAATAATTTAACGGAGGCTGAAATAAATGGCATATTTGCCAGACTTTATCCTTACACGCAGGTTAACTCCGAAATAAGAAAACAGCACATAAGAGGTGCACAGCGTTATCTGCAGTCCGATTAAGTTTGTAAAGACAGCCTCTGCAAGTAAAGGTAATGTCCTTTTTATGATTGTGTAAAAGGATTCTTGCTGGCGCGGATCAAAAGGCGGATCGGCACGGCGGGAAGGCCAAAATCCTCGCGCAGACCGTTGGTGATATAGCGCTTGTATGAATCGGGGAGATCGCCGGGTTTTGAGGCCCAGAGCGCAAATGTCGGTGGGCGCGTTTTGACCTGCGCGATGTATTTCACGCGGTTGGGCCGTCCGCCCACAAGGGGTGCGGGGTTCCGGCTCTCCATCGCGCGCAGCCAGCGGTTCAGGCCACCCGTCGGGATGCGTTTATTCCACAGCGCATAGGTTTCCATGACGGCGGCAAGAAGCTGGTCGATGTTTTTATTGTTGAGCGCCGAAATGGTTGCAAAGCGCACGTCTTTTATTTGCGCCAGTGAGTATTGCATTTTATCTTCAAAAGTTTCCATTGCCGTTTTTTTGTCTTTCACGGCATCCCATTTGTTGATGGCAATGACAAGGGCGCGGCCTTCCTCGATCACGTGGTCGGCGATCTGGAGATCCTGCTTGTCGAAAATCGCGTTTCCGTCCAGCACAAGAACGACGACCTGCGCGAGACGAATGGCGCGCAGGGAATCTTCAACGGACATTTTCTCGATGGCATCCTGAACCTTTGCGCGGCGGCGCATTCCGGCGGTGTCGACCAGCTTGAAGGCGCGGCCCTCAAACGTCCAGTCCACGGCGATGGAATCGCGGGTGATGCCGGCTTCCGGCCCGGTCATGACGCGCTGGTCATTAACAATAGAGTTGAGCAGCGTCGATTTGCCGACATTGGGCCGCCCGACAATGGCGATTTTGATGGGGATTTCGGGCGCGTCTTCTTCTCCCGGCTCCATCTCGAAATCCTCATCGCCCTCGATAGCGTCGAGGTCATCAAATTCGTCATCTGTCCATGCTTCACCATCGTCAGGGTCTGTGGTTTCTTCTTCGGGGAAGTAGGGGGTGAGGACGTGATAAAGATCATCAAGGCCTATGCCGTGCGCGGCGGAAACAGGAACCGGATCGCCAAGGCCGAGCGCGTAAGCTTCGCCCAGCGCGCCGCCCGTTATTTTCTCGTTCTCGCATTTGTTGACAACGAGGATGACGGGTTTGTTCTGCCGCCGCAGCCACCCGGCGAAATGTTCATCCGAGGGCCTAATGCCCTCGCGCCCGTCCACTACAAACAGAACGACATCGGTTTGTTTGAGCGCGCTTTCGGTTTGTTTGCGCATACGCCCCTGAATGGAATCATCGAAACTTTCCTCAAGCCCGGCGGTGTCGATGATGCGAAACTCGCGTTCGAAAAGATGGCCCTCGGCCTCGCGCCAGTCCCGCGTCACGCCGGGCCTGTCGTCGACGATGGCAAGCTGCTTTCCCGCCAGACGGTTGAAAAGCGTCGATTTGCCGACATTCGGACGGCCGATGATGGAGATTGTTAACATGAGTGCATTACCTGAACGCCGACAGGGTTCCATCTTCCGACAGTAGATAGAGCGTGCCGCCAGCGATCACGGGCGGGATGGAAACCGTGTGCCCGACGGACCAGTTTCTGGCAACGATACCTTTATTCGCGGTGACTTCGACCACGCGCCCGCCGGTTCCGGCCAGTATGAGGCGCTCACCCGCGAAAACCGGGCCGGTCCAGCGGATGGGATTTTTCTTGCTGTCCGGGTTTTCAAAGCGCGGAAGGTCCAGCACCCAGCGGATTACGCCATTCTCGCGCCCGAGAGCGATAAGCTGGTTGTCGCTGGAGAGGACAAAGATATGATTGCCCGCAACCCAGGGCGTTTGCGCGCCGCCGATTTCACGTTGCCAGACGCGCACGCCCGTGCGTTCATCCAATGCGACAAGGCGACCGGAAAAACTGATGGCGATGACGAGGCCCTTGTCGATGACAGGCAGGCCCTTGATATCGGCCATACTCTCAAGCCCGCCGAAATTGCGCAGATTGGAGAGGTTGTCCGACCACGCAACGGAGCCGTTGGCCACGCGCAGCGCCGCGATTTCACCCGAAGAAAAGACGGGAATGACGATGTCGTTGTTGGCCGCAGGGCTTGCGCCGCCGACCAGCGCGGCGGTTTCGCTCAGGCCGCTATGTTCCCACAACACCGCGCCATCGGCTGCGTTGAGGGCAAGAAGGCGGTTGTCGAGCGTTGTGATAAAGATGCGGCCGTTGATGACGGTCGGGGCGGCCCGCGAAGGTGCGGCGATATGTTTGCGCCAGACAAATTTTCCGTCCTCAGGGTTGACGGCGATTAGTTCGCTAAAACCGTTTGTCACGTAGAGGCGGCCATCGGAAAAGGCCATGCCGC